>CAUUKX010000028.1:0-22032 GCA_963545585.1 uncultured Lachnospiraceae bacterium
TTGTAGCCGTCAGGCTTAACCACATCAGTGTCATCGATGGGAATGACAGGATGAGCCGGTACCCATTTTTTAATCTGCTGTAGATAGGCAGAAAGAGAAGGTCTCGGAGTTCCTTTTTCCAGATGTCGGGATAAACGGTCAACCACATTTATCTTTTTAGAGGGCTCATGAAGCTGGTCGCAAACGTCGGTGAGCAGACAACTTCCGGAAGCTAACATGCCATAAGTAATGTCGGCGGTAAACTTTCTTTCGGGCTTAGAGAGATTTTTTGAAATTTTATTGGTAAATGCTAAAATTTTTCTTTTCAAAGTATAGGTGTTTGATGTAAAATGGGACATAAGGAATCTCCTTTCTTTTTGTTTAGTAAGGTTTTTGGTTGATAGCTTAATTTTACATCAAAAAGGAATAAGATTCCTTATATTTTTGCTATTTTTTGAAATTTGTTGATGAAGGAACCTTAAAAATGATGACCTGTGGATAAATCTGCGGAAACTCAAGAAAAACTTTAACTTGATTTATCCGGCTTGTTTGATATAATAAATAAGGATATGGTTAAAAAACAGTGCAATTTCACGAAATTGCACCCGAATCGGACTGCGATAATGATTTGGATGAAAAGAGAGTGGAGGCAGTTTTGAAAAAATATTTGATAATAGCGGCGGCGGTGCTGGCCGTAGGCAGTGCATCTCCGGTGCAGGCGATGACCAAAGAACATCTTTCCCGGAATGCGGAAATCAGAAAAGAATTGGCGGCAGACAGCCCCATTAACAGTCTTTATTTGGCGGTTGATGAAAGCGAATATCTGGCAGACGGTGAAGTGAGAACAGCAGCTTGGGGGCCGTACATTCGTGACGGCCGAACCTATGTGCCGCTGTCGCTGATGGAAGAAGCGTTTGGTTTGCCGGTTACTTGGAACTTACAGGATTTTTCGGCAATTTTGATGTGGCGGGGCAATACGCTGCGGATCTCTTTGCCGGAAAATAAGATTTATTATAAAGGCGAGGCAGCAGCGGATATTTCGCCGGATGTTGTGCCGGGGAGCGGTGTTGCTGTTCCGATTGTCGAGGTGTTGACGGCTTTGGATATTCCCTATCAATGGCTGCCGGAAACCTCGTCACTGTTTGTTTATCAAAAAAATGACAGAATATTGCAGAAGATTAAGCTGCCGGAACGGATGGTGTCAGAAGCCAAGTTTGTCGAGGAATTTTTAAAATATTTGGCGGAGCAGGCGCAGCAGCAGGATTGGATAAAACACCAGACTTCCTTGCTGGAGTTGGCCAAATCTCGTTTGGGGATGCCGTATGTCGGCGGAGCGGCCGGGCCGAATGCTTTTGACTGTTCCGGTTTTGTCCATTGGGTGCTGACCACTTCGGGGACGGCTTCTTATACCAGAGGTTCTTCGCAGTCGCTGTTTGCGCTGTGTGAGCCGATTGTGGCGGCCGATTTGAAGGTCGGGGACTTGGTCTTTTTTACCCGTACCTATTCAACCAGAGCAACGGTTACTCATTCTGCTATTTATATCGGGGATGGTCAGATGATTCATGCCGCCGGCAATCGGGTACAGATTACCCCGCTGTCCGAGCCGTATTGGGCAAATCATTTTTATGCCTATGGCCGGATGCGGTGATAGGGCCTGAAGCATAACAGAATACTCAAAGAAAAGCAGTCATATCCGTTTTTGGAAAGGAAGTGGATATGACTGCTTTTGTATTTCTTATTCCCGTAAGTCTTTCATTAAAGTAACAGTATACTCCTCGCTCCCTTCGGCTTTGCGAATCAGATAGACATCGCCTTTATCTTCCTTTTGAGCAAGGAGAACATCAGGGGAAATCACATCAAAAGGTTCAAAATGTTCTTTTATGATGGGAACAACATTTTGTCCATCGGTGTCCATTTTGTAAATATGAAGATGGGAAGAATTTTGTATGGTAACTGGAATCTGAAAATAAATCTGATTTTGAAATGCATTAATATAAAACACAGGTGTATCATCATATATTTTAATAAAATCTTTTGTTCCAGACAGAAAGCGATAAACACCGTCATAGTTATAGTAAAGGTTGCCTTGCTTATCGGCATTGATATAGCTTACAGGAGAAGGGCCGACTTTTTCGGCTTTGTTTTTGGCGGTTAGACGTTCTAAGTCGCCGCCCCAGTTCCAGTTGACATAATATAATTCATTTTGATTGACCAAAAGGCACTCCGCTTCAACATTAGGTAATAATTCATCAACTTGCCCACTGTTTAAGGAATAGCGACATAATGATAAATGATTATCGAAATTTGAAAAATAAAGATTTTCACCGATTATTTGAAAATTTCCGATATGAAAATCCATTAATTTGTATAACTGAAAATCCTTTAAATTAAGACGATATAATTTGCAATTATCTGATATATTAACGAAATAGAGATGGTTGTCACAAAAAAGTAGAGTTCGAGCGCAAACATCCGCTATTTTTTTGTGCTTTTTAAAAGAAAGGTTAGTTTGATATAAACCATCGCGATCAGCATAATAAACATAGTCTTGATAGAAACCAGAGATATTGCAGCAAACAGCATTATTGACCTGATTAACACCGCCGTCATCAATAAGAGATGCAGGTACATTCTCTTTTTTAGCAGGAGTATTTTCGGTGAAAGGAGTTGCCGGAGTACCATTTTTTGTTTTGGATTCGGCTGACTGAATTGATGGTTGGTTTTGCTGACAAGCAGTCAAAGAAAAAGAAAGCAGCAGAAAAATGGCAGTTAAAATAAAAGTATGATTTTTTCTATTCATAATGACACCCCCATCTATTGGATAAAAGGAAAAAAAGCGGGCTTTCGCAGGAAATAGGAATTATTGGGAAAGTCGTTATTGCCCAAAAGACAAAGTTCTTGTTCTTGGGCATGGCGGCAATTGCAGGAACGTTTATCGGTTAAAAAAAGAATCTGCGAGATATCTTTTAATAAGAATACATCAGTCATACTAAAATGTCAATATCTTGAAAAGTAAATAATTTTCTGTCTTTTTGATTTTGGCCGAATTTCACGCTGCTCTTTATTTTTATTGAAAATTTTAATCGAAAAAGCATTGACAACCCGGTCAAATTTCATTACTCTTAAATAGGAAGAAAAACCATGCCGGAGAGGAAAGGGAAAATGGAGAAATTTAGTTTAGCCGATGTCGCTAATTTGCAGGATCCGCAGGTTTTATGGGAGCAGGCGGGGCCGTTTATGAACTTGATGCTTCAATATGAATCGGCATTACTGGAAATGGAAACAAAGCTAAAGATATTAAATGAGGAATTTTCGATTCAGCACAATCGAAATCCATTTGAGTCGATTAAGACTCGGGTCAAGCAGCCGCTCAGTATCATGGAAAAACTGCGGCGCAAGGGCTTTCCGACAACACTGGAAAGCATTGAGGAAAACTTATTTGACGTGGCGGGAATCCGAATTATCTGTTCTTTTATTGACGACATTTATAGTCTGGCCAATCTTTTGATTCAGCAGGACGATGTTCGGCTGCTGATGAAAAAGGACTACATCGTTCATCCCAAGCCGAACGGCTACCGGAGTCTGCATCTGATCATGGAGATTCCAATTTTTTTATCCACCGGCAAGAAAAACATCAAGGTAGAAGTGCAGTTTCGGACGATTGCTATGGATTTTTGGGCGAGCCTTGATCATAAGCTGCATTACAAAAAAGATTTGCCAAATGCCGATGATATTTCTGAGGAACTGCGGGAATGTGCCGATATCATTACGGCGCTGGATGAGCGGATGGAACGGATTCGCAACCGGATTGAAATGACGGAAAAGGACGAAGGATGAAAAAAATAACATTATATACCGACGGAGCTTGTCGGGGCAATCCCGGAAACGGCGGTTACGGCAGTATTTTAGAATATGTCGATGCCGGCGGCCAGCTCCACCGGCGGGAACTGTCGGCCGGTTACCGGCAGACGACCAATAACCGAATGGAGCTTTTGGCGGTGATTAAAGGCTTGGAGGAGCTGAAAACCGGTTGCGAGGTAACGGTTTTTTCTGATTCCAAGTATATTGTGGACGCTTTTGGCAAAGGCTGGGTGGCAGCCTGGCAAAAAAACAACTGGATTAGGGGCAAAAACGAAGAAGTCAAAAATCAGGATTTATGGAAGCGGCTGCTCAAGCTGATGCAGGAGCACAAAGTTGAATACAGATGGGTGCGGGGGCATAACGGCCACCCGCAGAATGAACGCTGCGATGAGCTAGCGACGGCGGCGGCTGACGGCGGTAATCTGCTGGAAGATGAGCGCAGTCAGGTAAATTAGCTGAGCAGCGGGCAGGCGGAAAGCGATGTTTATTTGGGTGGCAGGACAGGGAACGAAAAAGCAGAAAGCGAAAAGGAACGGTAAGGAATCAGCTTTGGCAAAATAGGAGACCGGAAACAGCAACCATATTATAATAGGAAGGAAAACAAATGGAAAAGAAAAGAGAATTATTGGAAACGACCAATGAGCATTTAAAGATTGCACTGTTTGACGCCAAGCCCTATGATATTCGTTTTTTTACGGAACTGAATGAAAAATACAATTATAAGATTAAGTTTTTTGAGTATAAGTTAAATGAAGAAACCGCACCTTTAGCCAAGGGCTTTGACGTAGTTTGTGCTTTTGTCAACGACGATTTGGGAACCAAAACGATTGAAGCGCTGGTTGCCAACGGCATTACCCTGATTGCCATGAGAGCGGCCGGTTATAACAATGTTGACTTCCGGACGGCCAGCGGCAAGATTCATATTGTCAGAGTGCCAGCGTACAGTCCCTATGCTGTTGCCGAACATGCTATGGCCATGATTTTGACCCTGAACCGGCAAACGCATCGGGCGTACAATCGGACACGGGAAAATAATTTCAGTATTAATGGTTTGATGGGCTTTGACCTGCGGGGCAAGACAGCCGGCATCATTGGTACAGGCAAGATTGGACAGGCCTTTATGGATATTGTAAAAGGCTTCGGCATGAAGGTACTGGCTTATGATAAGTACCCGAACCCGAAGCTGGACGTGGAATATACCGATTTAGACCAGCTGTTTCGCAAGTCGGATGTTATTTCCCTGCATTGTCCCTTGACCGATGAAAGCTATCATATGGTAAATAGGGAAAGTATTGCCAAGATGAAGGACGGCGTGATGATTATCAATACCTCGCGCGGCGGCCTGATTAATTCGGAGGATTTGGTCGAGGCGCTGAAAACCCGAAAGGTGATTGCGGCGGGTCTGGATGTGTATGAAGAAGAAAGTGAATATTTCTTTGAGGATTGTTCGGATTCGATTATTACTGATGATGTGCTGGCGCGGCTGTTATCCTTAAACAATGTGCTGGTTACTTCGCATCAGGCTTTCTTTACCAAGGAAGCGCTGACCAATATTGCCGAGCAGACGCTGGAAAATATTCGCTGCTTCTTTACCATCGGCGAGGGTATCATCAATGAAGTTTTGGCGGAATGTGATGAAAACGGCAACTGGACGGTTGTTACCAAATAAAAACAAAGGAAGAGGCAAACCACTTGTAATTTGCTGAAGGAGAATTACAAGCGGTAATCATTTTGATAGAAGCGTTTGTACAGCGGCGGGAGATTTGATAACTCCCGCCGTCGCCTTTGGTTCGACGGCTCAAAGTTTTGGCTGAAAAGGCGGTGCGCGGACGCCAAGAACAAATTTTAAGAAGCAAAATGCCTGATAAATGTAAGCCGTATACGGTAGGAGAAGCATTATGGCAAATATGGAAGATTATATTAAATGGCGGGGCGATCTCAGCTTCGAGCAGGATCCGTTTAACG
The DNA here is from genome assembly GCA_963545585.1 of uncultured Lachnospiraceae bacterium. Lineage (GTDB taxonomy): Bacteria > Bacillota > Clostridia > Lachnospirales > Vallitaleaceae > W11650. Next base: position 5,806 of record CAUUKX010000028.1, read on the forward strand.
AAGTTGACGGCCTGATTCTGACGCAGTTGGGGTATTTGGATTTGGGTGGGGTGGTTCCGGCCTGGAACGAAAAAAGTTCAGTCTCTATGGCCAAGCTGATGGAAAAATATTGGCTCAAATACCCGCCGGAAGAGATGGCGGAAAAGATTGGAATTGTCCGCAATCCGGCTCGGCTGTTTGGCCTGCTGAAAGAAAGTCGCCGTTTTTCCGAACTGATTTTTGCTAATTACATTAACCGGATTGATGAGGAGAAGCAGGAACAGTTTGCGGCGATGACGGCTTGGATTCCCGATGGCAGTATTTATGTGATTTACCGGGGAACGGATGCGACCATGGTCGGCTGGCGGGAAAACTTAAATATGTCCTATATGGATCAAGTGCCGGCGCAGCTGGAAGCGGTCAATTATCTGGAACGGATTTTTGAGTGGACAAACTTTAAACTGCGCTTAGGGGGCCATTCCAAGGGTGGGAACTTAGCGGTTTATGCCGCCATGCATATCGGCAAAGAAATTGGCGATAAGATATTGGCGGTCGATAATTATGACGGCCCCGGCTTTCGGGAGGCAATTACCAAGCATCCCAAGTACAGTCAAACTATGGAAAAGGTGCGAACCTATCTGCCGGAATCCTCGGTCATTGGCCGGTTGATGGAACATTCGGAAGAATATCGGGTAGTGAAAGCGGATGCGATTGGACTGTGGCAGCATGACGCTTTTACCTGGCAGGTTAAGGGGAATTCCTTTGAATATGCCAAAGAGCTGGATACGGGGAGTGATATGGTTGAACTGACCGTTAAGCAGTGGCTGGAAAAAACGGATGAAAGCGAACGCAAGCAATTTGTGGATACGTTGTTTGATGTCTTGGCGGCGGCTAAGATTGAAACCGTAACGGATTTGGTCAATATGAAGTGGAAGGACGCAGCCGAGTTTTTAAAGGTGATGACGGGTCTGAGCGACCGGCAGAAAAGAGAATTTCGCCGAGTAATCAATCTTTTTTGGAAGGAAGCGGCGGAGGTGGTCGGTAAAGAGGTCGGCGACAGCCTGCTGGAAAAAACCGAGGGGCTGAAACTGCCGCTGCCGCCGCTGTTTGGCAGGAAGAAAGAGGAGTGATTTTTTTCAGCAGCAGTTATGAGGGAGAGGGTTTTGACGAGCGGCAGGTTTACAAGAAATGAGATAAATAACACCGCTTTTTGACAGGGAAAAGCGGTGTTAAAATAAGTGGTGATTAATTTTTTACAACGAAATCCAATAAATGAGCATCTGCAATGGGGATTTCATGTAAAAGTTCCAGAGTTTCGCTGCTTAGGATAAGTAAAGATTCCTGCCGCATATTGGAACGAATCAGATAAATTTCTTTTTCGTGGCAGTCTTGATACAGCAGACGATATTCGCTTTGCGGCTCCATATAATCTTTTTCTAAAATTTGAAATTCAGGAATTGCCCGAAAAAACATTAATCCCAATAAGATACCTTTTGTTTGGCTACGGACGGCATACAACGCTGTAGTTTCATTTAAAAAAAGTGGCTGACAGCTTTCCAGATAAAATTGTGCTGGAGCAGGAATGTCTTGAAAAGGCAGGTAAGTTTGATAGTTAAAATTCTGGTCATAAACATACAATTCTCCGCCGCTGAATTCATTTAAGATAAAGGCATATTCTTTTGTGGCATAAAGAGGAATTAAATCGGCATTTTTTTGTGGTGAAAGGTAGCTGACACTTTGCTTTTCTAAATCAATTACTCCCACTCCAAAATTTTCATAAGTTTCTTTATATTGTCCGCTGTTGGCGTAAAGAATTTTATCTTGAAATTGTACCAGAGGAAGCGATCGAGGTACATTCCCATATTCTGTTTCAAAACTTTCTTTAGTAGTAGCATCAGAAATTGACATCTGAAAACTTTGGGTCAAAGGATTATAATTTTGCTCGCCGGTCTTGTGTGAAACCAAGGTCTGAAAAAGGATGTCCTTGCCATAATGTAGTATATGGCTGACACCGACAATATAATCAAAATAATCCAAAGTCACCTTATGAAACTTCTTATAAGTAAGTTCATAAATATAGTAATAGTTATCAAAAGTCGCCTCTCCAAAAAGAGAAATATATAACCGCTCTAAGTCATTTGGTTTTTGATGTACTTCCATCCTGCGAAAGCTTTTATCTTCTATTTCATACTGCCGAATAAGGTCTCCTTTTTTATTGATTTCCTTGACGATAGTATTGTTTTGATTCGCTCTGATATCGGCGGGATAATATAATAAGTAGTTTTCTTTGCCGCTCGAAATTGGCTGAAAATTTTCAATGCCGTTTATTTTCAAAGTTTTTGCGGATTGAGTATGCAAACTGCGGCAAGCGGCTAAAATCAAAATGATTGTTATCATCATTATTGCAAATGATATTTGTCTTTTTTTCATAACACACCTGATATTTTTTGTAGTTTTTATTTTGCTTTAGTTGCGGTTGTTAAAAAATTTGCTCATTATTTTTTTATGGGCAATACTCCTTTGAGTTAATTAATTTCGCTCTCTTTTGTTAAAAATATCGCAAAAAAAAGAGGCTGTCAAGGTTTTTATATAATTTTTAGAAAAAGGACAAATTGTTGAAAGCAGAGTTTATGCACAGGCTCTTTGAGGAGAATGGAGAAAAAAAAGATGGCAGCAGATCTTAACAATATCTTTATCCATGAAGTGCTATGATACATTCATACAGCGCAGATAAAAAATGTGATTTTTCTGCGCAGCAGTTGAGTTTATTATTTTTAAAGTACAAAGGAAAGAGATGAAAATGAAAAAAAGAGAATTGGCGTTAAATATTTTTTTGGTCTTGGTGTATACGGTCAGTGTTTTGGTATTTACCAACCTGCTGCTGATGGCGATGATAAAAGCGTATGATGCGACACATGCCCCGTGGCTGAGCTGGTTTGTCGAAACGGAAGATATCAACCGGTTTGATACCGTTAAATCGATTTTGATGATTATTCCGGCGTATATTTTATATCGGAAATTAAACAAGGTTCATCCGCAGGCGGCAGTAAATTGGAGTGCTAAAAAAGGAATAGCATTAAGCTTGGTAGCCGGAATTGGTTTTGGCGGAATTTCGTTTTTATGGGTTGTTTTTGTGCGGAATGTATTGGCAAAGATAGACTTTATAGGTCAAAGTCTGAAGGGGCTGGAAGCTTCTTCTGGCATGAGCTATACGGCGGAAATGATGTTTTTTGCAATATTGGCAGGCGGAATCCTTGCCCCTATCTTGGAGGAACTGATTTTTCGGGGACTTATCTTCCGGACACTGGAAAAAATCGGCTCTGGACGGATGGCATTGTTTGTATCCGCATTCCTGTTCGGGATTGCGCATATGTCTTTTGTTCAGAGCGTTTATACCTTTATCATGGGCTTAATTGCTGGAATTATTTATCTGAAAACCAGAAACTTATGGTGGCCGATTATTATGCATATCACCATCAACAGCATAGCTGCGATGAGAGATTGGATTTCCGCTTCGCCGTATCAATATATGATTGGAATCTGGGAAAAAGTGGCGCTGGTTATGATAGTGCCGACCCTTTATTTAGTGTATCAATTAGCCCGCAGCACCGGCGGAAATGCCTTAGAGGAGCCGGCAGCGGACGCTCAACTGCCAGTAAATGCTCAACCGGCAGGGAATGAAGAATAAATTCAAAAAAATCTATCAAGCATAAATGGGCATGTCGCCAAAGAATTAAGTTATAAGCCTCTCCCCAAAGGGGCTTTTTTAATCCTATTTGATATTTTATATTTTTTTCCATTCTAAGTGGCTGTGAGTATGCGAATTTCTTTAAAATGCCAAAACGCCGAAAAAAAAGCTGCCAAAATGCCGAAAAATGATTGCTAAAGTGCCGAAAAAGTGCTATGATTCAGCGTAAGAGGTGAGAATATGAAAGAATATAAACTGCGTATCGCAGATGAAATACTAAAGGACAAACCTCAAAAAAGGCTGCTGCAAAATCAGTATTTTGCAGCAGCCTTTGGAATTCAATAGGATGGTCAAATTGGAAAGAAAACGAATGATTTATGTCTTATTTCATAATAGCTTGAACCAGTCTTTGCAGTAATGCTGCGATTTCGGCACGAGTGGCTTTGCCCTGCGGGTCAAACATTTGATTGCCCTTGCCCTGTAAAATACCGGCCTGCTGCAAAGCGATAACGGCTTCTTTGGCCCAGCCGCTGATTTGAGTATCATCGGTAAAGGCGGCTTTCGCTTGAACCGCCGGCAGTTCATAGCCCAGATACTTGGCAAAGCGGAATATCATGGTTGCAATCTGCTCCCGGCTGATGGGCTGATTTGGTGCAAAGCTGCCCATTTGCGTTCCGCTGCTGATACCGGCTGTCTTAGCCCATTCTGCAAAGCTGCGGTAATACGCATCCGCCGGTACATCGCCAAAGCTGCTTGCCGAATAATCCTGCTCGTTGACATTGCCCAGCCGTCCCAGCGCGGTAATAAACATTGCTCGGGTCATCGCTTCATTCGGAGCAAATTCCGTTTCCTTGATGCCCTTTAATATGCCTAATTTATTAACGAACTGAATGCTTTCCTTTGCCCAGTGCTTTTCGGTATCGACAAAAGCAGTCGGCGCAAGGTTTTCGCTTTTTGTGAGTTTCTCGGTCAAAGCAGTTTTGACTGCGGTTAAGGTCTGCGGAGTAGTATGTTCTTTGCCCGGCTCTTTGGGATTGTTCTTGTCTGCCGGCTTATTTGGGGTACTTGGTGTACTTGGCTTATTTGAAGTATTCGGCGTATTGGGGGTGCTTGGTGTACTTGGTTCACTTGGCACATAAGGTGTTACTGAGGGCGGCGTTGCCGTGCCGGGATTACTCGGATTGCCGGGAGTTCCCGGAGTACCCGGAACAGGGGGCGTTACCGAAGGCGGTGTTGCCGTGCCGGGATTGCTGGGATTACCGGGTGTACCCGGAGTTCCCGGAGTACCGGGGGTAGTGCCGGGATTGCTGGGATTGCCAGGAGTTCCCGGGGTCGTTCCCGGATTGCCGGGAGTAACCCCCGGTATGGTTGTGCCATCTGCCAGATGGACGGTTGTATATCCTAAAAGGTCATTGAAATCGGCAATTTCGATGTTATCCCAATCTGCTTTTACTCCATCATAATAGATATCACGGAAATTATAGCTTTGAAAAGCATCTTTTTCGATTTTTTTAACACTCTTCGGTAAAGTTAATTCTTTAAGAGATAAGGAGTGAGAAAAGGCTTCACTCCCTATTAAAACAACACTGTCGGGCAATACTAATTTATCTAAATTGCACCATGAAAAAGTTTCATCCTCAATTACGCTGACTCCATTCGGAATATTTATTTCTTTTAATTTGTTGCAACCAAAAAAAGCTCCATTTCCTATTGATATAACACTGTCCGGCAATGTCAGTTTAGATAAACTAAGGCAACTTGAAAAAGTTTGACTTTCAATGGTGCTAATGCCATCCGGTATGTTTATTTCTTCTAAATTATCACAACCCCCAAAAGCATCTCTGCCTATTGCCACAACACTATTGGGAAGCATTAGTTTAGTCAAACTTTTACATACACTAAAAGCCTCGCTTCCAATTGTCTTGAGGCCATTTGGGATATTGACTTCTTCCAGTTTTCTGCAATTGTAAAAAGCGTGTTCTCTTATCGTCTTAATACTATTAGGTAATGTTACTTTTATAAGATTTTCGCAATCCTCAAAAATGCCCATAAAATCTCCACCAATTGAAGTAACAGTGTATGTCTGGCCATTAGGTTTTATCGTATCTGGAATCACGGCATTTGTTATCGCTTTATTCTTACATTTAAAAAACTCTGCTGTCATTTTTGTATTATTTAGGCGGTATTCAAAATCATCGATTATAACGGTTTCTTGGCTTGAATAGGCGGGATTTCCCGGTATTGTTGTTCCGTCAGAAAAATGAATCGTTGCTTTTCGCAAATCATCGTTGCCAAAATCTCCGATTTCAATGTTGTTCCATTCCGCTTGCGTTCCGTTGTAGTAAATATCGTTTAGTTTACGACAATCTCCAAAATTGTCTTCGATTTTCTTTACGCTTTTTGGGATTGTGATTTCTGTAAGTTCACTACAGTAGCCAAAAGTTTTGCTTTTGATTTCCGTAATGCTCTCTGGCAGTTTTACTTTGGTTAAGGCATAACAGCCATAAAAGGCTTTATCCTCAATTCTGTTGACTCCATTCGGTATTGTTATTTCTTCTAATTTAGAGCAATATGCAAAAGCATTTGTTCTGATTTCGGTAATGCTGTCAGGTAAGATTAATTGGGTTAAACTTTGACAGCCAGAAAAAGTGCCATCTCTAATCACACGGACACCGCTTGGTATCGTTAATTTTTCCAATTTTCTGCAATTATGAAAGGCATTTTTTCCAATTGAGATAATGCTGTCAGGTAAATTTATTTTAGTTAAATTAGTACACTGTGAAAAAGAAGAGTCTTCAATCCATTTAATTCCATTTGGCAGTGTTATTTCTATAATATGTGCGTTGTCGTGATGAAAAGCAGTTGATCCAATAGAAGCAACCGCATAACTTTTTCCGTTATATTCTATCTTATCTGGAATCACGATATGGGTTATACTTTTATCCTCAAATCCGAAAACTTCTGCTACCATTTTAAAGTCAGATAATTTGTACTTTAAGCCGTCAATTGTTATAGGATCCCCCGCCAGCGCCGTATTTTGAAACAGCCCCAAAGAAAGGGTCATTACCAGCGCCAGCAATAGGGACAGTAGTTTCTTGGGTTTCGTTTTTTGATGATTCATAGAAATCTCCTTTGGTATAGTTGTTATTGTTTTTTAGTTGCTTTTTTTGTTTTATTTTTGCGTTTCTTTCCTTTGGCTGCTTTGGTCGGCGTTAATGGTGTCTTTGGTATCTTCTGTTTGTGTTTTTTCAGGTTGTTCTTTCAATTTTTTGATGTAATTTGCTAAGTATTGTTCCATATAAGTGCATTTAAAAATTAGGATTTCATCTTTAGTCCTTCTTTGGAATTCTAAAAGCAAAAGTATAAAGCAGATAATCACTGCTATAAATACAGTGATTTTTATACCAGCGTTACTAACTGGAAAAACAGCAGATGCAGATGGATTAAGCGCTAAAGCAATAGCTGAGAGAGCATCGGAAAGTGTGCCAGCAATTGATGAAATTATAACGGCATACAAAGCGAAAGATATTGAAGCACTTCCAATATTGGCAATAAACTGTTCTTTTATTGCTCGTATCTTCGACAAATCTTTTTCTGCTTGTCCTAAGTCAAGGTTCTGAATACGATAATATTGATTGATAAATCTTTCCATTTTTGGAATAGCTTCATCATATTCTTTCAATGCCGATTTATTTGCCTTTGACATTGAAAGGATGCAATCTAAATCTTCTAACTTCAGCGGTTGATTATGATTTTCTTCCATACGACCTCCTATTGGTTTTTAATATTTTTTCTCTTTCCTATGTCTATTTGCTTATACTGCATCATTATGCCTATTTTTTCCCTATGCCCCCTTTCTTTTTTTGCTTTGCACTCAGGTTCAAATTGTCCTAAAAAGTGTACTTTTGGGGACAACCTATTTTGGAAAAATGAAATATTAAAAAAACATTAAGAGAAAAATGGAAGAAAAACGATTTATAATAAAAAAATCTTTTAATAAAAGGATTTTTTATACTTTTTCGGCACGATTTCTTTTTAATTGTTTTTTAATTTTGGGTCTTGTTTTGTCCCAAAATCTATGCTACAATCCTAAACAGAAGCCGTCCCAAAAAGTACACTTTTTGGGACGGCTTTTAACGGCTCCGATTTCGGCGATATTCCTGTAAACAGCGATAAAATCCGGTTCTGCTTAGGCCGCTTTTAGCCAAGGCTTCCGGCAGGGACACTTCCCGGCGGTCAAAGGCGGATAGGATTGCTTCAAAGTTCGGCGGCACGGACTTTTTGGGACGGCCGAAGCGAACGCCCCGCGCCATAGCGGCAGCAATGCCCTCTTTTTGCCGGGCACGGATATTAACCCGCTCGCTTTCGGCAACAAAGGATAGGATTTGCAGGACTAAGTCAGCGATAAAGTTTTCCATTAAATTTTGATTTTTTCCACGGCGAGTGTCAAGCAGGGGCATATCAAGGACGCAGATATCAGCCCCAATCTCTTTGGTCAAAAGATACCACTGTCGCTGAATCTCGGCATAGTTTCGGCCTAAACGATCAATGCTTAGGATATAGAGCAAATCTCCCTTTTTTAGGACTTTTAGCAGCTGCAAGTAGGCAGGACGGTCAAAGTCCTGACCGGACTTGGCATCCAAAAAGATATTTTCCGACCGGATTTTTTGAGCCTGAAGTGCCAGCATTTGCCGGTCGGCGTTTTGGTCAAAACTTGATACACGGGCATAGCCATAGGTTTTCATTGCTTTCCTCCTGATTTAAACTTAATTTTCTATGTTTACTGAACGGTATTTTTATTAACGGGCCATAACAGGTTATGAAAGGATACAGACCGGGAGATTAGGACATTATCCTATATGGCTTATAGTTAATGGAAAATTCAAAAAAATTTACTTGAAAAAGATTCCGCCCTATGTTAAAATGGCGGTTGGACAAAGCACATATTCGGATTTTCGTGCCGGTGCCGTCAGGTCGCACGGGGAGTGGAAGAATATGGAAGAATGTATTAAAAACCAAATGGAGGAAAAAACATGAGTGTAATTTCAATGAAACAGCTGTTAGAAGCCGGTGTTCATTTCGGACACCAAACCCGCAGATGGAATCCTAAGATGAAGGAGTACATCTACACGGAGAGAAACGGGATTTATATTATTGACCTGCAAAAGACCTCGGTCTTAATCGACAAGGCGTATGATGTAGTCAAAGACATTGTGGCCAGAGGCGGCGATGTGCTTTTTGTCGGCACTAAGAAGCAGGCACAAGAAGCAATCAAAACGGAAGCCGAGCGCTGCGGCATGTACTATGTCAGCAATCGCTGGCTGGGCGGTATGCTGACCAACCACAAGACGATTAAGGAAAGAATTAAACGCTTGTACGAATTGGAAGAAATGGAAGCAAACGGTACATTCCAATTGCTGCCGAAGAAGGAAGTCATGGGACTGCGGGCAGAAATGGAAAAATTGGAAATGAATCTCGGCGGAATTAAGGAAATGGAAAACCTGCCGGCTGTTATGTTTGTGATTGACCCGAAAAATGAAGAAATTGCCGTGCGAGAAGCGCATTTGTTGGGGATTCCGATTGTGGCCGTAGTTGATACCAACTGCGATCCGGAGGAAGTGGATTATGTTATCCCGGGTAACGACGATGCGATTCGGGCGGTTAAGTTATTGGCCGGAATGGTAGCAGATGCCGTTTTAGAAGCAAAGCAGGGTGTCCAGCTGACCGATACCGCTGATTATTCTCCGGTAGCGGAAGAACAGGAAAAGATTGACGAATAAGAATAAGCAAGAAGGAGGAAGAAAATGGCTGTAACAGCGCAAATGGTAAAAGAGCTCAGAGAAATGACCGGCGCCGGTATGATGGATTGCAAAAAGGCTTTAACCGAAACCGACGGCGATATGGATAAAGCAGTTGATTATTTAAGAGAAAACGGTATGGCCAAAGCGGCTAAAAAAGCCGGCCGGATTGCGGCAGAAGGTATTGTTTTCGTAAAACTTGCGGCAGACTGGAAAATGGCAGTTGCCGTGGAAGTCAACTCGGAAACTGACTTTGTGGCAAAGAATGCCGAGTTCAGAGGCTTTGTTGAGGAAGTGGCTGATCAGATTTTAGCATCTTCCGCCCAAGATGTAGACGGCTTATTAGCGGAACCGTGGCTGAAAGACAACAGCCGGACGGTGGAGCAGGTACTGGCTTCTAAGATTGCGACGATTGGGGAAAACCTGAAAATCCGCCGCTTTGAGAAAGTTCCGTCAGCCGGGGCGATTGCTGCCTATGACCATATGAACGGCAAGATTGGCGTATTGGTTAATGCCGAAGCCGACGGTGCTAACGGCAAAGTTATTACCGTCTTAAAGGATGTGGCGATGCAGGTAGCAGCTTTAAGCCCGCGCTATGTTTCCCGTGAAGAAGTTGATCAGGAATATATCAATAACGAAATGGAAGTCTTAAAGAATCAGGCGCGTAATGAAAATCCGGGCAAGCCGGAAAATATCCTTGAGCAAATGGTCAAAGGCCGTTTGGCAAAGGAACTCCGTGAAATCTGCTTGATGGATCAGGCATTCGTTAAGGACGGCGATTTGACGGTGGCTGCTTATTTGGAGAAAATGTCCAAAGAATTGGGCTCACCGATTAAGGTTAAGAGTTTTGTCCGCTTTGAAACCGGCGAAGGCTTGGAGAAGAAGCAGGAAAACTTTGCCGATGAAGTTGCCAAGCAAATGGGAATGTAGTTTGCCTAATTGCAAAAGGAAAGCGAATACTTCTGCTTTTTGAGTAGGATAAAGTGGGGCAAAGTCATAGAAAACTATGATTATGTATGATTGTGGTTAATAAAAATGGAAAGTGCCGGAAATTTAAAATTTCCGGCACTTTTTTAAATGCCAAAAGGGCGAACAGTTTGCGTCCGCCCTTTTTAAAAGATTTCCTGTTATTTCTGTTTAAAATTGTTTTTCCTGCATTTCTTTTTCCCGGCGTTCTTTTTCTTGTTTTTCTTTCTTTTCTTTCTCTTCCTGCTCTTTCATTGCTTGTCTGGATTCCTCGGCTTGTTTTTGTTCCCGTGCCAGCATTTCCGGTGAGCCGTAGCCGGTGCCATAAGCGGTGCTGGCAATACATTCCATCACTTTGTTATTGGCATCGACTGCGGCGGCAATATAAAATTTATAAACAGCCGGTTCGCTTTTTTGGGTTTCTTCATTATATAATTCGTAGTCTTCGCTGCCGAAAAAGACATAAACGGTTAAACCATTTACCTTGTCTGCGTACTCGTGGATACGATTAACCACCCCGTGTGTGCTGGCGTGGCCATAGCCGCTTTGAATATCGGAATTCATCCGAAGAGTTCCATTTTCGTTGGAAAGCGAGAGCGATATGCCGGACCGGTCGCCGTCAGGCTGCCCGTCTTTAAGATACAGACGGCTGCTTTCAAAAAAGAAATTCCAATCGTCTTTTTTCAGCATCTTATCTTTTGGGTAATAAATGGAATAGGTATAGCTGTCTTTTGTCAAATAAGTGTTGTAAAACTTTTTCGTGTTTTCTACTTGCACCAGCATTTCTTTATAAGCTTTGGCGTTATAATCATCGGCATTGACAGCCGACAGCTGCGCTTCGGTTAGGACGGGCAGTTTTTGCACCTTAAAATCGTCTAATAGTTCATAGTCAGGCTCAAAAACACTGGCAATTTCTGCATCATCTTTAAACTTGTTTGTTTTGGCGGTATCGTAGGCGAGTTTTGATAATTTTAAAGCGCCGTCGACAGTCTTTGTTTTTAAAGTTTTTGCCAATAGCTCAAACACTTGTCCGCGAATCAGATTGCTGCTGCCGCCTGCGGGGGCGTCCAGCTTTAAGCCGTATTTTTCTCCGATTTGCTGTGCGGCGTTCTGGAAACTAATGTCTTTGCCATCGTAACCCAGACTTCTTAGGAAAAACAAAGCGGCTTGATTATAAGTGATTTTTTGCCCCAGTCCAAATTGACCGTTGCCAATGCCGCTGGTCAGTCCTTTGTGATAGGCCAGTTCCACATAGGGGTAAGCCCAGTGATTAGCCGGTACGTCAGAAAAAGTAGGCTGTGCCGGCAGCGAAAAAGCCTTGTCTGCTTCCGGTGTTTCCGACAAGCGAACTAAGATGGCGGTCATTTCCTCACGGGTAATTTCGTCCGCTTCTTTGATATCTCCGTTTGAACCGGAAACGATGCCCAAATCATATAAAATTTGGCCATAGGTTTTAGCTTCGGCGGGTAGAACAAAGAGGAAACAGATGGTTAAGAAGCAACAGAGTGAAAAGATTTTTTTCATAGGACCCTCCTTTGATTTGGTTGTATTAGCCAAGGTCAGCTTGTTTTTGGGATTCGCAGCAATGCAAAATTACAGACAATGAAGCGGATAGCTTGACATTTTAGGTAAAAATGCCTAACCATTTTTTATTTTAAAGGTTTTACTCGGATTTGTCAATTAAAAATTTGATTTAAAGTGTATTTAATGTGGCAAAAGCTTGTGACTTTACCCTGACTTATATTTGCCAAAACGCTAAAAATGTAGTACAATTAATACTGCGACTTTCTCATGTCCTGCAAAATTAGAACCGTCTTTTTGGGGAAAATTGTCCACCCGGGCAAGCGTGCAGCATTTCAATCGAGGGAAAGTTGAGTTAATGTTTCATCAAGGAGGCAAGTCGCTTTTAAATAGTGCTGTGATTTTTCCCGACAAGGTTTGGCGGGGCGCACTGATCCTTGATATTGACGCAGAAAGAGGATAACAATATGCGGCTCAGTAATGATACCGTGGTAATCGGCAAGATTACAACGACACATGGCTTAAAAGGTGCGGTTAAGGTTTTGCCGATGACGGAGGACAGCGACCGGTTTTATGATTTGACGCAGGTTATGGCGGAACTGGCCGGCGGCGGGCAAAAGGTGCTGACGGTGAAAACGGTTCAGCCTTTTAAAGAGGGTTTTTTAATGGAGTTTAAAGAAATTGGCGATATCAATGCGGCGCAGGCCTTTCGCGGTGCGTTTTTGCAGATTCCCCGCAGTCGGGCCTTAGAGCTGGCGGAAGATGAATATTATATTTTTGAAATTATCGGTGCGGCGGTTTTTACCGATGAGGGCGAATATTTAGGAAAGCTGACCGAAGTGATTGAAACTGGCGCCAATGACGTATATGAAGTTACCGCCGAGGACGGCAGCGAGATTTTGATTCCGGTCATTCCCGACTGTGTGCTGGAGGTTGATACCGAGCGAAAGGTGGTTAAAGTCCATTTACTGGAGGGCATGCGATGAAGTTTCATGTGCTGACTTTGTTCCCGGAGCAAATTGAAAAAGGGCTGTCCGACAGCATTTTAAAGCGGGCGATGGATAAAGGGTTGATTACGCTCAATACCGTCAATATCCGGGATTACGCCGATAATAAGTATCATCAGGTGGATGATTACCCCTTTGGCGGCGGAGCCGGAATGCTGATGCAGGCACCGCCGATTTTCCGGGCCTGCCGGGACTTGCAAAGCAAGGGTGTCGACTTAAAAAGGCTAATTTATATGTCGCCGCAGGGGCGAACCTTAAATCAGGAAATCGTAAAGGAATTAGCGGCCGAGGAAGAACTGGTTTTTTTGTGCGGGCATTATGAAGGCATCGACGAAAGAGTGCTGGAAGAATGGGTAACGGAGGAATTATCAATTGGCGATTATGTCCTGACCGGCGGAGAATTGGCGGTTATGGTGGTGATTGATGCGGTCAGCCGCTATGTGGATGGTGTACTGTCAAACCAAGAATCGGCTGGTGAGGAAAGCTTTGAGAAAAGCTTGCTGGAATATCCGCAGTATACCAGACCAGCTGACTTTGAGGGGCATAAGGTACCGGAGATTTTGCTGTCGGGGCATCACGCCAAAATCAAGGAATTTCAAAGGCAAAGTGCCATTTTGCGGACGGCTCGCAAGCGTCCCGACTTACTTGCCGGAGCGGAACTGACTGCGGCGGAGCGGGCGATGGTTGAGGAGTATTTGCGGGAGCATGATTTGGATGCGGAGACGGATTAGCGGCTGATAAAAATAGCAGACAGCAGCAGGAGAGAAATATGGAAATTTTTGGAATATATATATCCTCGGAGCTTTTGGTGGCGATGATTGTTATTTTGAGTATCTGGATAGGGGTAACTCATATCTATCGGCGGATTAGGAACAGCGCTTTTGGCTTTCTGATGCGGATGGTGAGCAAGGCTCTGCGTCAGGAAATGGCCGAGGACGGCGGTATGGACTTTAAGGAGTACGATATCAAAGAAGAAGTCAAAAAACTGGATCAGGACTTTGACTGGGATGATTTTCTGCGCCGGGTGGAGGACGCTTTCCGCAAGTATTGCCAGGCGATGAGTGAAAATGATAACCGGCTGCTGAAGTCGTTTGAAACGGATTTGCTGTTTCAGCGGCATAATGCGCTGATTCAAACCAATAAAAAGAATAATGTTCGGGATGTGTATAAGATTCATGAGTATTTGGGGGCGAAGATTTTGCAGGCCCGGCAGCAAAAGAAAGGACATTTGACGGTTGAGGTCAGAGCCAGTATCTGCCGCTACAAGACCAATATGAACGGTACGCTCCTGTCCGGCAATATGACTGACAGCCGTAAGCAGGTTTATCACTTGGAGTTTTCCAAGGAAAGGGAAAAGCAGGAAAAAAAGGAAAGCATTAATTGCCCCAACTGCGGTGCGCCGCATCTGGTGCAGTCAGCCGGTATTTGTCAATACTGCGGGACGATGATTGTCACCTTTAAAGACAACTGGCTGCTGTGTGATTTAAAAAATATGTAACTCAACTTTCCTCTGATGCCTGGGCGGTCTGCCCCTGGTCGAAACGCTTTGCGTTTCTGCCCGGGTGGGCGACCTACCTAAAAAAGACTGTTATAGTTTTGCAGAACATGGGAAAGTTGAGGATGTGAGTTATAGTTTGGGAGGCAGAAATATCTGGGTGCTTAACGCATACCGGCGAATGCGCCGGAAGCGGCTTGGAAATGACTTGCCGGAATTGTGACCTATGTGAGATATTCAGAAAGGAAACCAATGGAGTTTAGTGTTTTACGCCGGAAATATACCGAGCTTTGTTATGAAAGTTATACCAGTCGGCTTCAGCCGGAAGGGCTGGAGCTTTCCTTTCATTATCGGCTGACAGCGGCGGACGGGGGCAGCATAGCCTTTGCTCATTCGATTCGTTATCAGCTGATGGAAGGGGGAAAGGCTGTGCCGCTGCCGCTGACGGCAGAACGGCTAAAGGAACTGGAAAATTTGATTTTTCAAATCGGGCTGGCAGAAACAATTAATTATTGGAAACTGGCATGTCCGCCGCGGCTGCGGCTTGCCTGTGGCCGGCTGCGGCCGGAAGCGGCAGCTTTTTGGCAAAAGCTGTATTATAACGGATTAGGCGAGTTTATTTATATCAATGGTATTCACCGGCTGACACCGGCAGTAACGCCGGAAAATTGGCTGGAAATTGTTAGTGCGGGCAGCCAGCCTTTGCCGCCGGTCAGCGGGCAGGACTTATGCGGCACATTGATTCCGGTCGGCGGCGGCAAGGATTCGGTGGTCAGCTTAGAACTTCTCCGGCCGGAGGCGGCGGATAATCTGCCTTTTGTCATGAGCGCTCCGCAGGCAGCGTATGATTGTATTGCCATTGCCGGTTATGACCGTTATTTACAGGCGGAGCGGCGGCTGGATCCGCAGCTTTTACGTTTAAATGGTGAGGGCTACTTAAACGGGCATGTGCCTTTTTCGGCTATTTTGGCTTTTATCGCCGCTTTGGGAGCGGCCTTAACGCATAAACGCTATATTGCTCTATCGAATGAAAAATCAGCCAATGAGCCGTCGGTGCCGGGGACGATGTTTAATCATCAGTATTCCAAAACAGTTGAGTTTGAACGGGATTTTACGGCTTATTTTAAGGGGATTATGCCGGGAATTAAGTATTTTAGCCTGCTGCGTCCCTTATATGAAATTGAAATCGGTCAGGCCTTTGCCGGATACCCGGCCTATCATTCGGTGTTTCGGAGCTGTAACCGGGGCAAGAAAACCAATGTCTGGTGTGGCCATTGCCCGAAGTGCTTATTTGTGTATATTATTTTAAGCCCCTATTTGGAGCGGGAAAAGCTAAAGCAAATCTTCGGCCGGGACTTGCTGGCGGATGAGGAACTTTGGCCGGTACTGTGCGAACTTTTAGGGCTGGCGGAGACCAAGCCCTTTGAATGTGTCGGTACGATTTGGGAGGTGCGCTATGCGCTGGCAAAGGCAGCATCCCGCTATGGTTATTCCATTGGCGGAGCAGATACGCCGGCGCTGATTGAGGCGTTTTTAAAAGCCGATTTGCCGCCGGCAAAACCGGATGAAAACTATGAAGCCGGCGACTGCCTGCCGGAACAGTTTCGCGGGCGGGTAGAGCGGCTGCATGAACTTCACTTTCGGCCGACGGCATCGCAATTTGCCTGACTTTTCCGCCCGCCGCCGAAAGGCGTAGCCTTTCTGGAAGCAATGAGCCCCTAAGCGAAATGCTGTGCATTTCTGTTCAGGCGGGCGGTCTGCCCCTGGTCGAAA
>CAUUKX010000029.1:0-21811 GCA_963545585.1 uncultured Lachnospiraceae bacterium
AGTTTGCCGCTGCCGTCAGCCTGCCAACTGGTAATCATCAAGGTTTGATTGCTCGGTTCTTTCCATTGCAGCTGAATCCGGGCGCTGTCCTCCGATAGCCAGTCAACCCGGCAAATGACGTAATTTCCGGCAGCATCCACCTTTGCCGCCAGTAAAGTCAAAGCTGCCAACATCGCTATCGCCATAACATATATTTTTTTTAACATTGATTCTCCCTTCCGCCACTAACAACATAGACCACAGCCGACTCTAAAATGTCTTTCGTTAAAAACTTAACGTTTCCTATTTGAAAAAACTGCTATGTTATGTCGATCGTGCACAAGCATTTGACAAGATTTCCTGTTTCCCAAAAGACTGCGCTCTTTGATGCCGAATAAAAGCAAAGTGCTTTTGATAAGAGAACGCAGATGAAAAAAGCTGCCGGTTTAAGAATCTTTCGTTGGAAAAAGAAGCCTTATTGACATTTTCTCTCTTCCTCCCAAAGTGCTCTTAAACCCGGCAGCCCTTCTGATTACCAGCCTTTGGCCTTGCTCAGCAAAGTAAAATATTCTCCGTAACTGATTGCCCGGCGCGGCGCCGCTTGGGCAATATTAGATAAAAGCCCTGCGTTTTCCGCCTTCAGCAAGGCAATCGCCTGTTCCTGGCTAATGCCTTGCGCTTTGGCTACCGCCGCCACCCGATTCCTGTCATAGGCAAGCCCGGTATCCTGAATCATTTCATAGGCTTTGACAAATGCCGTGAACGCCTCTATCCGGCTGACCGTACCATCTAAATTGGCAGATGCTGCCATCAAGCCGCTATTGACTAAGGTTCGCTTTTTATCGCCAGCAATATCGCCGTTAAAGTCAATCTCACTGCTCTGGCTGACTCCGGCATAAATGCCATTGTAAAAAGCCTGACCGCTAATCGCCTGATTCGGGTTATAACTGCCCAAGTTCTTCAAAGCCATATGCGCCATCACCTTGCTGCGATACGCTTCCGACCAGTGCGGAGCCGGTGTCAGTACCGGCTGGCCAACCAAGGCATTCACCGCCGAGTACAGCCCATAACTGCCCACATCCATAGTCTTAAAGCGGTACATATTGGCCGCCTTGTCATATTCACCGGCCACCGGTCTTTCTTCCTTGTTGACATTCGACAAATACGCCAGCGGCGTTTTGTCATAAATCTCTGTCCGGTCAACTGGACTTAATCCGACTTCAACCGGCGCCGCCAAAAAGTCCAGCTTAGTTTTCAGCTTACTGGATTCGACTCGAACATCCAACATCTGCGCCTGACCAAGCGACCGTAAATTAGCCGTGTCAGCCTTGACTGGCCGCTTATCCGTTTCCGTCAGTTCCAGCTGAATCATCGGTTCTGCCCCAAAGCTTTGTTTCTGGCGGCTAACTTCCTTTTCCAATGCTGTCATTGGCATGGTTAATTCCACTCCACCGCCCAAGACCTTTAAGCTGACTTTATACTGCAAAAAGGCTTCATAAACCGGATACGGCATTTTCAGCCACCGAATTTTAACTTCTTTGTTTTGATACTTGGATAAATCCGCAGTATAGGTATAAATACCCTTTTTCATCAGTTCATTAATCAGCCGCTGGTCAACCCGATTATCTGCCTTGCCGTCTTTATCCTTTTGATTGTAGCGGAAACGGAATGTCAGACTCTTATCCCGCTTATCATAAATCAACTCATAATCCCGCTCCGGCAAAATCTCCAAATTGGGATCCCGGTCGCCATCATATTCATTGGGGTCACGTCCCACCGTAATCTTAACAACATTGGTATATTCCAGTGAATCAACAACCAGCTTTTTGCTACCGCTGGAAACTGTCAATCTGGTCTTGGCTCTGGCATAGTATGTCTTGCCCGGTACCAAACCATTGATTTTAACCAAAGTTTTTTCCAAAACTTCAAGTTTATCCGCAGATTTGCTGGAAGTATTAACAATGAGCGGATCAATAAATCTTTCATTATCGGCCACTTCCAAAATATAATGATATACCTTGCTCAGCTGCTTGTCATTGGCATTGTCCTCGGTATCTACATTTAATTTCATCCACTGCACCGAAAAATAGTCTTTGCCAACCGCCCGTTCATATTTATGACGACGCATATCTTCCTGCGAAGCAATACCGAATCCCGGCGGTGCCGGCGGCGGCAGAATCGGCGTAGTTCGGCCGATAACCGCATTTGACCAAGCGGAACTCTTATTCGTTTTGGCATTGGTCGCCTGAATATAAAAGTTATAGCTGGTATCCGGGAACAGCCCCATTACATCAACAAAGTAAAAATCTCCATTTTTTGCATAATTCGGGTCTTTCGGATCTTCGGAAACCTTAAACGGAACCTCTGTTTCTTTCTTGGGATCCAAAGTTTCCGAATACTTCAGCTTATAAGTAAAGTCCTTATTATACCGCCACGCCACCCGAATCGAAGTGTCGCTGGCACTAACTACAAACAGCCGCGGCACCGTCGGATCCGGCTCAACCACATCCGGCTCGGGCTTGGTTGACACCAAAATCGGCGTCGGGAAATGTGCATAAATCTCCGTGCCGTCTTTCAGTGCCCGGTAGGGATAAAGAATAAACATGTAAGTGGTGTTGGGCTTTAATCCCTCTTCCTTATGCAGCCATTCTTCCGGGTTTTCCACATTTTTCTCCGGCGTAATCTCTTTCCACGGAATCGGTGCAATCTTCTTCTTATCCTTAGAAATCAATTCATCAAAATACTCCTGGAAACCATAATTTGGCTGCGTTATTTTCTTCTCATTAATCTCCTTTAATACCTGTTCATAGGGAATTTGTGCAAATTTATACTTAATGGTCGAATCGGCATAGGAATTGCGCCCCATATCAATCATCCGGTGAATGAACTTATATGTCGTGTTGCCTTCCACTGCCTTTAAAAACTTTTTTAATTCCTTTTCACTTTTATAAAGTTCGTACTTAACCGCACCCTCAACTTCCGCCTCATAAACAGTGCCGTTCTTGACCCAAGCAACCGGCATCCATTTATTCAGCGGAATATTGCCATGACCATCCGCTTTGACATTAACCACTTCATGCCATTTTTCCAGCCAGCCAATGGTTACCGCTTCTTTGGTTGTCCGTTCCGTCAGCTCACGCAGCGGCGGCTTAGTCATAACCGGCGGTGCGTAAATACCCTCCGCATCATAATAAAAGCTGACAATCGTCGGATCGGACTTTAGTTCATCCGAGCCGATCTTTTTCTTAGCTACCAACTTGATATAATAAATCTTATTGGCCTTAAACGGCCCAAATTCCTTGGCCGCATTGTCAAAATACTTGCTGAACCCGCGCTTAAAACCAATGATATCGCCATTGCTGTTTAAAATAAAATCATTGGTTGATGACGACTCAAACCGAATGTTTTCTTCCGCCGCCGGCACATCCGACAAAGCATTATAGTCGTCGGTAATAAATACATCATAATAGGTATTTAAATCGGTGATAATCTTGTTGTAAGTCGGCGAGTTGACATCAATATCCTTGCGCCGAAATGCACTCCAGACCAAATTGATGGAATTGCTGGTCTTATTCCGATGAAATACCACGTTTTGATTGAAAATTTCTGCCAAATCGCCGGAATAAGTATAGGAATTAAGCAAATATCCCTCGTCTGCCAAACGGGTTTTAATCTCGTCCGGCGTCAAGGTCAGCTTCCATTCATCCAGCATCGCCTGCGTTGTCAGTTTAGGAATCATCGGTTTCGTTGGCGTAATCCGCAATTCGGTCGGTGAATAAAGCAAAATATTGGACAAAGCCTTAATCGGCGGCTTCGTTCCGCCAGACACCGACTTATAGGTCAGCTTTAACTGATATTTCGTATCCGCTTTTGGCTTATTGACCAGATAGTAATTAACCGCCCCGGCTTCCCCATAAAAAATGGCAACGTTTTTTTCGTTATCATCCTTAATTTCCACTAACTCCGCCGTAGTCAAAGTATATTTATCCTTATTTTTACCAACCTCAAAACTGGACGGAATCTTCCATTGCAAACGCAAATAATCGCCCTCTTCGGTATAGGTCAGCTTGATATTGGTCGATACCGAATGAATCAGCGGATAATTGCGGTTGCGGTATACCCTATTTCCATCGTAATTTTCCACGGTCGGCTCAACCATAATCGAATAAATCTGACCGGGATAAATCTTTTCTTTCAGCACATATTTCAGCTTATTCCGGCGGCTGGCGCTGTCATAAAACTTTACGACGTCGGGCGTTACCGATGTTAAGCCCGTTACTTCGCCCTCTTTGTTATTATAAAAGTTCTGCGTTGCACCTTCGTTGGAATAATCACCCAACGAGTAAACAATCCGGTAAGTAAAATCATGCTTGCCCAAGTCATCCCAAATAACCGAAATCGTACTGTCCGTACTTTCTAACTTCACGTCTAAATCAGTAATTGCATAAGCAAAGGGATCCGGACCATTATAAGGAGCTGGGACCAGTTGACCCGATGGATTTATGTGATTATGATACGGTCGCACCGAAATCTTGTACAAAGAACCCGTTGCCAAATGAACATTATCCGCTATCTCGCTTTGATGCGTACCGATTGCTCCATAAGGCACTTGATAAGTTTGTGTTTGATTTAAGCTGATATTCTCCAGCGCAATCCGATATCCCTCTGGATTATCCGCCCCCTGATCATACCCGGTACCAGTACTGGGCGCCCACGCCTGCGGATCCGTCCATTTAAACTGAATCGTCGGCCGAACCAAGCGCCCGCCAGTGGTCAAATCCTTACCCAAACGGTAAAAGACATTTTCAATCTCCGCACTGACCGCCGGAAGCTGGATATTGGCTCGTATCTCCACACTTGCTATCAGAATGAACGCCAGACAAAGCGCCACCGCTCTCCTGCCAATCGTTTTCCATTGCTTCATCACTATTTCCTCTCTTTACAGCTTTCTTAAAAAGTTGCGCAGCTCGTTCATGGTAAACGAGACTTTCGGCGACAATTTTCCATTTCTTAAAGTCAGCAGCTTTAAATGATATGCCGCCAGCAAATCCTTGCGGAATCCGGCATCAATTTCATTTTGATCCTCGATTCCGTAAAAATCGGTAATCCTGACATTGGCCAGCGGTTTGCTGTTCCTTTTGGCATAAACCTGAGCCAGCACATAATATGCTTTTTCCCGGCTGACCGGATAATACGGGTCATAAGCCGGCACCGTTATTCCCTGACTGCGCAGAAAAGCAGCCGTGTCATTGCTGTCGCCTGCTCCCAACAGCCGAGCCGCCGTCCGAACCAGCTGTTCGCCGCTGATACCTCCGTCCTGCGACAATTCATATGTGGTAAAGACTTTCGTCAAACCATTTTTCCTGATGATACTGATTTCGGCATCGGTTGAAATATCCGCCAGGTGCTGCCGAACCGTATCCGGCACCGCCGCAAAAGAACCGGTCTTGCCGCTGCGGACAGAGCCATCGCTGACCCGCTCCAACGGCTGCCAAGTTGCCGCCTCTCGGAAAAATACCTGATATTCTATCTTCTCCATTGGATTTAAGCTAACTTTCATGGCCTTATTTAACTCAGTAATATAATCCCGATTGCCACTGACAAGCGATAAATACTGGAACTGGCCAAAAGCTGCAAAATCTTTTTGCACCTGAACCAATACTTTATTGACAATCTCATTCAGCTTATTGTCCTTCAGTCCATACTTCAGTTCTTTTTCCAACTCAGCAATCAAAGCCGGTTTGTTTTTACTGACCGCATTATCGACCGCTGTTTGCAGCATATTGTCAATATAGGTTTCATTCTTTGTTTCCCGCACTACACTGAGTGTAAGATTTACCATCGGCTCCAGCGGCAGTTCCCCTTCAATTGCCGTTCCATATTTTCCGGCTGTTAATTGAATCATCACCGCATAATCCTTCACTGCTCCTTGGTATTCCTTGACCCGGCGAATGACATCGCGCAGTGCTGCTGTAGCATCCTCGGTTATAAAACCAGCTGGCAGAATAAACTGCTGCTCCTTAATCCACAGCTGCAAATCGGCATCAAACTCCGGTGCAGCCTGAATCCATTCCGCTGGCAGGTAATAAGTTACCATTTCGCCTTCGCCCTTGACTAAATCATAAACTGCTTTCATCTGGTTGCGCATTTCACCGGATGCGTACTGCCCCCGATATTTAAAAACATTCTTTTTCTTATCGGTTGTCAAATCAAAGTACGGATTTTTCTTTAATTCTTCTGCCCGCTTAACATAATAGTCCAGATATTCTTTATACTTTCCTTCTTTATCATGCGCCGTTTGATCAAACTCCGTCCGTGTCCGCACGACATCGGAAAACGGCGAGGTTGAATAAGTATAGCTGCCATCCGGGTTTTTCTGCTGTTCCTTGGTGTGATCTTCTAACCGCACCTTGATATCATAGGCCTTGCCCGGCTCTAAACCATAAACTTTATAATACAGCCTTTGGTAACTGGTCGGTGCACCCGGAACCGTCTTAATATAGGTACTGCCATATAAGATTTGACCATTGGCCTGAACCTTATTGGTTTCCACAAAATCGGCATCCTTTTCCCCACGGACAAAGATCTGTACCAGATAATTATCATGCAGGATCACGCCCTCCGGCAGCGGTACGTCAAACCGAATAATCCGCTCTTCTTTGGGATTGTGATCAATCTCATTGGAATAATCAACAATTAGGTTAATCGGCCGCTTCATTTCCGGCGTAGTCAGCGTTGCTTCCCGCCAGCGGGAACGGCTGAGTACACCCTGCGTATTATTGTATTTCACAGTTCTGAGATAATAATACAGTACCCGGTTCGGCGAGTTGCGCTTATCAATTACCCGAATTGTCCGGTCATTCATGGAAAAATCTGCCTGCTGGGCATCTTCCCATGCCTTGCTGCTGATATTATAAACCTGCAGTTTCCATTCACCGGTAAAATTGACGACCCGATAAGCCTGCGCATTATTATTGTGAATTCCATGTGCTTGAATCAAAGCATTCGTCTTGGGATTAACCGAACTGCCGTTCAGCAAATCTTCCAGCGCAATCGTATTTTCCCTGAGTGCCTCAGCCAAACTTTGATCTTCCACATTTAACAGTTCAAACCCGTAGTTTTTATCCTCCGGTGAAATCGTCGGCGGCATTTCCCACTCGGCGTAGCTTTGTACCTTATCATCATCTAAAAAGTCTACCCGGAACTTCTCCGGCGCCAGCGGCAGTTTTTCATTTTCACCCGGCTCGGGATTCACTTTGGGCACGGTCATTTCCAAGATAACCGATGGTACACTGGTTCTGGGCTTTTTCTCACCATGACTGTCCATTTCAAAAGTACCATCACTGTTTTTTGCCTGTACTTCTACTACAAAGCGAATGTAGTAAACATCATTGGGATCAAGGCCGGTAATCTGCGTTAAGAATTCCCCACCCGGAATCTTACCGCTTAAAGAACCCAGATTCAAATCTTTCGCCGCAAAGTAAAAAACTTCACCTGCCCGAAACTTTTCCAGTTCCTGCGGCGTTACCCTGATTTTTCGCTCTGCCTGCGTTTCCGGAAGCTGAAGCTGCAATAAGTTCTGCTTATCTTCCGGCGTAATCTTCATCAGTTTCTGCCGGTCTTTAGAAATATAGCCGACATAAGTAATCGAAACCGCTTCTTTGCCCAAAGGATCTAACATTGCTTCTTTAAATGTCTTAAAATCGGTCTTGTTCTTATTCCAGTCCCAATAAACCGCCACACCCTCAGGAATCGTACCGTTGACATTATACACTGGCTCATAGCGCAGATTATTCGCCGTCGGCACATCGTAAATCAACATACTCATGGAAAAACTGTACGGCATAGATGCTCTGGAACGGCTGACCTTGTCATCTTTTTCCACATAAGCCCTCATTCGGAAATAATTGACGCCCGGAAAAGCCAAATCTTTAATCCGCTTGGTCGGATCAGCCTGGGCGGTAACCGTATAGGTTTGATGATCCTCATCATAAACAGTGGTATGCGCCAGCGGCCATTTCCCTTCCTTATTTAAAATGATTTTTTCCATTCGCAGCAGTTCATCAATCTTATCATAGCCATTGGCATACTGCGGCCCGGTCTGGCTGGGCGTACCCTGCCAAGTATCCGAAGACAAGCTTGGATGGACACTTAAATGATAGGTGCCGTCAGCGGCCTTGGTCACTTTATAAACCTGAATCACTTCATATTTATTCTCCGGCGTTTCTCCGGGCAAGGTGTTGACTGCCAACTCATAATAAACGGCGTCATTATTCGGGTCGTTATCCCGAAGCGGGTCATCGGCCATCCGTTGAAAAACCTTTGCCAGTTCAACCTTATCAATTGCCTGCCAAACCAAGTCCAGCTGAATTTGACTGGGAATACTTTGGTCAGGGGCATCTTGATCCGGCGGCGTAACATACAAATTATCGACCGACACAATATTGGGCATTGCCGGGGGAACGTCCTTATCTTTTTCCGCCTGATAATTCAAAAGCTGCGACCGGATATTAGTCGATGAAAAACGGAATAATACCTGATAATGATCGGTAGAAGAATTATCATTAAACGGTACTGGAATATTGATTTTGGCTTGGGCTTTATCATTGCGCTGGTAATGCCGCAGCCACAAATGATTGTTTTCATCCAGATTACCGACATAGGTCTTATTATACAAAATCGTATATTCCAAATCTACATTGTCGCCGACATCATAAGGCGTGATTTCCAGATAAGCCTCTTTTTGATCGGCTCGGCGCAGGGTAAATTCCATATAGGTATAAGCAAACTCATTCTGCGGTGAAAAGGCCGGGAAATCAACTTCGTCCTCATGCCCGACTTTCTTTTGGAAGTTCAGCTTGGCCTTATAAATCTTGGATTTTTCCAGACCGTTCCACTGCACTATCATATTTTGCTGATGTAGGTGCGTCTTATCTTTTACAATATCAATCTGATAGGTATGGTTAGCCGGATCATAAATATAAGTTTCCGTTCCCGTATTGCCGGTCGGAAGAGAGGTAATCGTGTGAGCTCCGTCCGGGTCTAACCCAAAGCCGATATCCATATTGTCCGGCCCAGCCAAATCCTTTAAGTCAAAGACTGCCGATAAGTTCTTTAAAATCGGTTTCGCCTTGTCATATTCAAATTTCCAGCTGGCATCATCAATCGCTTTGGGCTGCTCAAACTTAATCCGAATTCCCGGCCGGGAACCGGCTTTTTCTGAATTCACTGCCCCCGGCACGACAATTGGCGTCGGCTCATAGTTTTGCCCCGGATGGTTTGGATCTTTAATTAAATGGGTCGGCGTAGTCGTAAAATTACGCAGTGATTTTAAGGCATTGACCTGCTGAACCTCACCCAGCGGGTTGGTCAGCTTAATCGGAAAAATCGTACCGACCTGATATTTATCCAGATATAAATAAGCCTTATTGGAATTAAAATCGCCGCGCAGCATCAACATCCGGTTATTGATATTAAAGGCAATTCCCGGAAACTTGGCGCTTGCTCTTTTATCAATCTTGTAGGTCAACTCGCCGCCGACCAAATGCGTTGCTTTAAAGGCTACTAATTCCGCACCCTGATAGCTTTTCCACTGCGGAACATCACCGCTGTAATCAACGCTTAAAAAGGAACTGTCCATCTGATTTTCTGTTATATTATTAGGTGCTGCCGGTGTGTTTTCAATCTTAAACTTCACCTCTAAGTCGTCTGGGTTATTGCGAATTTGCAAGGTTCTTTTTTCTCCGTCATTTAGAAAATATTCCAGCATGTAAATATTTGGCTCAGCCAAATTCAGCTCAAACAGCAAATCATCGACTCCGGCCTTGTTCTCAATAATATTCAGGTTAATATCCATCGTTGCCGTCTGTAGCCACGTAATCCATTTCTCCGCCGCCGCAGCCGGTACCGCAGGAAATAACGATATTATTATACTCAGGCTTAGAACGTAAGCAATTAATTTTTTCATACTTCACTCCTCAACTTTTCCAGATTCTCCAGCGCTACACTACCTTTTATTATTATCGGCTATCCTGATAAAAAAATCAATTGTTTTTTAAGGAATTTTAGCGTGTTATAAAGTTGTAATAAAAGAGGAACTGCCGCTATTTTTTCTTTATTTGTTATTTGAACTCCAATATTTAAAAAGCCTGCGGAAGATTTCTTAATCTAAAATCTTCCGCAGGTTTTTTATATTCTCAGATTTAAACTTCCCTTTCCTGATTTGACATGTTTTTTTGTTTGCTATCTCTTCCTTTCTTTGACTGTAACCTGATTTCATTATAACTATATCACTATCATCTTATTGTGTAAATTATTTTTTTATATATTTTTCCTTTTTCTTCTTTCAGAAGCTTTGTTCCTATGCTCTGCTTTATCCTTTCTCCGCTTACGCCTGCTCCTTTGTCCAAAAAATCTCCACTGTCAGTATACTTTGAGCCGGTAATATCAGCCTTACTTCTCTCTCATTTTTGTCGATAGAATACGGCTGCATATCCTTCCCCTCGGAAGTAATCACCGCCGCTGCCTGAACAATGTCCTGCCCGCTCTCTATGCAGCAGCTTTTCTCTGCCGCCGTTTCGTTCAGCAGCACGCAAACCGCCTTATTTTCCACAGGGTCATAGGCTATTATGCCGTTTTCCGGCAAGTGCTCCGGCAGCAGCATACCCGGACGAATAAAGCGTGTAAATTGACCAAATACATAAAAACTCTTGGTAATATGATATTCCTCTTTTTCATCATAACCGGCCTGAATAAAACCATAGTTGTGATTTAGATTTTTATTCTCCACTGCCTGCCAGTAAACCCATGCTTCCGACCGCAAATATGCAAAATCCGCCATAATCGCCTTGGCAATCCGCAGCCCGCTGGCCATTGCCGCCGGGTCTTGTGCTCCTTCTTGCGCCAGACAAACCTCCGACATCCACAGCGGTTTTTTTTCTTTTTGTGCCAAACGGCACAGCGCCTTTCTGGCTCTGTCATCCGCCAAATAAGTATGCGTGCTGATTCGCCCCAAAGCCGCCCGCGCCGCTTCCGACAAATCATTGTACATACTAATGCTCTCAAATACGCTCCAGCCCTCCGGCCCGCTTAAAGTTAAGGGATACAGGCCCCCTTCCTTTATTTTTTGCTGCATCAGGCACAGCAGCCGCTCCTGCTGCGCTACGCTGTAATGACAGCCCTCCTGATCATTATCGCTTTGCCACCACATCGAGGACGGCTCATTAAATAAAGACAGACTATGAAAGCGAATCTGATATGCCGCCGCAAACTGGTTTAAAAGTTCCGCCACATACTCGGCAAATGCCGCCTCCTGCTCCGGCAGGAGATTATTTTGCCCATAATCCGCTCCGGCCGTTGACGGACAAGCCAAAAGCCACAGCGGCGGCGAATTAAAAAACGCCTCTGTTTGATTAGCGCCTCTCTTTATTGCCTCCTGCAAAATCCAGCGCTGCCCGCCATCCCTGTCCATATCCCACTTGGCCGGGCCTTGGCCGTAACATTCTATATTCGCACCGACTCGAAAATTAGCCGGCTCTTTCCCCGGTTCGCCCGCCCCAAAATTATAGCGGACAATAGTAAGCCCCAAACCCTTTGGCAGCGAAAAAATCAAATCGCAAATCGCTTGCTTTTTATCCTCATCCCGCCACCGACCAATTACATTGGCCCACCATGCCAGACTTGTACCCCAGCCGGCAAACTTACGGCCGGATGCTGTCTTTATCATTTCTTCGGTTAAAACTATTTTTTCCAATTCCCTCACCTCGCTACTTACTTACATCGCTGCTGATTCCAACATTCAACTCAAAGATTCGCCGCTGATTCAATATAAAAATAATTATCATCGGCAAAGTCAGCAGCAGAGAAGATACCATAACAATATTCCACTCCGGCGTAGCTCCGACAGAGGAAGTCGCACTTAATATCTGCACTCCCAGCGCCAATGGCATTTTTGCCTTATCCTCAATATAAATCAGCGGTTCCATAAACGCACCCCAATTATAATTAAAGGTAAATATGGCAATCACTGCCAGCACCGGTTTAATCAAGGGCAATATCATTTTAAAGTAAATTCCGATATAGCCTAAGCCGTCAATCTTGGCCGCATCGTCTAACGACTGCGGAATCGTCATAATAATCTGCCGACATAAGAAAATATTATATGCCCCGCCGGCAAAATTGGGAACGATAATCGGCAGTAAGGTATTGACCCACTTTAGTTTGGTAAAAATAATAAACTGCGGAATCAGCGTAATTTGCTGCGGAATCATCATCGTTGCCAGCAAAATCATAAACAAAACATTTTTGTACTTATAATTCAGCCGGGCAAAACCAAACGCCACAAACGAACTGGCCATAACCTGACCAATCATACAAAACACCACCAGCACAACACTGTTCATAAACCAGCGGAGAATTCTCTCATCCGTAAAAACACGAATATAGTTTTGAAAATGCAACTCCTGCGGCAACACCGTAAACAACATCTTCGCATTGGTCTGCGGCGATATCAAAGAGATAGAGATCATATAGACAAAGGGCATCAGCATTAAAATTCCGATTAGTGTCAAAATCAAGTAAAGCCTTATCTTTTCCCCATTTCTCAGCTTTCTTCTCATTTTCTCACCTCACCCTCATAAAATACCCACAGGCTGGATGACTTCAGCACCGCCAGAGTAAATGCCAGAATAATTACAAACAGCACCCACGACAGCGCCGACGCATAACCCATACGATAATACTTAAACGCATTGTCATAAAGATACGGCACAATCATTTTGCTGGCATTGTTCGGCCCTCCTTTCGTCAAAATATAAACCTGCGAAAAGGTCTGCAAACCACCAATAATTCCCATAATCAAATTAAAAAAGATAATCGGACTCAGCATTGGTATCGTAATGCTGCGGAATTGCCGCCAGCGGCTTGCTCCGTCCAATGCCGCCGATTCATATAGTTCTTTGGAAATGCTCTGCATTCCCGAAAGCAGCAAAATCATGCTGCCGCCAACCGCCCACAGCGCCAACATAACGAAAGACATTTTAACATACCTTTCATCTAAGAGCCACGCCGGTCCTTTCAGCCCCAAAAAAGCCAAGGCCTGATTGATTATGCCCTTGGGTGCTAAAATCCATAAGAATATCAGCGAACTTGCTACCACCGGTACGACCGACGGCAAATAAAAAATCGTCCGAAACCAGCGAATACCACGAACCGGTTTGTTTAAAAGATATGCCACCAACAGAGAAACCACCGTCGTCAGCGGCACCATAATAAACACATAGTAAAAAGTATTGTATAACACTTTCCAAAAAAGTTTATCTTCTGAAAATAAATAAATATAATTCTCCAAGCCTATAAAATTGGGCTTTGTCAGCATATTCCAGTCCGTAAAACTGATATAGACAGACGCTGCCAGCGGCCCTAAAGTAAATATCAGAAAGCCCAAAATCCAAGGGGCGGTAAATAAAAAGAACAAGCGTCTTTCTATTTTTTGTCTTTTGCTGCTTCTTTGCCCTGCTGCCATTACTGCCTCCTCTTTTCTATGCGGCTCCAAAACTCTGCTGGAGCCGCATAGCCTATAAACTTGCGCTTATTTATAGCGTTTCATCATTTCTTCTAAATCCGCCTGAATGTTTTCGGCTACTTCTGCCGCTTCTTTTTGCCCGTTAAACAATTCACTCAAATGATTCCCGCATATTTCCGTCATTTCATTCCAATAAGGCCCTAACGGCAAATCCATAATTTGGTCGGCTGATTCCGAAAAAACATTCATGTCAATTGCCCGACTGGCAAACTGCGCACTTAAAAACTTTTCACTGCTTAACAATTCAATGTTTACCGGCGCGTCCTGTTTCATTTCTACGATTGGCATTTGCCCTTCCACGCTCGTCAGAAAATCAATCACCTGATAAGCGACTTCCGGGTATTTGCAGTTTTGGGAAATCGCCAGCCCCGAACCAAAGGCTGTCGTGCCGCTTTCCTTTTGATGCCACAGCGGGGCGATATCATACTTCAAATCCGGCACATTATTTAATGAACCAATATTCCAAAAGCCGGTAATTTCAAAAGCAACCTTACCCTGAGCAAATAGAGGATCCGGGCCGGGATTGCCCATATCGGCATATTCCTGCGGCGAGGGTGCCACTTTGTGCTTAAAGACCAAATCATTATAAAATTGAAGTGCTTCTACGGTTTCCGGCGAATTAAATACTACTTTGCCGTTCTTGTCCAAAATCCGGCCGCCATTTTGATAAATAAAACTCAGCCACCACGGCCACCAATCACCGGCAGCAAAGCCGTATGTTTCCACCTCTTCCCCATTTCGGACAGTCAGCTTCTGCGCCGCCGCCAACATATCTTTCCAAGTCCAGTCTTTGGTAGGATAGCTTACTCCCGCTTTATCAAACAAATCCTTGTTGTAGTACACAATCATTGCGCCGCCGCGATCCGGCAAAGCATACAGATGATCTTTATAAACATAGGTTTGATGCGCCGTACCAAAGCGTTTCCCCAAATCCAGTCCATTTTTGCTCACCAAATCATCCAACGCCATGATTTGACCCAAGGCCGAATAAGAATGAACATCCTCTGACAACTGCAAAATATCAGGCGCTTCGCCGGAAACGAACATTGTTTTTACCTTAGTGGCGTATTCCGACGGAATATAAAGCAGCTCCACCTCAATATTTTCATATTTCTTTTGCACCAAATCCAAACGCTGACGATATACCGCCTCATCATTGTCGCTCCCGAAAATCGTCATTTTCAGTTTAATCTTTTCGGCCGCACCCGTCTCTTTGTTTCCCTTCTCGCTCGCCTGCTGCGTCTGTCCCGTTTCTGCCGGTTTTTCCGTCTTTTCCCCGCAGCCCCCAAGCAGCGTAATCAACATAACAACTGCCAAACAACTTGTTAATAATTTCTTCATTCTTATTCCTCCTTTTTATTTCTTATATCCTGCGCCTATCGCGCTGTAAGCCAAGCCAATACTTTCTCTTTCTATCATCTCCCCCCGCAAAAGCTGCCGATTCACCGCCGCGTTATCCGTATATAAATGCCGGATAGTTTCTACAGCAAACTGCGCCAGCTTAGCGTAAGGATGCGAATAGGTCGTCAATTTAGGATAAGTACATTCCGCCAAATCCGTATTGTCATAACCCATCACTGACAACTCCTCCGGTACCTTAACCCCAGCTTTGACGCAAGCCTGAAGGATTCCGGCCGCCACCTCGTCATTAATTGCAATCAGCGCCTCCGGCAGCCGACCGCTTTGCCGCAGTTCCTGAAAAATGGCTTCGCCGCCCTGAAAATGGAATTCACCATAACAGGTAAAAAAATCGCCCTCGGCCAAACCATATTTTAAACAGGCCTTTTGAAAGGCAGCCATTTTAAACTCCGTTACCGTAATCCCTTTGGCACCGCCTACCATTGCAATCCGCCGATAACCTTTCTGTACCAGATAATGCACCATCCGATCAACCGCCGTTTCCTCATCGGTGCTGACCGTGTAAATCCGGTCGTCATCAATCTCGCCGTTGATTACCACCACCGGACAAATGGCTGCCGCTGCTTTCAGCTCCTCCACAACATCCGCTTTGGGCACACAGTCATTGACGCAGCCGCCCATAAAAATAATGCTGTCTACCTGCTGTTCAACCAGCTTTTTTAAATACACGCTTTCCAGCTTCGACTGATTCATCGAATTGCACAGAAACATCGTATACCCGTATTTATAAGCAATCTGCTCAATTGCCAGATAAATTTTCGCAAAATAGCGATTGGTAATATCCGGTAAAATACAGCCGATGACATTACTTTTTTTGGTATATAAACTGCGGGCAATCGCATTTGGCCGATAGTCAAATTCTTCTATAACTTTCCGCACTCTTTGTTTCGTCTCTTCCGTAACCTGTTCTGACCGATTGATTACCCGTGAAACCGTTGCCACCGAAACGCCGGCTCTGGCAGCAATATCTTTAATTGTAACCGCAGAAGCTTTCATTTGCTTTCTCCTCTATTAAAATTTCAGCTCAAATCCGGTAACCTGCACCCTTTGCGCCTCTCTGAACAAAACCTACCGCTTTTAAAATTCATAATACCAAGCTCTTACTGCCGTTGGCTTTTCTTCCATTTGAACCTGCTGCTCGTCGCCGTTTAAAGCTATATCTTTTATCCAGTTAGCCTTTTCATCATAGTAACCTTTTTCCAATGCCAAAAAATCCAATTGCTTTCCGCTTTCTGCCGCATCAAGGCAAGCTCTGTATCCATAGCCGGCAAAAATCCATTCGTATTCACCTGCTTGGATTATAATGCCTGCTGCCGGAAGAAATTCATCATCGTCATTTACCGAATGATAAAACTGGATCGTCAGCCTGCATCCGCCCAGTTCAAGCTGCTTTTCTTTTTCACCGCACCCCTGAACAAAACCTGTCATTTTACCGTCGCCGTAATGTCCGGTAATAACCGGCAGCATATTGCCCAAAAGCCGATAACTTTGTGCCAGATATTCCTTGACCGCCGGACTGGATACATTTTTATCCTTAGAATCTGTATGAATACGCCCGGTAATAAAGGAATGATCTTCTCCAATACTTTCCGCCCCAAATGGCGAATAACATAAGGTATGATACCGGCCTACGGCCAAATATAAATTAGCCGCCGCCCACTTATCCCGGCGTGTTTCCGGAACAAACAAGGGGTTATCCGCTCTGGCGTAAGAATCGGCTACCCCGGCAAAATCAAAGGTATAAATATCCGGTGCCAATATATCCAAACTTGGCACTCCCAGCTTCCAAATATCCAGCATTTCCGGCACCGGCCCGCCACTGGGATAAACGCCCGCTTTTTCCAGGGCATGGCTCTTCAGCCAAACATTGGTAAACATCGGCAACGCATAACATTCTTTCCCGCACTTAGCCAGTTCATTTATATAACCGGCATAATGCCAAGCCATAAACACTTCTTCCGCCTTTTCTTTAAACACCTTTTCCCATGAACCGCCAATCCTGTTTGTATCCGCTTCGGAAAGAAAGGCTTTGCTGCTCTCCCCGTTTTTCACCGTTTCCATTCCCTCTGAGTCCTCAGCCTCTGCGCCGCATGGGCTGCAATTTTTTATATGTCGCGCCAAGGAATTCGGGATATCTTTCTTATATTCAGCTTCTGCGCCCACAGAAAAATCTCTGGCCGCCCCCAAAATGCCTACTTCATTTTCTATCTGCACCGCTAAAACAGTTTGTTCCTCTGCGTCAAAGACTTTTATATACTGCATAAAGTTTCTAAAAGCATTCTGCTCAGCCGCCAAAACCTCGCTGCCAAACATGCTCAATATTTTCGTTCTTCTGCCATGCTCATCTTCCGTTCTGGGAAACCTTTGCCCATCCGTCTTAACCCAAGTCGGCGCATAAGTAGAAAGCCCATTTTTCCAACTGCCGAACCACAGCAAGACCAATTTCATCCGATTTTTTCTTGCTTCTATTATTAGCTGTTCTGCCAAGTCAAAATCAAACTGATTTTCCTGCGGTTCAATCCATTCCCAATAAACCGGCGCTAAAAGAGTATTGCAGTTTAATTCTTTCACCTTGCTCCACACCTGCTGCATATACTCCCGCGAGGTGCAGGCAGAATTATGTGTTTCGGCCGCCAGCATAATAAACGGATGCCCTTCCAACCAAAAGCAATGCCCGCCATTTCTCTTTTTGATTTCCGGTAAGTCTTTCATCTCTCTATTCCTTTCGCCTCATTTTTGGTTTCACTGTTTGGTCTGACTCCGCACTTTCGGCCGTTAAGACAAAACTACTGCCTTCAACCTTTTAGTCCGCTGGCTACAATCCCCTTAATAAAATATTTCTGAAAACAAGCATACAGTATAATAACCGGCAGCACAGTCAAAAGTGCCATCGCCATAACCGGCCCCTGATCCAGAGCATCCTTGTAACCGCTGATTGACGAGTTTAAAAACACCAAACCAACCGCCAATGTGTATTTCGGTTCGTCGTTCAAAAAAATTGCCGGCCCAAAATAATCATTCCACGTCCAAACAAACATAAAAATCGCCACCACAAACAATATGGCTTTGGAATTTGGCAAAACAATTTCAAACAAAATCCGCAGCTCGCTGCAGCCGTCAATTCGAGCCGATTCTTCTATCTCGCCCGGAAAAGTTTTAAAAAACTGATGCAGCAAAAAAATACTGAAGCTGCTTCCCGCCAACAAATTCGGCAGTACCAGCGGCACAAAGGTATTGATTAGCTTTAATCTGGCATAGATATTATACAAAGGAATAATCGTAACAAAATACGGCACCATCATAGTTGACATCAAAATGGTAAACCATACATTTTTCAGACGAGCGTCATATTTGGCAAAACCATACGCTACTATCGGTGTACTCAGCAAAGCCCCCAAAATATTTAAGCCTGTTATGATGCTGCTGTTTTTTAAATAAGTAAAAAAGTTCGTACTGGTAAAAATATATGCAAATGAACGCAGCGTCAAAGGCACCGGTACCATCTCCGGCGGATATTTTACAATTTGCGTCGTGCTCATCAGCGATGTTGACAACATCCAGATAAACGGCAGCAAAAATACCACGCCCAATGCGGTGCATAGTAATATTCGCAGCCCGAACCGGCTCTTTTGCAGCATTGCTTCACCCCCCTGCTTATTCTTCGTAATTCATCAACTTTTGCAGCGACCGCAAAATAAACATACTCGTAAAAATAATAATCAGATACATAATCCAAGCCAGCGCCGCCGCATAGCCAAACCGGCCAAAACTGAACCCACTGTCATAGATATACATTCCGTAAACATAAGTTTTTTTAAACGGTCCGCCGCCGGTCATAATCAGCGGCTGAACAAAGACCTGAAAAGCACTGATTATGCCCATCACTAAATTAAATATAAAAACATTGGCAATCAGCGGAAAAGTTATCCTGAAAAAACATTGGAAACTGCCCGCACCGTCTAATCTAGCCGCTTCATAATAGGAAACCGGGATTTGCTTAATTCCGGCTAAAAATATCAACATCTGCTGCCCGCAGAAGATTAAATTGGCAATGACCAGCGCCGTCATCGCCCACTTAGGATCCGTCAGCCAAAACGGGCCTTTGATTCCAACCAGCGATAAAACATAATTAAGCAAGCCGCCTTCTCCTTTGAGCAAAAACTTAATTACCGCATATACTGCCGCTCCGGCTGCAATCGACGGAAAATAAAAAACAATCTGAAAGAAATTGCTGGTCCTGGATTCCCTCGACAGCAGCAAAGCAATCACCAACGCTAAAAGCAGACTGGTCGGTACCGCAGCCAATGCGTAATGAAAGGAATTAAACAGGCTTTTTTGAAACAAAGCATCGCTCAGAAGAATATCTGCATAATTTTGCAGGCCAATAAACTGCGGTGCCGTAATTCCGTTATACTGGGTTAAAGACAAATAAATAGAATAAATCAGCGGGAGAAATGTCAACAAGAAAAAGCCCGCTAACCACGGAGAAATAAAGAGGTAAAAATATTTTGCCTGTCTTTTTCTATTTTTCATAAGCATGCCCCCATTTATGCACTCAACTTTTCCTTAATCCTTTCTCTGCCCGCAAGAGTATTGCATTTCTTCCCTTTTCAGAGACAGCCCGGCACTTTGGCGGCGCTCTTTTTTATGCTTTCCGCTTAAAAAACAAGCAGCCGCCAAACGCCGACATTCCTTTAACCCTTCATTCTGTCTAACTTTAACTGCCCTTTGGTTTGAATATTCTTTAAGGTCGTATCGATATCCTGCTCACCTGCAAACAAGAGCTCCAACTCAACCTTAATAATCTCATCCTGAATCTCATTCAGCACCACACCGTCTACGGCATAGTCAAGCGCGTCAAAAAATACCGATTTATCAAACTTTTTCCAGCCGGCCGGAATCGAATTGATGAAATTACTGTCCTGGCTAATTGATTTTAGCGCCGGCAAACCAATAATTTCCAT
Source organism: uncultured Lachnospiraceae bacterium (assembly GCA_963545585.1). GTDB lineage: Bacteria > Bacillota > Clostridia > Lachnospirales > Vallitaleaceae > W11650. The sequence continues at coordinate 19,945 of CAUUKX010000029.1, forward strand.
TTCTTCCTGCACTTTACCAGCTGACATATAGCGAATATATTCCCATGCCTCATCCTTATGCGGCGAGTCAGCCGAAATACCAATCGCCGTTGTCCACAACGGTGAACGCCACTGCCCATACTTAGGATTGGCCGGAAAAGTGACGATATCCCATTCAAACTTATCGCCAATCGCTTCGTTAAAGCTGGCCATATCCCAAGATGCGCCGATGGTCATGGCATATTTCCCGGTTTCAAAGGTTCCGCCGATATCAGCTGCCATCGTCGGTGTCGGCGAAACCTGATGTACTCTATACAGGTCAGTAACAAACTGAACGCCATCCCGGAAGCCCTGCGTATCTGCTGTCATCTTTCCGGTTTCCCAATCCCAGGCTTTATACCCGGCATATAAGTTTCTGGCCAGCGAATACGCCCACCACGAAGAAAAATCAGCACCCCAAACCTTGTTATCGCCCTCACCTTTAGTCAAAGCCTTAGCGGCCGCCAAAAATTCTTCTTCCGTCCAACCCTTATGGGGCAGCGGAACGTTGTTTTCCTCAAACATCGTTTTGTTGTAAATAATAAAACCGGAATAAAACGTAGTCGGTGCAGCGTAAACGCTGCCGTTATAGGATAATCCGCTCATCAGGCTGTCCACCCACGCTCCTTCTAAACCATCTTTTTTAATATAATCATCAAGCGGCGCAAAAGTACCTTTTTTAAAATATTCTCCGCCAAAGTCACCGGCGATTTGCACCAAGTCTGCCAATGTCCCAGAAGAAACCTGCACTGTCAGTTTCTCATGAAACCCCTCCGGGATTGCTTCCAAATTGACATGGATTTTATCATTTTGAGCATTAAATTCTTCCGTCCATTTCTTTTTACACTCAATCTCCTTTTGATTGCCCCATAACAAAAAGCGCAGCTCCACCTTTTCGCTATTCGTCTGATTATCCGCTTGGCTGTCCGTCTTATTTTCTGCTTGCTTCGCCGGCTGATCCGGAGTCTTGGTCGGTGCCTGCGAACTGCCGCAAGACGACAAAATCAGCATCATTACCATTAAAATCATCAAACTTGCCGTTTTCTTTCGCTGTAACATTGATATTCCCTCCTTTTGCTTAGTGCTTGTCCGAACTCTAAATTACTTGATATGAGCGATTATTTTAACCCTTATTCCCCGCAACAAAATAAAACTCTTTTTTCTCCTCCCTTTCCCTTGGTTTTGTTTATTTTCCGCAAGCGACAAAACAATTTTGCTGCTCGCTACATACCCCGCTTTTTTGTAACCGATTACATTTTATGCAAACTTAATCTTTCACTTTTCCCAATCTTTTTTCCGTTGCTTTCTATTTCATTTTCCCTATTTTCGCCTGCTTTTGTTTATTCTATACTCAACTTTCCCTTGTTCGCCAGAACAGTCTTTTTAGGCTGACTGCCCACCCGGGCAGAAGTGCGCAGCACTTCGATCAGGGGAAAGAATACCGACACCATATATAATTTATTATTCTGTATAACAATTTCATTTGTAACCGGTTACATTTATATTTTAAGTGAAAAGTCCTAATTTGTCAATAGGTGAAAAAACTTTGAGTTTCCCCGTTTTTTTACCCGAACAAACAAAATCCAAAAAATGCAAGATAGTTATCCACAAAATGCAAAAAACACAAAATAAAACGAGCAAACTGCGCAATCTTTTGGTATAATTAATTCATCACAAAAAACCAACACAAAAGAAAGGGGTTTGCTCATGAATGATTATACCAGAGTTTCCAGAAATAAAAAAGACCAAATTTTTCGTTTTTGTAAAACGATTTCAAAAGGGTTATCTGTTCCCAATTTCAAGTTTATCTGTTGTATGATTTTTGGTATCCTTTGTGCAAAATCCGTTT
>CAUUKX010000030.1:0-21615 GCA_963545585.1 uncultured Lachnospiraceae bacterium
AAACGTATCAGAGTAAACGTATCAGAGTAAACGTATAAGGTTAAGGGAAACGGAAACGGTCGCGTTTTATTTTGACACTTGTTCAAATTTCGGACAGTTGAACTGCATGTCAAAATAAAATGCTCCGTCCCGAAAAGGAGTGATGCTGGGGTGAGAGAATGTTTTATGGACTTGAATAAGACGAATAAGGATAAGGGGAGCGGATTAACGGAAACGGATTAACGGAAACGGTTGCGTTTTATTTTGACATTTGTTCAAATTTCGGACAGTTGAACTGCATGTCAAAATAAAATGCTCCGTCCTGAAAAGGAATGATGCTGGGGTGAGAGAATGTTTTATGGACTTGAATAAGACGAGTAAGGATAAGGGGAGCGGATTAACGGAAACGGTCGCGTTTTATTTTGACACTTGTTCAAATTTCAGACAGTTGAACTGCGTGTCAAAATAAAGCGTTCCGTCCCGAAAAGGAGTGATGCTGGGGAGAGAATGTCTTATGGGCTTAAAACGAAGATAAGAGAACAGCGATGAAGAGAGGGGCTTTTATGTATGTAAAATACGGCAAACGGGCGGTTGATTTTGGTCTGGCGCTGGCCGGGCTGATTAGTCTGGGCTGGCTGTTGGTGGTGCTGGTGCTTTTAGTGCGCCTGACTTCGCCGGGGCCGGCACTGTTCCGGCAAAGACGGATTGGCCGGAATAAGAAAGAATTTGAGATTTTAAAGTTTCGGACGATGCGGATAGATACGCCGCGGGATATGCCGACCCATTTGCTGGCAGAGCCGGAACGATATGTAACCCCGCTGGGACGGTGGCTGCGGCGGACGAGCTTAGATGAGCTGCCTCAGCTTTTTAATATTCTAAAAGGAGAGATGGCGCTGATTGGCCCGCGCCCGGCGCTGTGGAATCAGTTTGACCTGATTGCTGGCCGGGAGCTTTACGGTATTAACCAGTTGCGGCCGGGTTTGACTGGTTGGGCACAGGTCAACGGCCGGGACGAAATCCCGCTGGTCAAAAAGATTCGACTGGATGCGGAATATGCTAAGCGGATTAGTTGGCGGTTTGACCTGAAAATCTTTTTTATGACGGCTGGCAAAGTCATAACCGGGGAAGGAATTAAGGGATAGCAAAATGCACAGGATTTTGATTATCGGCAAAAACAGTTATATCGGTAAAAATCTGAAAAACTTTTTAGAATTATCACTGGCAGCGGACAAGCAGGAGCGCAAACAATATGTAAACCCAAAATTGTGCGTTCAAAAAGCGAACAAAAAAGAAGAGCCTTGGCCGGAGATAAGCAAGGCAGCCAGCCAAATAGAAGGAAAAAGACGGGATTTGGAAAAATGCCCGCTGTGGACGGTTGACAGCGTCAGCGGTCAAAATGGGGAATGGCAGGATATGGATTTTTCCGGTTATGACACAGTGGTGGTTTGTTCGGCACTGGTGCATAAGAATGAAAAAAAGATAGGCTGGCCGGCGTATTTGCAGGCCAATGCCATTTTGCCGGTGCGGATTGCCAGAAAAGCCAAAGCGGCCGGGGTGAGTCATTATATTTTTTTAAGCAGCTTGGCCGTGTACGGGCGAGGACAGGAACGAATTACAGTCGGACAAAGACCCGCTCCAGAAACCTATTATGGACATTCTAAATATTTGGCGGAGCAAAGTCTGCTGCCAATGGCCGATGATGCGTTTACAGTAACGATTGTGCGCCCGCCGATGGTATACGGCGAGAGAGCCAAAGGCAGTTACCGGCAGCTGCAAAGACTGGCGGCGGTGCTGCCGCTGTTTCCCCGGATTGAAAATCAAAAGAGTGTGATTTCCCTGCAAAATTTGTGCCGGTTTTTACAGGCCGTCCTTGTTTCCCGGCCGGGCGGGATTTTTCATCCGCAGGACAGGGTTTACCGTTCGACAACGGAGCTGATGCAAATGGCAGCCGGAACAAGAAAAATATGGCTGATTCCCTTTCCGCCAGCGTTGAACCGGTGGCTTTCCGCCAAAAGCAAGCTGTGGAGCAAGGCTTTTGGCAATTTAACGGTGGAAAGGCAGGAGTTTTGGCCGGAATTTCGTAAAAAAGCGGTCGCAAAATGAGCAGAGCAACCGGAAAAATGAATATAGGAAAGCGGAGGGCTTTACTTCACCGTGAAACAGCCGATACTATAAAGGATTAAGATTGATTAGGAAAGAGTTGCCGAAAGGAAAGAGAATATGTTGTCCATTTATAATAAAGCCTTGATAAAAGAGTTGAATGCTCCCTTGCTGGAGCGGTTGGAAAAATTGGAAAAAGAAGGTCTTGGCCGCACCCGGATTGAAGAAACGGAGAACGGGCAAAAAGCTTTGGTGCTGACCCGGGATAACAGGCAGTATTACCTGACTTCGCGCTATGATCCAGAATATGAGGCTAAAAAATTAGTTGATTCGTATTCTGACTTAGATAATGAAGGCGGCGTTATTTTTTTTGGTGTCGGTTTGGGTTATCATATCAAAGAAGTTTTGCGGCGTTACCCGGGGATTAAGTATTTTTTGGTTGAGCCGGATGAGGAGATTCTATACCGTTTTTTAGAGCAAAATGAGCTGAAAGATATGCAGCTTAAAAATTTAAACGGCGTGGAAACAGACTATAAAAGAATGGAAACAACCTTGGCTGAGTTCAGTCGCAAGTTTGGGCGGAAAAATACCCTCTTTTTTTTAAAGGGCTATGTTCATTTCTTTAAGGAAAAACAGCAGGAGTTTTATGAAAACTATGTGCTCACCTATAAAAAAGAAAAGGATTCGGAAATAGGTGGTCAGATATTGAGTCAACCGATGATTGAATCGATTATGATTAATATGAAACCGATTTTGACGGGGGCTAATTTATTTTGGCAGGATTTATCTCAATTTGCCGGCAAAACGGCAATTTTAGTAGCGGCCGGGCCGTCGCTGGATGAAGAAATTGAAAATCTGCGAATCATTAAAGCAAAAAAAATGGCCGGTATTTTTGCAGTTGGCAGCGCGACTAACGCACTGTTAGCTAAAGATATTTATCCAGACGCTGTATTTTCTTATGATCCGACACCAGCCAACCAAAAGGTGCTGCAGCAAATCAAAGACCGCAATATCATCGAGATTCCGCTGCTTTATGGGACGGAGATCGGGTATCAGTCGCTGCAGGGATATCCGGGAAAAACTTTTTCCATTTTGTCTTTTGGTGCGGTTCAGCAGAATTATTTTTTAATCGGTAAAAAACCACTGCCGGGGGTTGGAGTAGGACGCACGATTTCGGTGCTGGCACTGGACACACTACGTCAGTTGGGCTTTGGGCGGATTATTTTGGTTGGTCAAAATTTAGGCATCAAAGGCAATAAGACTTATAGTTCCGGAATTTCTTATATTAACAACAACACGGTAGATGGGCAATATTCAGTTGAGGAAAAGGATGTTTACGGCAATACCATGCGGACAGCTTCCCTTTATGTGACCATGAAAGAAGATATTGAAAAATTGATTTCTCTATGGAAACCGGGAAAGGCCGAAGTTTATAATGCAACCCAAGGCGGAATCGCCATCAAAGGAACCCAGTTTAAAGAATTATCAGAGTTGATGAAAACGATGCCGGAAAATGCCGTTGATTTTTATTGGGATGACAAGGCAGAAGGGGAATATGACCGGGAGCATATGGCAAAAAGAATAAAAGAAGTAGCCGCTGACCGAGATATTTTAGAGCGTTATATTGCCAGTTATAAAACGATTCTTAAGGAAATTGAAAAAGAACGGAAATTAGGACATTACGATCGCCTGCGCAAAAGCTATGTTAAACTAAACTTAGCTTTGGAACGGCTGGAAAAAAATCTTTTCAGCTCTTTGTTTGTGATACCGATAAGAGATGTGGGCTATAAAAATCTGGTAGATAAAATTGAATATTTTAATGAAATCCAAGACCCGGCAGAGCAGGCGCAGACAATTTGGCGGGAATTTAATCAGTTTTTAACTGAATATGAGACGACATATAAAAAGCTGGCGGAAGATTATAAGCAAATGGAAGATGCGATGCGGGATTATGTGCGGGAAGGGGAGAAGAAATGAAGCTATCTATCAGACAAACCGAAAAAGAATATAGCACCTGGACAGCCGAGCAGATTTGGCAGGAAATAGAAGCGGAGCTGGAAAAGCAGGGGCTATTGCTTAACTATGTCATAGCGGACGGCGAGGAAGTCTGGGAAAACTTTTCTGAGTACTTAGCGGAGCGGCAGGGAAAGCTGCAAACGATAGAGGTGATGGCGCTGACTTTGGCTGAGTATACTGCTTTTGCCGCCAGCGAGTTGGCGGCAGCCGCCAAGGCCAGAGCGGAGGATGCATTGCATTTAAGTGATTCTTTTTATGGCGAGCGGGCATCTGGTGAGGATTGGCCGGGACTGAGCGCAATATTTGAAAAAGTTTCGGCTGATTTTGCTGCGACCGAGCTGTTGCATTCGCTTCTTCAGGCACAACCGGGGCGGGAGGAGCAAGCGGCGGCAGTGGAAGAACTTTATAACAGACTGCAAGCGGATTTAAAACTCTTTCAAAAGCCCTTGGCAGAAGAGGACATTATTTATATTGCCGATTTGCTGCATTTTGAATTGGAGCATGACCTGCGCGAGCTGGCGCACTGCTGCGAAACGCTTAGGGGCTGATGATTTATTGCCCGGAATAGATTTTTCGCTTAACGGCACAAAAGGGTCTGTCTTTTTGCTGGCAGATTATGCGCCTGCACAGACACCTATGTCTTGCAGCTGGCGCTGAATGATGATAACATTAGAAACTCAACTTTTCCATGTCCATCGGAGCGGTCTTTTTTAGGTAGGTCGCCCACCCGGGCAGAAGTGCGAAGCGCTTCGATCAGGGGAAAGTTGAGTTAGAAAGGAAAGCACTATGGCCAAAGTATTGGTAACTGGAGCGGACGGCTTTATCGGTAGTCATTTGACGGAGGAGTTAGTCAGAGCTGGTCAGGAAGTAAAGGCGTTTGTTTACTATAATTCATTTAATTCATGGGGCTGGCTGGACAGCCTGCCGCCGGAGATTTTAAAGGAGATTGAGATTTTTGCCGGTGATATTCGTGACCCGAATGGTGTTCGGACGGCGATGCAGGGGCGGGAAGTGATTTATCATTTGGCGGCGCTGATTGCGATTCCCTTTAGCTATCATTCACCAGATGCTTATGTTGATACCAATATCAAAGGGACTTTAAATGTTTTGCAGGCGGCCCGCGATCATCAGCCGGAGCGGGTACTGATTACATCGACTTCCGAGGTTTACGGCACGGCGCAATATGTACCGATTGATGAAAAGCATCCTTATCAGGGACAGTCGCCCTATTCCGCCACCAAGATCGGGGCGGATCGTTTGGCCGAGTCTTTTTACCGCAGTTTTCAGCTGCCGGTTACGATTGTCCGGCCGTTTAATACCTATGGGCCGCGGCAGTCACTGCGGGCGGTGATTCCGACGATTATCACCCAGCTCCTCAGCGGCTGTCAGACAATTAAGTTAGGAGCGCTATCGCCGACACGGGATTTTAATTATGTAAAGGATACGGTGGCCGGTTTTATGGCGATTGCCGCCGCCGAAAAAGCAATCGGCGAGGAGATTAATATTGCCACCGGGCAGGAAATCAGCATCGGTCAGTTAGCCGAGGAGCTGATCCGGCAGATTAATCCGCAGGCAGGGATTGTGTGTGATGAGGAGCGGCTGCGCCCGGAAAAAAGTGAGGTCAACCGGCTGCTGGGTTCAAACGAAAAGATTAAGGCTATGACTGGCTGGCAGCCGCGCTATGACTTAGCGGCGGGGCTGGCGGAAACAATTGCATTTTTCCGGCATCACCTTGATCGCAATAAGGTTAATATTTATAATATTTAACAACTCAACCTTCCCATGTTCGCCGGAACAGTTTTTTTTAGACTCGTTGCATGGACAGGAACGGAATGCGATTTGCAAAGCAAATCGCGGGAGTGAGTCCATGCAGACCGCCCACCCGGGCAGAAACGCAAAGCGTTTCGATCAGGTAGGTCGCCCACCCGGGCAGAAACGCATAGCGTTTCGACCAGGGGCACCCGATCTCCGAGCGGGATAGAGTCAAAAAAGACTATGGTAGGTCGCCCACCCGGGCAGAAGTGCGAAGCACTTCGATCAGGGGAAAGTTGAGACATTGATATACAGAAAGGAAAAACTATGAATCAAGCATGGATTCCTTTATCAGTACCGAACTTAAAAGGAAATGAATTAAAGTACGTTACCGCTGCCGTGACCGGGGAATGGGTATCGACGGCGGGAGCGTATGTTGGTGATTTTGAGCAAAAAATAGCGGAATATCTGGGTGTGAGCGGAGCGGTGTCCTGTCAAAGCGGAACGGCCGGTCTGCATGTCGGTTTGCAGCTTTGCGGCATAGGCTCAGGCGATGCGGTCATTGTCCCGACGCTGACTTTTATTGCGGCAGTCAATCCGGTCAAATACTTAGGCGCAGAGCCGATTTTTATGGACTGCGACGACAGCTTATGTATGGATATGGAAAAGTTGGAACGCTTTTGCCGTGAGGAATGTGATTGGAAAGACGGTCATTTGACCCACCGAGTTAGTGGCCGGCCAGTGAAAGCGGTTGTGCCGGTGCATATTTTCGGCAATTTAGCGGATTTGGACAGGTTAATGCCGCTGGCGGAAAAATATGGCTTAAAAGTGGTTGAGGACGCAACCGAAGCACTGGGCAGCCGTTTTTTGGCCGGGCGTTATGCTGGCCGCTATGCCGGTACGATTGGGGATTTCGGGGTATATTCCTTTAATGGTAATAAAATCATTACTACCGGCGGCGGCGGGATGATAGTTGCCCGGGCAGAAGCAGACCGGCTGCATGCCAAACATTTGACGCAGCAGGCCAAATCGGATGAGGTGCGGTTTGAGCATGACGAGATTGGGTACAATTACCGGCTGACTAATTTGCAGGCGGCGCTGGGCTTAGCGCAGTTAGAGCAATTAGAGAGCTTTATCGGCCATAAAAAAGCAAATTATGAACGTTATCAGAAAGCCATTCGGGAATTGCCGGGCTTAAAGCTCTTGGATTTCCGGCCCGATATCCGGGCAAATTATTGGTTTTATTCGCTGTATTTGACAGATGAATTTCCGCTGAGCCGGGAAGAGCTGATGCAGTACCTGATGGAGCAAAAAGTTCAAACCCGGCCGATTTGGGGCTTGATTCATCAGCAAAAGCCTTATCAGGGCAGCCGGACATATCAAATCGAAAAGGCCGTCAGCTACCGTGACCGCGTACTGAACCTGCCGTGCAGCACCAACCTGACCGCAGCGGATGTTGACCGGGTCATTGCCTGCCTGCAAGTCCCCAAATAGGGAGCAAAGGCACGGTGGGAGCGGCATAAGTTACAAGCATTGGCGGTGATTGCAGAGTATAAAGTGCAAATCCACTAGTTTTCGCAGTAAAAACGTAAAGCAAGCGGCAGCGCCGGAAACGAGGCTTGCGGACGAGGGCTGACAATTGCCCAGCCAGGAAATAGAGAGCAAAGGCATGGCCAAAAGGAGCGGGACGAGCGGCGAGGATTGGCGGTGATGCGGGAGCGTGGGGCAATCGGTTTTCATAGTAAAATTAAGGCAAGGGCAGTGCCGAAAACAAGTGTTTGAAACAATCGGTTGTCATGACTATGACGTAAGGGAATAGATAGGAGGGCGTATGGAAATCAAGGACTTTTTAATCCCGGAAAGCTTTCGGATTATTGACGCAATGCAAAGGCTGGATACTTTGGGCAAAAAAACTTTGTTTGTTGCGGAAAATGGTCGGCTCTTAGCGGCGGTAACCGATGGCGATATTCGTCGCTGGATTTTAAAAAACGGGGACTTACAAAAATCGGTTAAAGAAGTGGCCAACTATCGTCCCAAATGGCTTCCGGCGGAAGACAGAAAGCAGGCTTACCGTAAACTGAAAGAATGGGAAGTGGATGCCATTCCGCTGCTGGCGGAGGAGCGGCAGATTGTCAGTATTTTTTTGTGGAACAATGAAGAAATCCGTTCCGGCAGAAAGCTTCGGATTCCGACAGTCGTTATGGCTGGCGGTTTTGGTACCAGACTGTATCCCTATACCAAGATATTGCCCAAGCCGCTGATTCCCATTGGTGAGATTCCGATTGCCGAGCATATCATGAACCGTTTTCACAGTTTTGGCGTAACTTCCTTTTACCTAATAGTCAATCATAAAAAAAATATGATTAAGGCCTATTTCAGCGAAAACAATAAAAACTATCAGATTTATTATATTGACGAAGACAAACCGCTGGGTACGGGTGGCGGCTTGCAGCTTCTGACCGGGCAGATTACGGAAACTTTTTTCCTGACCAACTGCGATATTTTGGTGGAAGCCGATTATGAGCAGATTTATCGCTGCCATCAGGAGACGGGCAATCAGATTACTATGGTCTGCGCCCGCCAAAATATGAAGATTCCTTATGGTGTGGTGGAAACCGGCGAGCAGGGGAAACTCTTGGCGATGAAGGAAAAACCGGAGTTGTCGTTTTTAACCAATACTGGTTTTTATGTGGTTGAACCAGCGGTGATTGAGCGCTTAGAAAAGGATATGCCGATTAGTTTCCCGGAGATTATTGCCGACTGTCAAAAAAGGGGAAAGCGGGTTGGCGTTTACACGGTGGAGGCCGACCAATGGCTGGATATGGGGCAAATTGAAGAAATGGAAAAAATGGAGAAAATGCTGACCGGACTGGAGATGGAAAAATGAAGTGGCAAGGCCTGCCGGTGGTAATCTTAGGGACGGGGGATGTAGCCCGGGAACTTATCTATTTAATAGAAGAAATTAATTTGGCCTGCTGTCAGCCGGTGTATCAGGTGCAGGCGGTGGCGGCGGAAAATGAGGAAACAGCCGGGCAATGGAGCGGCGATGTGCCGGTTATTGCCGAAGCGGATTTGGCAGCCTTTGCCGGGCGTTTTCCGCTTTTGGGGGCGGCGATTCCGATAGGCAGCCCGATGGTTAAAAAAAAGATTTATCAGAAAATAAAGACAATTCCCCATTTGGTGTATCCCAATTTTGTTCACCCTCACATCAACCTGCGAAATATCCGATTAGGCATGGGCAATATTATTCAGGAAAATGTGTCAATTTCCATTGGGGCGGAACTGGGAGATTTTAATCTCCTCAATTACGGCTGTTTTTTAGGACATGATGTCAAAATAGAGGACTTTACGGTGGTAGGCCCGCAGGCTAAGGTTTGCGGCCGGGTGGCGGTCGGCGGAGAAAGCCTGATTGGCGTGGGGGCAACCGTGCTGCAAGGACTGACCATTGGTCGCCGGGCGGTGGTCGGAGCGGGAGCGGTCGTAACCTGCGATACGGCGGCGGGGGAAACGGTGCTGGGCATACCGGCGCGGCCAAAACAGAAAGAGTAATTGTTTGCTGCTTGCCGGAGCGGGAGCGGTCGTAACCTGCGATACGGCGGCAGGGGAAAATGCTGGGTGTACCAGCGTGGCCGAAACAAAAAGGGTAACCGCTTACTGTGGCCGGAGCAGTGCGGACAGTGTGCCTGTATCGGGTTTATAGCAGGACATTCGCCGCAGAAAAGAACAGGAGGTCAGCACAATGAAGCAAAAAGTATTTATTATCGCCGAAGCGGGTGTCAATCATAACGGTGAACTGGCGTTAGCCAAAAAGCTGGCGGATAAAGCCAAAGAAGCGGGAGCTGATGCCGTTAAGTTTCAGACCTTTCAAACCGAAAAGCTGGTAGCGGCGACGACCGCTCAAGCCGCTTATCAGACGGTGAATATCGGCAAGGAAGAAAGTCAGGCGGAAATGTTGCGCCGGTTGGAGCTGTCCTATGCTGATTTTCGGGAATTGCAAGCCTATTGCCGGGAAATCGGCATTTTATTTTTATCGACTGCCTTTGATTTGGAAAGCATTGATTTTTTGGCCTCTCTCCATTTGCCGGTGTGGAAAATCCCATCGGGTGAGATTACCAATCTCCCCTATTTGGAAAAAATTGCCGCCCTGCAAAAGCCGATGATTCTGTCAACCGGCATGGCGGAAATGAATGAGATTCGGGCGGCACTGGCCGTTTTGGAAAATGGGCAGGAGATTACAGTACTGCACTGCACAACCGAATATCCAGCCCCGGATAAGAGCGTCAATCTGCAAGCGATGCTGACACTGAAAGCGGAACTGGGGCGGCCGGTCGGGTATTCCGACCATACCGAGGGGATTGTCGTGCCGATTGCGGCGGCGGCAATGGGGGCAGTCGTGCTGGAAAAGCACTTTACTTTGGATAAAACCATGTCCGGACCGGATCATAAGGCGAGTTTGGAACCGGCGGAGTTAACCGAGATGGTTAAAGCCGTACGCCGGGTTGAGCTTTGTCTGGGCAGCGGCGAGAAAAGGCCAAGTCAGGCCGAACTGGAAAACCGCCGGGCTGCCCGTAAATGCATTGTGGCGGCTGGGGCGATTGCGGCCGGTGAAACGTTTACTCCGAAGAATATTACGGTCAAAAGAGCTGGTGCGGGCATCAGTCCGATGCAATGGTACGAGGTTTTGGGACAAAAAGCAATCAAAGATTTTGTGCCGGACGAGCAGATTTGCCTGAAATAAGAATTTCCTAAGTTTCTGAACGAAACAAGGCTTAAAAGCAGAGAAAGCCGGTTGTGAAATTACTGAGCATGATTTTAAAAGGAAGCAAAAATGAAAAAAATTTGTTTTATAACTGCGACCAGAGCGGAATATGGTTTGTTAAAACCAGTTATGATGAAAGCGGCAGCGGATTCGGAGATAGAACTTCAGATTTTGGCGCTGGGGATGCACCTGTCGCCGGAGTTTGGCTTTACCTACCGGGAAATTGAAAACGACGGCTTTGTCATTACCCGAAAAACGGAAACGCTGCTCAGCAGCGATACGCCGGCCGGAATCAGTAAAAGTATGGGATTGACCATGATTTCGGTGACAGAGGCTTTGCTGGAATTAACTCCAGATATGGTGGTGGTTTTGGGCGATCGCTATGAGATTTTTGCAGCGGTCAGTGCTGCTTATACGCTGCGAATTCCGGTGGCGCATCTGGCTGGCGGCGAGGTAACGGCTGGTGCACTGGATGAGGGCTTTCGGCACAGCATTTCCAAAATGAGCCGGCTGCATTTTACCGCCAATGAAACCTACCGCCGGAGGGTGATGCAGTTAGGGGAAGCACCGGAAACGGTCTTTGCGGTCGGCGATACCGGAGCGGAAAATATTCGCCGTCAGCCCTTGCTGAGCCGGACGGAGATTGAGAAGGAGTTAGGCATTCAGCCGGACGAGCCTTATTTTTTGATTACTTATCATCCGGTAACCTTGGGGCAAGGGGATGCAGCTGCGGAAGTCGCAAGGCTTCTGTCAGCCTGTGCGGCCTTTCCCGATATCCGCTTGATTGTAACTGCGGCTAATGCCGATGCCGCCGGCCGCCGGATCAATCAAAAATGGGAAGAATACCAAATGGCCGAGCCAAGCAGGATTCAGCTTTTTTCTTCCCTCGGACAGCTTCGTTATTTAAGCGCGATGAAATATTGCCATGCCGTGCTGGGCAACTCTTCCAGCGGCATATTAGAAGCTCCGACCATGGGGCGGCCATCGGTCAATATCGGCAGCCGGCAGGAAGGGCGGCTGCGGGCGGCGTCCGTGATTGACTGCCCGCCGGAAACCGAAGCCATCAAAGCGGCCATCACCAAGGCATTATCGCCGGAATATCAGGATGGCAGCCGTTTTCAGAATACTCCTTATGGCCAAGGGCAGGAAACCTCAGACCGCATCCTTGGGGAAATCAAGTGCTTTTTCACGCAGCCCCAGCCGCCGGCCAAACGGTTTTATGACATAGAGGAAAGCCCTGCCATGCCGCAAGCAGGGGAACAGGAGTAATAAAGCCGCACAAACGAAGAGAGCAGTGGATTATAAATACTTAGGGCGATTGCAAGAGTGCGGTCAGATTTCCGTGCAGTGGGGTTTCAGAGGGGAAACAGCAGCACCAGTAAGCAAGCGTGGCTACAGGCAAGCATTACATCCCGGGTAAGAAAATGGAAAAAGCGATGCGGTCAAAGGGGCGAAAATATTTCCGGCGGGTGCGGAAGAGCGGAGTAGCTAACTTTTAAAAATTTTTATATTACGAGGAGGAGAAAATGACAGGACATGGTGTGATGTTTCATCATTTTCATGATGAGGCAAATTATATTAAATCACAAGGCAGTATTAGCGCCCGGGAATTAAGAGAACTGCTGGAATACTACAAAACTAAGGGCAAAGATAATGGGGGGTATAAGCTTTTACCAGCCAGAGAATGGCAGCAGAAGGCGCTTGAGAATAGATTGCAGCCGGATGAAGTGTGCTTAACTTTTGACGACGGCTTAAAGTGTCAGTACGAAGTGGCGTATCCGGTTTTAAAAGAGCTGGGCTTAACGGCATTTTTCTTTATTCCGACCCAAAGATTTTTAGGGGCAGCGGAAAAACTGGAGATTTACCGGCATTTTCGGTTTGCCTGTTTTGCGGAAATTGATGATTTTTATCAGGCTTTTTTTGCGGTTTTAAAGGAAAGCAAACGCATTTCCGATTTGGGCCAAAAGCTGAGGACTTCGGAATGTCTGGATTATTTGCGGGAGTTTCGCTTTTATACGGACAATGACCGCCTGTTTCGCTATGTGCGGGATAAGCTGCTGACCGAAGCTCAGTATCATGAGTTGATGGCGGCAATGATGGTACAGCGCAATTATGATGCTGCCGAAACCGAAAAGAAAGTATATTTAAATAAGGAAGAAATTAGGGCGCTTTTTGCCGAGGGCAATGTGATCGGCCTGCACTCACATACGCATTATACATCGTTAGCCGATACCGGTTATGATCGGCAGAAATGGGAATATACGACCAATCGGCAGGTATTGCAGGAAATCATCGGCGAGCCGGTGGAAACGGTTTCTTATCCGTCAAATTCTTATAATGACAAGACCTTGGAGATCATGCGGGAAATGGGAATTCGGCTGGGATTTCGGGCGAATATGGAACCGGGTTTTGCTTCGGTTTTGGATTTTCCGCGGGAAGATCACACCAATATTATCAGGAGAATGCGTCATGAAAATCACGGTATTTACCAGTAATCAGCCACGGCATATTCATTTATTGAAAAAGTTAGCGGGCATTGCCGAAACTGTTTATGCGGTGCAGGAATGTAATACGGTCTTTCCGGGACAGGTTAAGGACTTTTTTAATAATTCGGAGGTGATGCAGCAATATTTTCAGCGAGTAATGCAGGCGGAGAAAAATATTTTCGGTCAGGTTAGCTTTTTGCCATCGAATGTGAAATCGCTGGCGATTAAGATGAAGGATTTGAATCAGCTGCCGTTGCCTGCATTGGCGGAAGCGCTGCGTTCTGACTGTTATGTGGTCTTTGGCTCCAGCTTTATTAAAGGCGAACTGATTGAATTCTTAGTAAAAAATAAGGCGCTGAATATCCATATGGGGATTAGCCCGTATTTTCGGGGAAGTTCCTGCAATTTCTGGGCGGCTTATCTGGGGCATCCGGAAATGGTGGGGGCGACGATTCATATGCTGAGCGCCAAATTAGACGCTGGTGATATGCTGTATCATGCTTTGCCAAAAGCAAAAGAAACCGAAGCCTTTGACTTGGGGATGCAGGCGGTGGCGGCGGCGCATAATTTCCTGACGGAAAGACTGCGGAGCGGTGAGATTTTTGACTTTGTGCCGGTCGGGCAGGATAAAAACAAAGAAATAAAATATACCGTCAACGCCGAGTTTAATGATGAAGTGGCGGCAGATTATCTCAGGCATTTGCCCGGCAGGGAAGAAATTCAGAAAAAACTAGCCGGCCGGGATTTGTCCATGTTTTTAAGACCGTATATAGGGTAAGCAGTTAAAAAGCTGAATCGAGAATTAACGCAGCCGCAGCATGGACGGCGGATTTGGCAACAAGAGGATGGAAGATGAAAAATATAGCAATTATCCCGGCCAGAAGCGGCTCAAAGGGATTGAAAGATAAGAATATCAAGCTGCTGGGCGGTAAGCCCCTGTTGGCCTATACGATTGAAGCGGCAGCGGCGTCGGGCTGCTTTGCCGAGATTCATGTCAGCACCGATTCGCCGGAATATGCAAGGGTAGCGGAAAGCTTCGGCGCGGCTGTTCCTTTTTTGCGGGCGGAAAGTTTAGCTGGCGATACAGCCGGCAGCTGGGAAGTGGTTAAGATGGTTTTGGATAAGTATGAGCGCAGCGGGCAGATTTTTGATACCGTGGCGCTGCTACAGCCGACTTCCCCCCTGCGGACAGCTGAGGATATCCGGAACGGGTATGCGCTGCTGGCGGAAAAAAGGGCTGATATGATTGTGGCGGTCTGTGCTGCCGAACATAGTCCGCTATGGATGAATACACTGCCGGAGAATCAGTCGATGGACGGCTTTCTGGATTTGAACCGGCTGGCTGGCAACCGGCAGGCGCTGCCGGTTTATTACCGGATTAACGGCGCTCTCTATATCGGGCGAACCGAGTTTATCCGGCGGCAGACGAATTATTATCAGGCCGGTACATACGCTTATGTCATGGCCAAAAACGCATCGGTTGATATCGACGATGCCCAAGATTTTGAATGGGCCGAATATTTATTAGCCAAGCGGGAAAACAGCAATCGTTAGTTGCTGTTTTCCCGCTTGCGATAGTCGCTTTATAGGGAAGAATATAAATTATATTACAGCATCAGGCCAGTTACTTTTTGGATGTCATCTAAAGTGAAACCCATGGTTTTCATTTTTTTGGCAATGCTTTGTTTTTCAGAATTTCGTCCTTCTTCTCTCCCTTCTTCTCGTCCTTTTTCTCGTCCTTCTTCTCTCCCTTCTTCAATCCCTTCTTTTCTGCCTTTCTCTTTTAATTCATCTATCCATTGTTCCATTGTGATAGGCATAATATCTTCTCCTTTCAGTATATCTACAATACTTTCTTCCCAATCGTTTCGATGAACATTATCAATGAACAAGGCCATTCGCTGAAAAATTTCCAACAATACTTCTTCGTCTTTAATAATCGAAAACGACTCAATCAGTTCCTTAGCCAATTTCTTTTTATCCGGTTCATAAACGGAGCGAATGACTTGCAAATAATGGCGCAGATAAATATTATCCGGCAGTTTATCCAACTTGTTTTCCAGAGAAAAATCAAAAAACAAGCTTTGATACAGCGGCAAGTAAGGCCGCCACTCGGCCGGAACATCCTTAAAATAAGTATCTATCTGCGGATATTCCCATTTTAGCCGTCCTTCATAAAAAACAATCGGCAGAATCGGTTTTAAGGTTTCTTTCTTATTTAGCTGGCTCTCCCAGATGGAAATTAAATACTTTAACACCTGAAACGGTGTCCGGCTGTCGGCATAGCTTTTATGCTCCATTAACACCAGCACATAAATATCATCGTTTGCAGAGCCATCGGAAGAATTGACCCGAAAGAGCAGGTCGGATTCTTGCATTTGCAGGCGCTTGCTGATGGTTTGCGGATTGATTTCTTCAACTTTCTCTAAATTTAAGTTTTCTTTTAAATGCTCAGGTAGATAAGTCTTTAAAAAAGCCTCTTTTACGCCGGGGTCGGCCATGGAGGATTTAAAAAATTTATCATGCGCTTGATATACGGATGCTTTCTTTTCTTTGGCCATAGCAAAATCCCTTTCTACATCTTTATTTTAAGGTTTTTTACTGGTTTTGTCAATTAAGATTTTACGGATAGAAATTCATAAGTGTGAGGAAAATAAGTTAAGATTTTTCAGCCGGCGGCCGATAATAATATAGACGCTCAACAAGGACGAGCAAGCAACAATATCCAAGGAGGAAAAATTATGAGAATTGAAGGAAGTACGGAAGCGTTTGCGCTACCAAAAATCGCTTCCAGCGTTCAGACGGAAGCTGCGGCAGCGACAGACAGGCGTGTTTCGGCGGAACCCTCATCGGTTGAAAAGATGAAGGTAGAGCATGAGAAAGCAGCTCAAACCCAAGAAGTTCGCCGGGAAATGTCGGAGGATGAAATTTTTAAGCAGGTCAAGGATGCCAATCAAAAATTGAAGACCTATGACCGGCGGTTGGAGTTTTCGATTCACGATGTGACCAAGAAAATCATGGTCAAGGTGATTAACACCAACGACGACAGTGTAATCAGGGAAATACCATCAGAGAAGGCTTTGGACATGTTAGCCTATGTTTGGAAGCTGACGGGTATTTTACTGGACGAGAAGAGATAGGAGGAAAGCAATGGCAGTATCAAGAATGACGCTGGGAGGATTGGCCTCCGGCATGGATACCGACAGCATGATTGAAAAGCTGATGGAAGCCCATCGCTACAAGGTAAACCGCTACAAAAAAAGAAATATCAGCAATGATTACCGGCGGGAAGAATGGAAAAAGATGAATTCTAAGATATATTCCTTTTTTAGTAAGGAATTGACGACAATGCGGCTGAAAGGCAAGCTGGCTAAGAATAAGACCAGCAGTTCCAATGCGTCCGTAGCCGATGCCGATGCTTCGGCAAACGCCCCCAAAGGAACGCATGAACTGGATGTCTTGCAGTTGGCGAAAACGGCAGCAACGGCCAGCGGCGCACTGAAGACGACGGCCAATCAGCCAATTACCGGTTCAACCAAGCTAAGCGAGATGGGGATAGCAACAGGTGAGCAGCTGAATGTTACGTATAAAGATAAAAACGGCGTGGCGCAGACGGTAACAGTAACAGCCGATGCAAACGATACAGTTAGCAGCTTTGCCGAGAAGATTAAGCAGGCGACTAAGGGCAAAATTGATATGGACGCCAATGCTGATATTAAAAATGGCCGGTTGTTCCTGTCAACGAAAAACAGCGGAGAAAAGCAGTCGTTTACATTAAGCGGCACAGTTGCGGCTAAGTTTGGCTTTACAAGTGATGAAGTCAAAGGGCAGGACGCCAAGTACCGCTATAACGGTATGGAATTTACCAGTGAAAGCAATTCGGTTGAGTTTAACGGCATAAAAGCCACCTTAAAGTCGGTCGGTCAGACGACCATATCGGTTAGCAGGGATACAGAGGCAGCGTACAAGCAGATTATTGACTTTTTCAAGAAGTATAATGCCTTAGTGAAAGAAATGCAGGATAAGGTCAATATCGGCGTTCCCAGAAGCCAAAGAGATATGCAGCCTTTGCTGGACGAAGAAAGGAAAGGTATGTCAGAGGCCAACGCCAAAAAATGGGAAGAAACTCTGCGCGGTCGAATCTTTAAAGGGGATAAAAACCTGAAAGAAATCTTAAACGATATGCGGACGTCCTTTACCACGATGACGAATGGCAATGGCAAGTATAACGCCCTCAGCAGTTTGGGCATCTCTACCGGAAACCATAAACTGGGAACGGGCTCGCTGATGTTTGTGGACGGCGACAGTGAATTAGGCGGCAAGCGGGCGGATATGCCGAATAAGCTGAAAAAGGCGCTGGAAGAAGACCCGGAGGCGGTAGAAGAGCTGTTGACCAAAATAGCACAGGATTTGAGCGATAAGCTGTCGAATAAGATGAAGTCGACTACCCTGCGCAGTTACATGAGTTTTTACGATGATAAGGCTCTTCAGGAAGAGCACCGGCAGCTGGAAAGAAGAATCCATACCATGGAAGATAAGCTGCTTGCCATTGAAGAAAAATACCGCAGACAGTTTGTGGCGATGGAAAAAGCACTGGCTAAGTCCAACAGCACGTCCAACTGGCTGACTCAGCAGATGGGTGGCGGCCGGCGGTAGTGTAAAGACGAAAGAGTAAGCGTCGCTCGGCTGGAAGATGAAGGCGGACAGGCGAAGCTGGTTTATAAAACCGCAGGAGGAAAGAAACATGGATAACTGGGAAAGACTTTTTAAACTGCTGGCGGAAGAAGCAGCTTTGTGGCGGGAAAGCCAAAACCAAACCGAGCGGCAGTTGGCGGCTTGGCAGGCAAAAGAAATAACAGCTGAGGAAGCGGAAAACTATCTGAACGGGCAGGAACGCTTACAGGTATTGCTCCTACAGAAGCAGGCGGAGATTGAGCAGCTTCAGACGGAGATGGATGCGGCGGCGGAAAAGCCTTCGGCTGAACGGCAGGCAGAGATAGAAAGGGCAGTGCAGGACAGGGCGGAGCTGCAAAAATTGCAGGCCAAACTGATAGCCCAAAATCAAAAGTTACAGGCCGAACTGCGTAACTTTGGAGAAAAACAGCGGAATTTGATTCGGGAAAGCCGAAGCCGACAGGCGGTGCAGCAAACGTATCAAACGATTCCTCTGGCGGCGGAGTCAGCCTTACTGGATCAAAAAAAATAATTTTGTGAAAGAGGGTTAAGCTTTGACCGAAACAACCGATAAATAGTATTGTAAGGGCTTAGGAAACCAAGAGCCAATTTGATAGGCGACAGGAAGTCGCAGCACATTTTAAATCCAAGGAGGAAGAAACAATGAGAATTAATGCAAACATTATGGCAATCAACAGCCACAGACAATTAGGAACCTTAAACAGTCAGCAGGGGAAATCAACTGAGAAATTATCCTCTGGTTACCGGGTCAACCGGGCAGCCGATGATGCGGCCGGCTTAGCAATTTCCGAGAAGATGCGGGCACAGATCCGCGGTATGAATCAGGCTTCGCGTAATGCTCAGGACGGTATCTCGGTGGTACAGACGGCCGAAGGCGCAATGGATGAAATCCATGCTATGCTGCAGAGAATGAAGGAATTGTCAGTGCAGGCTGCTAACGATTCCAATCAGGACAAAGACCGGGAGTTAATCCAAAAAGAAGTGGATGAATTACTTACTGAAATCAATGCGATTTCTGAAAAGACTCAGTTCAATAAAATGAAGTTGTTGAATGGTAGCTTTGAAGAGAAGGATTTCCAGGTAGGCGCCAATAATAGTGAGAAGGAAAGAATCCGAATCACTATTACCTCAGTTAAAGCAAGCGGTTTGGGTATCAGCGGCATGACTGTAAAGACCAAAGCAAGCGCTCAGAAAACAATGAGTAAGGTTGAAGATGCAATCGTTAAGTTAGCAGAAAAACGTGCGACTTTAGGTGCCATCCAGAACCGTTTGGAACACACCATCCGGAACTTGGACAACTCGGCTGAGAACCTGACGGCTTCCGAATCCCGGATTCGTCATACCGATATGGCCAAGGAAATGATGGAGTTCACCAGAGTTAATATCTTGACTCAGGCAGCTCAATCGATGTTAGCGCAGGCTAACCAACTGCCGCAGGGCGTATTGCAGCTGCTGAGATAATGTAGCGGTTGGCAATAAGTAGAAAATAAGAGAAAAAGACTCGGCTTTCCCTGCCACCATAATAGTGGCGGGAAGGCTGAGAGCAGAAAAAAGGCTAAAGATGTAAAAAAGCGCCGATAATCATATAACGGTGCTGAATTAGCCGAAAAACAAAATATCAAGTATCAAACATTGGCGACAGGAAGTTGCGGCACATTTTCAATCCAAGGAGGAAGAAACAATGAGAATTAATGCAAATATCATGGCAATCAACAGCCACAGACAATTAGGAACCTTAAACAGCCAGCAAGGGAAATCAACTGAGAAATTATCCTCTGGTTACCGGGTCAACCGGGCAGCCGATGATGCGGCCGGCTTAGCAATTTCCGAGAAGATGCGGGCACAGATCCGCGGTATGAATCAGGCTTCGCGTAACGCTCAGGACGGTATCTCGGTGGTACAGACGGCAGAAGGCGCCATGGATGAAATCCATGCTATGCTGCAAAGAATGAAGGAATTGTCAGTGCAGGCTGCTAACGATTCCAATCAGGATGCGGATCGGGCCTTGATTCAAAAAGAAGTGGATGAATTACTTACTGAAATTAATGCAATTTCTGAGAAGACTCAGTTCAATAAGATGAAATTATTGGATGGTAAGTTTTCCAAGAAAGATTTCCAAGTAGGTGCTAACAATAGCTCCAAGGAAAGAATTCAAATTACAATTGCGGCAGTTAATGCCAGTGGTCTAGGTGTCAGAAACTTGAAAGTATCTGCTAAAAGTAAAGCACAGTCGGCAATGGCATTGATAGAAAGTGGTATTGTTACTTTAGCTGGACATCGTGCGACCTTAGGTGCTATCCAGAACCGTTTGGAACACACCATTCGGAACTTGGACAACTCGGCTGAAAACCTGACGGCTTCCGAATCCCGGATTCGTCATACCGATATGGCCAAGGAAATGATGGAGTTCACCAGAGTTAATATCTTGACTCAGGCGGCTCAATCGATGTTGGCGCAGGCCAATCAATTGCCGCAGGGCGTATTGCAGCTGCTGAGATAATGTAGCGGCTGGCAATAAGTAGAAAATAAAAGAAAAAGACTTAGCTTTCCCTGCTGCCATAATAGCGGCGGGAAGGCTGAGAACAGAAAAAAGGCTAAAGCTTTTAAACAAACGCCGGCAATCATATAATGGTGCTGAATTAGCCGAAAAACAAAATATCAAGTATCATGGCGAAAGGAAGTCGCAGCACATTTTCAACCCAAGGAGGAAGAAACAATGAGAATTAATGCAAATATCATGGCAATCAACAGCCACAGACAATTAGGAACCTTAAACAGCCAGCAAGGGAAATCAACTGAGAAATTATCCTCTGGTTACCGGGTCAACCGGGCAGCCGATGATGCGGCCGGCTTAGCAATTTCCGAGAAGATGCGGGCACAGATCCGCGGTATGAATCAGGCTTCGCGTAATGCTCAGGACGGTATCTCGGTGGTACAGACGGCCGAAGGCGCAATGGATGAAATCCATGCTATGCTGCAGAGAATGAAGGAATTGTCAGTGCAGGCTGCTAACGATTCCAATCAGGACAAAGACCGGGAGTTAATCCAAAAAGAAGTGGATGAATTACTTACTGAAATCAATGCAATTTCCGAAAAAACTCAGTTTAATAAGATGAAATTATTGGATGGTGGTTTTTCCAAGAAAGATTTC
The DNA here is from genome assembly GCA_963545585.1 of uncultured Lachnospiraceae bacterium. GTDB lineage: Bacteria > Bacillota > Clostridia > Lachnospirales > Vallitaleaceae > W11650. The sequence continues at coordinate 20,939 of CAUUKX010000030.1, forward strand.
CAAGTAGGTGCTAACAATAGCTCCAAGGAAAGAATTCAAATTACAATTGCGGCAGTTAATGCCAGTGGTCTAGGTGTCAGAAACTTGAAAGTATCTGCTAAAAGTAAAGCACAGTCGGCAATGGCATTGATAGAAAGTGGTATTGTTACTTTAGCTGGACATCGTGCGACCTTAGGTGCTATCCAGAACCGTTTGGAACACACCATTCGGAACTTGGACAACTCGGCTGAAAACCTGACGGCTTCCGAATCCCGGATTCGTCATACCGATATGGCCAAGGAAATGATGGAGTTCACCAGAGTTAATATCTTGACTCAGGCTGCTCAATCGATGCTGGCGCAGGCCAATCAACTGCCACAAGGCGTATTGCAGCTGCTCAGATAATTGCAGCTTGCCAAGAGCCTGCTGGTATCTGGCTGAAAATTGAAAAACAAGAAAAGCTCGGCAAAATGCCGGGCTTTTATATTCTTGCATAGCTAACCTCCGTATCGTTTGGTTTTGAGCAACAAAATTATACCATAGATTAGCTATGTTTTTCTTTTTATTTTTCCTTCCCTATCTAATGATTCTTCCTCTCCAAAAAGCGGACACTTTATTTTACCATTTACGTTTGCAATTTCTAGCTAAAGTGTAAAGGTAAAATCCACTCAAAAAAGGGGAAAAAAGGAAGTGGAAAT
>CAUUKX010000031.1:0-20729 GCA_963545585.1 uncultured Lachnospiraceae bacterium
CAGCAAAGGCAAAAAAGTTTGAGAATGTGTCAGCCCTATATTTAATGTAAATTCTACTGCTATTTTCCCATCCTCGGCAATCGCCAGACCCGCCGCCTTGCCGGAGCTTTCCAAACCCAATATCTTCATTTTCCTATCCTTTACTGCTCATTTGTTCCGCTGTCGACCTGTTTTTTTACCGATAGAAACGTTAATTTCTCTGCTTACACTACCAGATATTTTCTTTTCCCAGTATAACATATTCTTTCAAATTTATCCAGTCTAATCTTGCTTAACGCCCACACTCATAATTCGCTGAAAGCAAATGATAAGTGCACCTGGCCTGAACTATAATTACAGCGGATATTTCCTAAAACAATTCCTTGGCTAAGCTTTTGCATATTTCCGCCATTCTCAGCATATCTTCTTCTGGGCACATTTCACTTAAATCATATTCCAGCGGATGCATACCAAAATCTGCCAATCCGTTTTTAATGATATCCTCTTCTTCGGGTGTACTGACAAGACGAATAATCACCGGTTTCAAATCATCTCCCAGCAGTTCATTTAAATCAACACTTCCGCTTTTTCTGCATTCCAGCAAAATCGCTGCCAAATCGGTAATGATATCAATTGGATAATAAAATTCAGCATAATATTCCTCATTCTCCTTATTTTTCAAAGTTACCGTAATGGGATTGTCATGCCGCCTGAAATTACCGTTTAACTTATGTAAGCCTAAATCCGAAAATATTTCTGCCAAAGAGATTGTTTCCTGCCGTTTATCCATAAGATATGCAGCCAACGTCAGACTGTCGTCGCTATCGCCAATATAGTTATTCCAGTACTTATTTTCAATATACATCGGTATGGTTTCCTTTCTATCTTTTGTCAAATTTTCTTATCCCTATGCCGGTGTCCCCCAAGTCCCATCCTAACTTTCACCCTGCCATTCGCGCATAAATTCTTTAAGGAAATCTTTCATAAAAGCTTCTCTTTCTGCGGCCAACCGTTTGCCACTATTTGTGTTCATCAGTTCTTTCAGTTGAAACAGCTTTTCATAAAAATGATTAATCGTCGTCGAATTTGATTTACGATATTCTTCCTTATTCATATTAAAATTGGGAGAAATCCTCGGATCATGCATCACCCGATGATGATTCCCTCCAAAAGCAAATGCTCTGGCAATACCAATTGCCCCAAGGGCATCCAGACGATCAGCATCCTGAACACATTTTCCTTCAATCGTACTTGGAAATATTGATTGGCCGGCAAATGAAATTTCATCAATAATTATACAAACCCTATTTATCATTTTATCCTCAAGGCTCACTTGATGCATAAAGCGGACTGCATTTTCCTTTTTTTCATGGGTATTCGGCGAGAGTTTAATATCATCCACATCATGCAGCAAAGCTGCCAGTTGTACAACAAAGATATCTGCCTGTTCTTCTGCCGCCAATCTTTCCGCCATCTTTAATACACGCATCGTATGCCAATAATCATGACCGCTGAACTCCTTGGCAAATAACTCTCGCACATATTCTTTTGCTCTGCTGATAATTTCATGTTCCAACATATTCTCACCCCGCTAAATATAGCCTTTCTTAAATTTGAGGCTCCACCTGTTTTTATCCTAAATTGGTGAGACACCCTCCCAAACAGAAGAGAAAAGAGGACTCCCTTATAATCGAATGATTAATTGCATTACTATCGGCGGATTCACCCGGTTTTGATTTTGGGGATAATCCGTATAAATCAGCAGCGGCTGCTTACTGATGTATTCTCTTAATTTTTGATGGAGCGCCGGCATCTTTGAAATAATCTCTTGTTCTGTTTTCCATTCTATATATCGTCTTAAAAAGAACCCATTTAAACAATCTCCGGCAATTTTTTCCAATGCTTCCACTGCTAAGGATTGGGAATCATCATAATCCGATTTAGGAAATGTCCAGGCTGCATATTCGCACGCATCTTGATACAGGGTATCGGAAATTATTTTTTTTGACCCGACATCACTTTTTGAAGTCAGTAAATGAAATCGTATCTCCGGGTAATCAATTAACACAACTTCAATTTCTTTGTCATTCTCCTCGGATTCTGGCTTTATAAAGATATAACTTTTTTCTCCATATTTGGCGTCTAAATATGCTGACATACTCTTATCGTCCAAGTCCCCCCATTCCGCAATTTTAAGTTTTTCGGAATCCGAAAAAACAACCGCTGGCTCATTAAAAACTACGCTAACTACGGTATCATCTACAATTTGTGAATAGTTGTCCCGCATATCCCTGCAAAATTCCTCAAACTTAGCAGTCAGAGCAACGATATCCTCTTCATTCCTGATATCCCATTCTATTCTTATCGTTCCCGTTTCATAGCTTATTTTTTCCATTTCATCCGCCGTAAAATATTTTGGCGCTATCAAATTCCCCAATTTTTCCATCCTGTTATCCGTAAACTTATACTGCGGTACCGGTACCACAGAGCCGGGACCTATTTTTTCGGTTACGGTATATTTAATATCCGGATACCTTTGCAAGGTTATTTCCCAATTTTTGGAATCCATTTGTTGGATCTCAACTTCCCCCTCCCCATAACACTTTTCCAGCCGTTTTTTAATACTTTCGGTGGTCAGCGGTTCTCCGTCAATTAAACGGCAGCCTGAACAAAGAATAATGATAAGAAAGCATATGATGAAAAACTTATAACAAAGTTCCATTTTTTCTCCCTTCTGTTTTTGCTATCTATTTCTTCCATCTTTTTTGATAGTTATGCCCATAGCCACCAGCACAATAACCCGCTTTTCGCCCCGGTACTCGGCACGAAGATTATATCACAAATATGCTTTATGTTCAATTTGTACCAGTTCAGACATCAGTACCTGCTTGCCTGAACTTTAATTTTGACTATTTTCGCTATATTTATTTATAACCATTTCCTAATTGCATTCCCCATAATTTTCTGATATGATGAGAAAATGCAAGTGTCAACAGTATGAAAATCCCTGCCGGCTGACTGGCAAAAGGATTTCTCATCTTTTGATTCACTAAAAATAAAAAACACTGCTTTTTTAAGAAAAATAGGCAGGCAGCAAAAGTACTGCTTTGAGGTGCTTATGAACATTATTTGTATTTCACCGCTGAAAAAACTGGACAGCCCTTATGCCGAGGCCGTTAGGGAATACGAAAAAAGATTGGGTCACTACTGCAAAATCAAACTTTTTTCGGCCAAATCCGCTCCGCCGCCATCACCGGCGGCCGAGATTCTGACCATTACCAGCGGCCTTGCCAGCGCATCGATGCTCTCATCCGAAGAGTTTGCCGCCCAGCTTGCACAGTATGGGCTTAACGGCCAAACCCGGCTTCATTTTATTTTAGCAGATAGCCCCGTTTCCGAAAACTGCCTTTCCCTCAGCTATGCCAAGCTGTCGCCGCCGCTTTTAACCGTGCTTTTATATGAACAAATTTACCGAGCTTTCCGCATCATTCACCGACACAGCTATCATAAATAGCTCAGCTTTCCTCTAATCGAAGTGCTACACACCTGCCCGGCGGACAATTTTTCTAAAAAGACTGCTATAGTTTTGCAGAACATGGGAAAGTTGAGTTAAGTAAATAAAACAGGAGCTTCTATGAAAATAAAATGGAATGAAAAATATACCACCGTCTCCGTTTATGTCGTAATCGTTTTTGTAATCTGTTACGGCATTTACAAAATTACCGACAACATCTCAGTCAATCAGCAAATTTACACCACCATCGTCAGTGCATTGGTGCCTTTTTTTATTGCCTTTTTGCTTTCCTATTTTCTCTATCCGCTGGTGGATTTGATTGAAAACAAGTTTATCGGCGATGTGCGCAGTCAAAAGCTGAAACGCTTTATTTCTATTTTTATTTCCTACCTGACCGTGATCGGCTTTTCCATCCTGCTGCTGTCCTTTGTTATCCCCCAAATTTTTCAAAGCATCCGCGATGTCAGCCGGCTGGTTCAGCGCTTTAACAGTTATGTTCCGGAAATAGAAAAAATGCTGCAAGCGCAGCACATCCGTATCTTCAATACTTCCTTTTATCTTGACATGACCTTTTTCAACCGTTATTTCAGCAATAGTTTGAATATTAAAGAAGCCATCAACTCCATTTCCGAATTGCTTACCGGCTTAGTCCCCACTTTGATTAATTTTTTATCCCATTTTGCTGCCGGTTTTTTAAATGTACTTTTAGGAATGATTTTGGCTGTTTATCTTCTGGCCGGCAAGGAAAAACTGGGCGCTGCCTCCAAGCGCTTCGTCCGTTCGCTTTTTTCCCAGAAAAACGCTGAAAACCTTTTGGAAATCATGGCCGATAGCCACCGCATTTTCAATGGTTTTATTATCGGTAGCCTGATTGACGCTTTAATTATCGGTATGCTTACCTTCCTATCCATGCTGATTCTGCGAATTGACTATGCCCTGCTGATTAGTATTATCGTCGGCGTAACCAATATCATTCCTTATTTCGGTCCGATCATCGGCGGTGTCGTCGGTTTTATCCTGCTGATTTTTGTAAGCCCCGTCAAAGCCTTGATTTTTGCCGGTCTGATTTTAGTAATTCAGCAGTTTGACGGCAATTTCTTAAAGCCCAAGATTTTCGGCCAATCGGTTGGTTTGGGGCCGATTTCGGTTATTTTTTCCATTTTCTTATTCGGCAAATTATTTGGCTTTGTCGGTATGTTCCTTGGTGTTCCCATTTTTACCATTTTCAAAAATATCATTGATCGTTACTTAAATAAGCAGTACCAGAAAAAATATCCGAACGGCTGCCCGGAAAGCCAAGCCGCTGCACATGCTGATTTGCCCTATGATATCCATAATAAAAAATAGTCTGACATACGCCGTTTCCCCTGTCAATAGGCTTCGCTTTCTGCCCGGGCGGGCGATCTGCATAGCCGAAAAAGTCCGTTCCGATTTTCCAGAACTTGAGTGCTGCATATCAATTTTGACCCGCCGAAGTCCGGGCAGCATTATTTTCCAGCACTGACAATCAGGAGGGCAATACCGATTTCGAGATCGGTTCTGCCTGTTTTATAGTCCCATTCCAACTGTACCAGCTCCCGGATGAAATGGTTCAATTCTTCCAGTTGAAACAGCTTAGCCTGCGCCGTTAATTTATTTAAGACAAAGGGCGGAACGCCCAGCAGCTTGGTCATTTCCGCCGCCGGTGTGCGTCTGGCCAGCAGCAGCTTGGTTTGGCTGATTTGCCGAATCTGACGGCCAATCATAAATAAAATCCCGGTCACCGATTCCCGGTTTTGCAGCATAACCTGATAATTTTCCAGCGCCGCCTGCCGATCCTTTCGCCCCAACGCGTCCGTCAACTGAAAAATCTTGGATTCCAGCCGCTCCGGTACTAAAGCCGTAACCATTTCATCCGTCACAACTTCCGTAGCCAGCGCCGCCAGCTTCTCGCATTCATTTAATAATCCCGTCAGCTCCATACCGGCTCTTTGCAGCAGAAGCCTTGCCGTACTGGTTTTAATCCGCAGCTGATAGCGATAAAACCATTTACCCAGATACTGAATCAGCTGCTCTTCCGTCAGATAATCCTGCTCCTCCACACAGCCGCCGGTTTGAAACAGCTTAAACAACTTTTTTCGCTTATCAACTGACGTTTCTTTAATGATTAAAACCGTACTCTCCGGCAGTTTTTCTATTTTTTCAGTCAGCAGTTCCAACGCCGCCTTATCCTTATATTCAAAAATACCCGTATTTTTTAAAACCACCACCCGGTACTCAGCCATAAACGGCAGCGTTTCGCATTTATTTACCAATTCAAACACATCCTTGGGCAGACTTTCCAGCACCTCTAAGTTTAAATCCGCCTCTCCCTCACGCAGATAAGTGTGAATGATTTTTTCCATATTTTTTTCCAGCAAATACTGCTCCGACCCATACAGCAGAAAAAGCCGTTTTTTATCCGTCAAAGCCTTATCCAACTCTTTACTCATCAATGATCACCTCTCCGTTTCGGGAAAAATGCAGAAAAATTGCGCCGTCCCAAGCTGTTACCCGACTTTGCGTCCCCCGCTCCGCCAACTCCTGCATCAACAGCGGCGAAGGATGTCCGTATCTATTATACAGGCCGCAGGAAATGATTGCAAGCTTTGGTTTGGTCATTGCTAAAAACTCCGGGCTGCTGGAATATTTGGAACCGTGATGCGCTGTTTTTAAAACGGTAATCTCATTTAACATCCCTCTTTCTAAAAGAAGCTCCTCCACCTCCCGGCCAATATCACCAGTAAATAAAGTTTTACTGCCGCAATACTCCATTTCCGCCACAAAGGAAAAATCATTGCTCGTCCAAATCATTTCTTCCGCTTTCGGATAAAGAAATTGAAAGCCCAAATCCGCTATCTCAATCCGGTCTCCCGTCTGCCAATACAAAACCGGCACCTGATATTTCGCAGCCAATTTCAGCAGCTGGTAATAACTCTCCCGCACCTTTCTCAATTCTTTATTTTCCAAATCAGTCTCACCTATCTGCCGGTAGCTTTCAGCAATGCCGATACTGCCGACCGGATACGCCGCCAGCAAATTTTCCAAACCGCCGGCATGATCCTTGTCCAAATGCGACAGTAAAATCATATCAATCCTGTATTTCCCTCGGTACTGCAAATAAGCGGCCGTGCTTTTATTGGCCGTCAGTCCGGCGTCAATCACCAATGTTTTATTTCGGTATTCAATCACCATTGACTCGGCCTGCCCGACATTAAGCATCCCTAACTGCGGCTGCCAGGTGTAGGGAATAAAAATAATCAGTGCAAACAACAGCCCCCACAGCAGCTTTTTTCGGCGGCTGAGCAAAGCAGCTAAAATAATCGCATAAAATAAGACTATCTCCCCCGGCCGCATCGCCCGAATGGGAACTTCGCTAAACGGAAGTCGGGCTAACAGCGCTGCCGCCCCCATTGCCGCCTGCGCTGCATAATAACCGCTGCCCGCTATAATTTGTGCTGCTGCCGTAGAAAACCCGCTAAACAGCAAAGCCACGCCGCCAATCCCCAGAAAATAAGAAATGGCCGGGACAATCCATAAGTTGGCCAACACTGCCGACAGTGAAAAATAATGAAAAAACAAGCTAAAAACCGGCAATAAAGCCACTTGAATAATCACGGTCAAGCCCATCATTTGGACATATTTAGGCTTATCGGCTAACAAAAACGGATGCAGAAACAAAATAGCGCCAACACTGATAAAAGAAAGCAAAAAACCAATATCATAAATATAAAAAGGATTATAAAGCAACAATAAGAGCAAAGTCAATAAATACGCTGTTTTCGGCTCTTTTGCCCGGTTGAAAAAATATGAGCCCTGTAAAATTCCAAACATCAGCACCGCCCTAACGGTCGAAGCCTGACCGCCGGTAAAAACCGTGAAAAAAAGCAGCACCGTCATGATAATGCCAAATTGAATCGCATACGGCAGCGGCAATTTTTTTAAGATCATATTGAGCAGCAACGCCAATAGCCCAACATGCAGCCCTGATACCGCCAGCACATGACTGACCCCGGTTTTCTTGAAGTTTTCCGCTAATTCCCGGTCCAGCCCGCTCCGATCACCGGCAAACAGGCTTAAAAACAGCCCCTTTTCTTTTTCCGGCAAATAATAGCTGCTTTGCCTGCCTGCCCATTCCCGAAAGCGCTGTATCAGGTTTGGCTGGATGACTTTTCTATCCTTGATTTCCACCTTTTTCAGCTGATAATATATATTTTTTCCCTTAAAATAGCTTTTTTGATCCCATTCGCCCGGATTTTTAGGCGACGCCACAGCAGACAGCTTGCCCGCTGCCGTAATCTGACTATTTACTTGCATTTTTTCGGAAGAATAAAATTGAAACTTAAGATGGGATGGAAAGAAATCCGCCTGTCCAAAAGCAATTTCCTCTGCTTGAACATAATACTCATACCCTTTGGCTCGCTCTCTTTGAAAAATGATGCGCCCGCTGACTTGGCAGTTTTGCCCTAAATACTCGTCTATGCTTCGGCTCTGCTGTTCAAAAATATAATACCGAATCCCAAAACAAAGCAGGCAAAGCAGCAGCAAAATCATCATTTTTCGCTTTGCGCAAAACCGCTGCCGCCAGCCCGATTGCCTATCGTTAGCTGGTACTCCCCCCGGCGTCGTCTCCTCCTTTTGAAGCCATGACCGCTCCGGCATCGCTTGAGCAGCTGCTCGGCTGTTTGTTTTCGGCCGCATATCATCCATTTCGCTAATCCCCCTTTACAAACGCTGCTTACTTTCCTTTCAGCAAACTACGACCCTGACTTGCCATATTTGTAAAACCGCCTTCTTACCGGCGCTTACAGGCAGCCTTATTTCTGTTTGCACACAAATTAAAATCCTCTTTCTTACAATCTCAACTTTTCCATGTTCGCCAGAACAGTCTTTTTAAGTAGGTCGCCCACCGGGGTAGAAATGCACCGCCCTTTAATCAGGGGAAATTTGAGTTACAATGACTCAACGTATACTAAATTCTTTCGAAACAGCATTTTCAGCGCCAGCGTTTCATTATATTTTTCCGGATTTTCACCATTGATTAAAAATTGAACATACTCCACTTTTTCCAGCGATGCTAAACTGTTAACAATAGAATAAATCAGGAAAAACTTATTCGCACCCATTTCCGCATAAGCCTTGACAAAATCCTGATCAAAATCCACATAACAAACTCCGCTGCGGACTCGGACATCATTCACCGTAATATTCCCGTCCAGAAGACTCTTTAATTCAGGCTCTGCCGGATTCTTCTGCAAGGCAGCAAGCAAAGCCCGTCCCCTACTCTCATAAACTGACCGGCTGACATTTTTTCTGACAGCCGTCAACTTGCCCCTCTGTCCATCAAAAAAATACAGTGTTTCCGTTTCGGTAATTATCCGCTCCGTACTGTCGACAAAAGACAAATAGGCGTCCCCAACCTTGCGCTCAAACGCCAAATGCCGGTCAAGCGATGACAAAGGCATCCCTTCTTCATAAAGGTAAATTCTATCCAATCCAGAAAATCCAGAAAAGGTATGAACCAGTGCCGCTTCGCATAAGCCCTGCTGCAAATCCGGCATTTTCGCATAGCCCTGCTTAAAATTAATCTCAACTGCCGTTTCGTTTTGCCGCAAAATGCTGTAATACTCAATTTCCGGCGAAAACACAGTCGGCAGCCCTCTTTCCGGAAAGCCCGCCAAAAGAAGCCGCATTGCCCTTTCTAAATTTTCCGGCGTCGCCTCATCCGAAATATCCGTCGGCACCGCCCGCCAGTTACCCGCTTCATCCGGCAAAAAAATCGAAATGCCCTTGCCCGCCTGACTTTGCTTCAATAAATACCAGACCGCTGCTGCCGTTACAAACAGTAATAAAATTATCAGTATTTTTTTCTTCATCTTTATATCTGCTTTCTGAAAAAACTTTCTTCCCAATTCCGCTTCCCTCTTATTAAGAACTTTAAGAACTTTTCTGCGCAGCCCTGCCGAAAGGCTTCATCTTTTTGCGCAAACAAAAATCTGCCAATCCAAGCGCGAAGTAAACCGCCCCCCTCTTGGCCGGACATTCGGCGAACCATTAAATTAATAAGCCTATTAAGTTCTGTATTTTAACGGCAAAGTAATCGCAAACACCGAACCTTGACCAATCTCGCTGCGGCACTGAATATTGCCCTGATGCAGCAAAACCGCCTGTCTGGCAATCGCAAGCCCCAAACCGGTACCGCCGGTTTCCCTCGACCTGGCCTTATCGACCCGATAAAAGCGATCAAAAATATGATATATTTCTTCCTCTGTAATCCCAATCCCCGTATCTATAATTTCAACGGTAAAGTTTTTCAGATCACCATCTAATTTGGCATGAATCACACCGTTTTCCTGATTGTATTTGATTGCATTTTCCACCAAATTGCTGAACGCCAAAGTAATCTGAATCTCATCCAGTTCCGCCTGAATCTCCCGGCTGCTTTCAAAAAACATCTGAATTCCCTTTTTATCAGCCAGCGGCTTTAAGCGTTTCATCACCGTTTCCAGCAGCTCATTCACTGAAATTTCCTTAATGTTAAGGGCAGTTGATTGGTTGCCCATTTTTGACAAAGTCAGCAAATCATTGATAATCCGGTTTTCCCGCTCCACTTCATTACTGATATCCTGCAAAAACTCCTGATACAGCTCTTCTTCGATATTGCTTTGTCCCAGCAACGAATCGCTCAACACCTTGATCGAACTCAGCGGCGTTTTCAGTTCATGGCTGACATTGGCCACAAACTGCTTATGATTTTCCTCAATATCCTTTAAATTGCGAATCATATGATTCGCTGCGCTAATAATTTCATCAATCTCCTTGGCTCGCTCATCGCCCTTAATCTCATCAAAATTACCATCCTTAATCCGGTTCAGTTGTCTGGTCAGCTCAGTAAACGGCTTAGTAATAAAACCGGACAGCCAGAAGCTTGCCATCAAAATCAAAAAAATCACCGAAACAATCACACCCAAACCAGCATATATCATCATCCGCAGTGTCGCCATTACCTCACGGTTAGAAGCCATCACCACCACTACGCCTTGAATCACATCGCTGTCAATACTCTTAGCTGGCAAGACCACCATCCGCACTTCCCTTTGCTTGGCATAGGCATAGGACAGCTTTCCGTTCAAAGCCTGAATCACCTCCGGCACTGCATAAAGCTTTCCCCGATCAATATCCTCTGTATCATAAATCACACTGGCCTGACGGTTCAAAATTAAAACCCGATGACTTACCTCCGCAAAAACCGATAATTTCTCCAGTTCATAATAATAACGGTTAAAAAAGTTTTGCGCCGCCAACTCACCCGCAATCATGTTGGCCTCCATCGCCATCTTCCGCTCCAACTCCCGATTATAATTATTATAAACCAAAAAAGCCATGATAAAAGTAACCGTCAAGATTCCGATCACGCCGATTGATACAAAAGCAATATTCAATTGATTCTGTATACTTCTCTTCTTCATGCTTCTCCCATTACCCAATCCCGTGGTTTTCAAAATAAAACATTCCGCTACGACCAATCATCAAAATAGCAACCGCCGGTCTATTCAAACCTTTATCCAATCCTATCAAAAAGCTCTTTCTTGTTAAGAAATTAACTATACCTTAATTGTGATAGAAAATATTCTACTTGCCACCGCATTGTATGATTTAATAAAATTCTTTTTGAACTCTTCAACCAGTTCCGTATTATCATTAGCCCAAAATTCAAATAGCTTTGTCGAATTAAAAATCATCTCATGATCAGCAAACCATTTTTTATATTTTTCTCTATCCTTTTCTTTATTATATCTGTATGAATTCGGCCCATTCTCCTTGAAATAGGTCCAATTCATGTCTACTTTAGCAGCATTTTCCCAATATGGGTGCTCTGATTCCAAACTTAAAATATATTTATATATTACTTCCTCTGGCCTTACAGCCCCTGGTAATTTTATTATATTATCCAACTTCTCTCTTAACTGTTTCGGAATTATTTGCAAATCTTTATCCTTTACATCTCCATCAAGTACAATAAGTACATTACCAAAGTATGATATATCGCCCGTATATAAACTTAATAACTGAGTACAACCAATTTTGACATCTACAATCTCTACATAAGGCAAATATTCTGGCACTAGTTTGCTTATAAACCATCTATTCTCTTCATCTTCTGAGTAAACCTTTACTTTATTTGAATTTTGCAGCATAGATTCCACCAATAAATCATTTTCAATTGTTGAATAATCAGGATTCCGCTTCATTTCCAAACGCCTGTTCCCATTTGTAAAATAATACAATTCAACATTATTCTTACTATCATTATTATGTGCTGTCTTATTCCAAATATGCTTAAGTAAATCCGAACTATGAGTTGTAACCACAACTTGTATATTGTTTTCCTTTGCTTCCTTTATCAACAAATCAATCAGCCTCTTTTGTGCTGCTGGATGAAGTGTTGCATCTATTTCATCAATCAGCAAAAGTCCCCCTGTCCACTCTTCTCTGTTCTTTTTCAATCTCTTAAAAGAAAGAATAGACATTAAAATCTGCCCTAGATTATCTTGACCAGATGAATTGGTAAGATAATCATATTTATCCGTTTCTATTCCAACACCTTTTTTCTTATCCGTTTCTCCTATTGAGTAATTGCTAACATCCATAACCGTATCATATAGTGATAATATCTGCCTATATTGCTCAACAAACCACTTTTTGTGTTCTTCATCTGTAAACTTTATCTTGTTTGTAGTTATTTTATCCTCATTAGCTTCACCTATAGGGAATAATCTAGATAGCCCTAAATAGACTACAGGTATCTGCATTTTAGCTTCTGTTTTTTTCCCATCTTCAAGTAATTTTAATGGAATAACTCTAAATCGCTCTTTCCCACTATCATTTTGCCAAGCAGTTCTAAATTTTCTATAGTCTATTATGTTATCACTTTCATCAACTATATCTATTTGTATTCTATCTGAGCCTGATGTATCATATTTTTTGCTTCCATGAAAAATCTCACTAAATTCTGCTCTAAATTGCCCCTCGGAATAAGTGGTCCCTTCTTTCTTCTTTAATTCACCACTGTTGGCCAATATCCCCAAAATCGTAGATTTCCCTGTTGAATTTCGACCAGCTAAAACTGTTAATCTTTTTCCTAATAAAATATCCATATTCTTAAATTGTCTAAAATCATTCAATTTTAATAGCTTATACATTCCACTCTCCCCTTTACCGTAAATTCACGCATATTCCATTCTGTCGCAACTGATTATCTGTTGGAATCATATCTTGTCGCCTAAATATAATAATTTCACTTGCTTTTCGTTTTACAGCAGCACTATATTTTAAATCAAATCTTCTCAAAATATGGTTTTTGTAAATATCCGCAATATCCTGAACATCATCATATGTAATAACCCAATCACAATTAACTTGATTGCATATCATTCTCTCAATTCTAACATGATCATCATATGAAAAGAAATTTAAATACAATTGTTTTCCTTTCTCGAAATATGGTGGATCAAAATACACAAATGCATTTTTCTGATATTTAGGTAAATATTTTTGAATAAATGAATTAACGTCTTTATTGTACAAATGGATATGCTTTTTTTGATTTGCAATCTTAACAATACGTTCAATTAATGCTCTTCTGTTAAATCTTGCATCTATTCTCCAATTGCCTAACTGTTCCATCCCTCCAATTACGCCGCCTTTTATTATTCCCGACCTATTAGTTCTATTTAAATAAAATACTGCAAAGCCAAGCTCATAACTGTATCGGTTGCAATTATCAAGTACTTCTCTCTGCCTATTCCACTCATCTATAGTCAATTCAACATTTTGTATATCATTTATAAATCTATCCGTTTCTGTAAAAATCGCTCTCCAAAACGAATATATTCCTTTATCCAAATCGTTAATTACTATATCATTAACAATCCCTTTTTCTAACAATTCTAATGCAATACCTGCTCCCCCAGCAAATGGCTCCACATAGATTCCACCCACATGTCCGGTTTGCTTAATTAACAGCTCCATAAATGGTTCAAGTTTCCCTTTGCCTCCTGGATATCTCAATGGAGAATAAAACATATCATTCCTCCTTGTAAATTTCTACAGCCATTTTGTCAACTGTTTTATCTTTTTTCATATTTCGCTTAACTTGCTGATTAAAAACCTTCGTTTCATATCCATAAATCTCTGCAAGCTCAAAGTCCAGCATGACCTTCTGTCCCCTGACTATATAAATCTTTTTCGCAAGAAATTCTTGATTTACAAGCATTACCTCATCTTTTCTATCAATTTCTTCTGCCAAACCCTTCACCCCCCAACTCCTCTCATCTCTACTACCCTATAGCAAAACCATCCCCCCGCCGCAACATAAACTCATAACATCCCTTTATCAGATGAGCATTTCCCCTTCTTCTCATTTTCTCGCCCAGCCGGAGCGAAATAGTTTGACACGCAGTTCAACTGTTTGAAGCGCCCGCAAGGCGCAAGTTTTGAACAAGTGTCAAACTATTTTGCGACCGGGTTTAAAGCAGCGAAAAGTAATACCCTATCCCCCACTTCGTCATAATATACTCCGGCTCTCCCGGCGTCCGCTCAATCTTCTCCCGCAAACGACGAATATGAACATCCACCGTCCGCACATCGCCCGGATAATCATAGCCCCAAACAATACTCAACAAATTCTCACGGCTATAAACCTTATTCGGATTCCGCATCAAATGCTCCAGCAAATCAAACTCCTTAACCGTTAAAACAATCTCCCGCCCATCCATAAAAACCTGCCGACTCTCCGGCCGCAAGGACAAAAGACCAGCCGCCAGCGTCATATCCTCCTGCTCCCGCCGCTGCGCCGCTGCTACTTCGTTCCGGCGCAAAATTGCCTTCATTCGCGCCTTCACCTCCAAAATATTAAAAGGCTTGGTAATATAATCATCCGCACCATACTCCAAACCCAAAATCTTATCCATATCATCACCCTTGGCGGTCAACATCATCACCGGCGTCATGCTCCTCTCCCTAATCTGACGCAGCACCTCCATACCATCCTTGCCCGGCAGCATCACATCTAAAATAATCAAATCATAATCATTTTTTCCCGCCTGCTCCAAAGCCATTTCACCATCAAAAGCCGTATCCACCAAGTAGCCGTCCTGCTCCAAGCTAAACTTCAAACCCTTGACAATCAGCTTCTCATCATCCACCACCAAAATCCTTTTCGCCACGGCCGCTCCCTCCTCTCGCTCACTAATCCGACACCACAATCTGATCCTTAATCTTCTGAAAAGCCTTGCTCTTAATCCCCTTAATCCGCATAATATCCTCAATCCTGCGAAAAGCTCCCCGCTCCTGCCGATCCTTTATAATCAACTCCGCCTTCTTCTCCCCAATCCCCTTTAACGTCATCAATTCCGCCTTACCGGCCGTATTGATATTAACCTTTTTTCCCTCGCCTTTATCCTCTACCGCTTTTTCCTTTGCCGCATCCTTTCCCTGCGGCTCGGTCACTGAATCCTTTTCACTTAAAGCCGTGGTGTTCCGATTCTCCGGCTGCCCGCTGCCCGGCTGAACATCCAGCTTCTGCTCACCCTCACTCTCTTGCTTCACGCCTTGAGAATTAAGCTGCTTTGACTGAGACCCCATATTCTCCTGTTGACCCAGTTCTTTAGAGACTACTCCGTTCTCCGCCTCCCCTTGGCTTTGAGACACACTCTTAATCACAATCTGATTAGAATGCAGCATAGTAAAATAAACAATCCCACCCACCACAATCAAAAAAGACAACAAAAAATACTTATAAATCCGATTCCTCATAAGCCACCTCCGACTCCCTCAGTATACCCCTTTTCCCGAAAAAAGTCGTCCGCAATTTGTGGAATCCGATTAAAATTTCATTAGAAACTGCAAGTGAATTTTGAACAAGTATCAAGACATTATGCAACCAAATTCTAAACCTTTAAGCCTAAGCCAGAGCGTGTTCTTTCTGCACGCAGTTCAACTGTTCGATGCGTCCGCAGGACGCTAGTTTTGAACAAGTGCTGAAAGAACATGCGACTGGCCACTAAACTTCCCCATAATCAAAGTGCTATGCACTTCTGCCTGACGGGTTGTCTATCTAAAAAAGACCGTTCTATTTTTGCAAAACATGGGAAAGTTGAGTTGTAAACCCAACTATATCATCCTCTTCGCCAGTCTGGCCAGCCGTCCGCCAAAAGGCATCTCCTGCAATTCCTCTATCGAAACTACCCTCAAGCGAATAATCAAAACAAAATAAGCCGCCATCGCCACCAAAATTGCCAGCAAAGTTGCCGCTGCATTCCCTAAAGTCCCATTCGGCAAAAAAATGTCAGCAATCAAATAAGTCAAAAACGTCAAGCCGCCCATTAAAATGGAAGCCGCCGCCGACCGGCCAAAAAGCTCGGCATAATTAAGCTGCACCTTCGACCGGCGCACAACCGCCGATAAATTAAAATACGCTGATGCCGCTGAAAACACAATATTGGCATAAGCCGCTCCATACAAGTTCAAATTAAAAGCATAAAACACCAAAAAATTAAACGCCACCTTAATCGCTATCGCCTTTAAAGCCGAGCGGACAGGAATCCCCATATGACCCATGCCCTGCAACAAGCCAACCGACAAAGTAGACACACTGAAAAATAAAACCGTCACTGCGCCAATCCTTAAAATATCCGTCGTCACCTGTGCAAACTCATCCATCTTAAACAGGAGCTTTAAAATCGGCCCCGCCAGCACAAAAATCCCAACACTGGCCGGCATGGCAATCAGTACCGAACTCTTCAGCGCCGTACTAACCCGCACCAGCATAGCCTGGCGGTCAGCCAATGCCGTCGCCGCCGAAATACTCGGAATACTCGCCGCCGCCAAAGCCGAAGCAATTGCAATCGGCATAGTGATAATCAAAGTATATTTCCCGCTTAAAATCCCATTTAAAACCGCAATCTCGGTATGCGAATAATTATGAAAAAATAAAGCCCGGGAAAACATCATATCGTCAATAATAGTTGAAATATTAAAAGTCGCCGTCCCAATTACAATCGGAATACTGGTCATTAAAATCGTCCGCCAAAGCCCCGGCAGTTGACCCAGTGCCAACGAATTTTGAGCCGTCACTGCCTTCGGCATCCGCCCGCAGTAAAGCCCGTACAAAAACAGTAAAAAGAAAAGCCCCATCAAAGCACCGATCCCAGTTCCGATTGTACCGCCGGCGGCGGCCAGCTCCGCTCCCCCTTTTTTTATCAGCCACAACGGCAGCAAAATACTGAAAGTTGCGTTAAAGATCTGCTCAATAACCTGACTGACCGCCGTCGGCACCATGGTATTCATTCCCTGAAAATACCCCCGGAACGAAGACATCACTGCAAAAATCAAAAGCGACGGTGCCAAACACTTAATCGCCGTCTCCGCACCTGGAACATGAATAAAATTGGCATATGGAGCGGCAATATAAAATAAAGCAGCAGAAAAAAAGGCACTGATTAAGATATTCAGCCAAATGGAAGCCTTGAAAATCAAATGTGCTTCTTTTCTCTGCCGTAATGCCAGCTTGCCGGAAACAATCCGGGAAATTGCCGCTGGCATGCCATAACTGGAAACAATCAATAAATAAGTATAAATATTAAAGGCATTGTTATAATAGCCATTCCCCTCATTTCCCAAAATGTTAGTCATCGGAATCCGGTAAAGTACCCCGATGATTCGTACCAAAAGAGAGGCAGCTGCTAAAACAGCACCTTGTTTGGCAATATGTATCGCTTTTTTGTCCATGATGTCCTCTTAAATGCTGTAATTACTTTCTCAGCTTTTCATGCTCCTCAAACCGTCCGCTCTGCTTTACCGACAGCCCGGACGACAAATTCTTCAATAACAACCGCCTGTCTTTTCTTCTATTCTTCGCTCATCTCTACCAGATCAAGCCGTCCGGACGGATAAACAGCAATCCAAGTCTTACCTGGATTAAGCAAAATCTCCTGACCCTTTTCATCATAATAATGTGTCGTTTTAACATGCGTTTCCTTCTTCCAAGTAATCGGCACCATCTTGCCGCGGGTAAAGAAGTAACCCTTGCCCTCGCCGAGCAGCTTCATATCGACCCGACCGGCATCGTCGCCCTTGATGTTCCAAACATCAACAATCTGCAAAATAATATTGGTAAAACGCAATTGATTGCCGGTTTCCACATCAATATGCGGTTTGCCGAACTGAAAACGCAGATACTCTTTTTTCTCCTCGTCATAAGTAAAGTAAGGCGTGTCAATATAGGAAAACGGCAGCTTTAAGGTATGAATCGTCTTGCCCGCCGACAGCAGAATTTCTTCATCCTGAGAAAAATGCAGCTTCGTTCCGGTTTCCGGATTCGGTTCTTTCCGGTAATTTTGCTTTTCCCAGCCGGTCATCACCCGGTCGTAGCTGGTATAAGTACTATGCGGCCGTTTCCGGTTAGGATCCAAATAAAAGGCAATATTGCTTAAATAACTGATGGAGTTGATATCCGAAATTTTAAGTTCCTTAATCGCCACCTCTCCCTGCGGTGATTGACCGGCATGCAGATAAACTGCGTCATGGTCGAGTGCAAAATCCAGAAAATAATGACGGCAGCTCCGCACCGGCCCGATTTTTTCATTATCAAATTCATGAAAAAGTGCAAACAAACGAGTAATTCCGCCCTCAGCTAAAGTTTCGTAAATCACCTCCGCTGACTCAATCCCTGACTGCGGCAGGGCATGCTCAATATTGCTGATCATAATCCCCACCGACCGGCGGTTCGTCAGGTCTTCCCGCATCGTCAGTCCAGATAAAGGACTTTTCGGCTTCCGTTTCTCCTCCTCCGCCAGCCGCTTTTGCTCCTCCTCTTTTCTTTTTTCTTCCGCTATTTTAGCTTCTTCCTCCTGTTTTTTCTTTTCCTGCTCTACTCTTTCCTGCTCTGCCCTTTCCTGCTTCAGCTTTTCTTCGGCTGCCGCCTGTTTCTCCTCAAAGGTCGGCTCTTTTTTGCCGCAGCCGACTGCTGCCGCCAGCATAATGCATAAACATACCAACAGAATCCTTTGATATTTCATTGTCTCCCCCTTTGGTTTAACGGTTAATATTCATTTCCTTCAGCATTTTTTCCTGGCGGCCAAACATCTCCGCCTCTTGCTCGGCCGTCATATGATCATAGCCGACCAAATGCAGGAGGCTATGCACAATTAAAAACGCAACCTCCCTTTCCAAACTATGGCCGTATTCCGCCGCCTGCTCCTTGGCTTTCGCAAAGCATAAAATAATATCGCCCAAAAAGATATTCCCGGTTTCCGGATTTAAGGCACTGACATCGGCCTGAGAAAAGGCCGCTTCCTCCATTGGGCTTTCAAAGAAAAGCATAGGAAAAGACAATACATCCGTAACACTGTCAATTTCTCTTTGCTCGGCATTCAACTCCCGGATCTCCTCCAGCGTGACGATATTGAGGCAGATATCAACCGCCGCCGGCAAGGCCAGCAAAGCAACCGCCCGTTCCGCTGTCCGGGCAGCAAACTCCGCCATTTCCTGATTCATTAATCCATTCATGTCATAAAATTCAATCATTTATATTCTCCCATAGCTGATGCGCTCATGATAAAGCCCGCGGTAAACCGCCACAAAAGAAGCCTTCGTCCGGTCAAACTCTTTAAAGGATAAGCCCGATTCAATCAGTTGATTTTCCATTACTAACTGTGCCGTCACCTGATCAATTATCTGCTCAATCCGCTCCAAACTCCGCTCCGCTTCCGGCAAACTCTTAATTGTTGCCTCTGCGACATCAGCCATCATCACAATCGCCGCTTCCTTGCTCTGCGGTTTCGCCCCCGGATAGCGGTAAGCTTCCGGCGGAACTTCCGCTCCTCCGCTTTGACTTAACGCCTTTTGATAAAAATAAATTACCAACCGGTCACCATGATGCTCCCGAATAAAAGCTGTGACCGCTTTCGGCAAGCGAATCTTTTTAGCTATCCGCAGCCCTTCTTCAACATGACCGATAATGATGGCGGCGCTTTCCTGTGGCGGCAGAAAATCATGCGGATTTTCACCGGACTGATTTTCAATAAAATAATTCGGATTTTTTAACTTGCCGATATCATGATACATTGCCCCGGTTCTGACCAGCAGCGCATCAAGCTTTAAATCAATTGCCGCTTTTTCCGCCAAATTAGCCACCATTAAACTGTGATGATACGTTCCCGGCGCTTCCCGCAGCAATTGCTGCAAGACTTCATTATTGGTATTGGCCAGTTCCATCAGCTTATTGGGTGTAACCACGTCAAAAGCCGATTCCCACAAAGGAAGACTTCCCATCAAGAAGATCACGGAAATTAAGCCATTAATCATGCCGTAAACCAAGTTCAGCCAAACAAAACCTTGGATGTTACCGGTTCTGGCCAAATGTCCGAACAGCACCAGCAGCCCAAACGCTGCCATACTGGCCAGCGCAATATAAATAACATTTTTCCGCTGCCGAATATAGGGCAAAAGCTGATGGCTCAGCAAAATCATGCTTAATAAAATCAAAATATCCACCCAATCCAGCTCTCCCGTCGCTGCCACCAGCAGCACCGCTCCAAAGCCATACATCAGCGCAATATCCTGAGCAAACACCGTCGCTGTCAGCATAATAACCAGCAAAAGCGGCATCAGATAAGGCAAAGACCCAGCCAGATACATTGACGGCACGATGCCGACCAGCAAAAAACAAGCTAAGAGAATTACATTTTTTAATTCCGTAATTTTATCCCGCTGAAAAAAGTAAAAATAGCTGGTCAAAAGCCCCGACAGCAGCAGTAAAAAAATTAGTTTAAAACTGACAATCACAAAATTTTGTGAATTCTGCAAAATCGTAAAAGCGCCGTTCAGGGAAATGATTAAAAAGGTCAGTGCCATCACTAATGTGTGGACGAATTCTTTATTTTTGGCTTTATCCGGCTGTTTAACAAAAGCAGCCGCTCTTTCTTCCTCCGGTAGTTCCGCCGTTTCTGCCGCTTCTGCTGTTTCCGCTGGTTCCTCTGTTTCTGTTATTTCCGCTGTTTGCGGTACGGGCGGCATGATATCCGCTGCGGTTTCCGGCTGCTCCGGCCAAATGATATTTTCATCCTGCTTTTTATCCATGTTTTCTCCTTTCTCGGTTTATCCATTCCTGTCTTTCGTCTGCTCTGCCACTCGTCCCGCCTGCCGCCAATTTTAA
>CAUUKX010000032.1:0-20264 GCA_963545585.1 uncultured Lachnospiraceae bacterium
AGTGATTTTTATAAAAACAGGTTCTGAAATTGGATGAAATATTTAGAAATTCGCTAAAAAGGCTGTTTCTGCTATAGAAAAGCGAAATTTATCTGTTGACAAGCCTGCTTTTCTAGGACATAGAGCCTAAAAAGGGATGGTAGGGTTAAAAACTTAGTAAATGGTCAAACTTTCTTCCATACGGGAGTACAAATCAGATAATACCGGCAAAAAGCGGCTGTCAATCAGATTGAAGTTGCCGCAATGATAAGTGAGATAGTAAAAGGCATCATTTTTTTTGGCGATGACGGCTTGAATATAATATTCACCGACATAGTTCAATTTGTAAGCGGCTTGTGCACCTTTAACCGAAATCGGAGTGATAGAAAGCAGCTCTTTATCGATATTCGGAATGTAGCTGAGCAGTCCTTGTGCCGCTTCCTCCAATGTTTGGTCAAGCACGTTATAGCTGGCAAAAACACTTAAGTTACTGTAAGAGGTGTGGTCTTTATCGCTGTCATCATACACAGTCAAGCCGTCACCAGCGTGATTTAAAGGCAGACCGGCCAAAATGGCGGGCAGCTCAACGCTGTACAGATATTTGGAATTATAGACTTTAACGAATTGGTATTCATTAGGCTCTTTATCGGCTAATTCAAGGAAAGCCGAGCGGACGTAGTCCGTATCAGTCCGCAGCTGAATTTGGTTTTGCTCGGCGGAATAAGTTATGCCGATTTCCAGTAAGGCGCACAGGTCGCGGAGCTTAAAATAATTATTGCCGTTAATCGTATAGGCGGTTAGCTTGGCCGGAACTTCGTCCAAGATTAAACCGGCTTCGCTGGGTGCGATGGAAGTAATGGCTGGCAAATCCGGGGACAACTCGCCGCCGACTGGCTGGTATTTTTGGCCTTTAGTCAAGGCAATGCTTTTGGTGGTGTTGTTCCAACTGACATTAAATGACTTGGGGCTGTTTTTTAAAGCCATCGCCACATCCCGCAGCTTAAAATAATTGGCGCCGTCAATATTATAGGCGCAAACGGCTACCTTTTTTTGGCCAACCTTTACCTTAACGCTCGAAGGTACTGCATTTACTGCCGCCTCAGCCGGCAGAGCAGCCGCCAATATCAGCAGCAGGCAAAGCAGGGGCAAATAAAACTTTTTTTTCATCCTTTTCTCTCCTCCTTTAAAAAATTGTTATCTTTATAACTCAACTTTCCCATGTTCGTCAGAACAGTCTTTTTTAGGTAGGTCGCCACCCGGGCAGAAAGCAGAGCTTTCGACAAGGTAGGTTGCCCGCCCGAGCAGAAGTGCGCAGCACTTCGATCAAGGGAAAGTTGGGTTTATAGTGCCTACTTCCATTTTAAATGAAAGAAGCTAAGTTTAGTATAACAAAAGTAAAAACAAAAAACAAGCATCCGGCCAAGTGAATTTAATAACTCAACTTTCCCATGTTCGTCAGAACAGTCTTTTTTAGGCTCGTTGCATGGGCAGGAACGGAATGCGATTTGCGAAGAAAATCGCGAGAGTGAGCCCATGCACCCGCTCTCTGAGCGGGACAGAGCCAAAAAAGACTATGGGAAAGTTGAGTTAATAATGTTGGATATTTTTATAGTTTATGAAAAGTTGATGTAATTTTTATCAAAACAAGTTCAGGAATTTGATGAAAATCTTGGAAAACCGCCGAGAAAGCCGTTTCTGGCATGAAAAAGCAAAATTTATATATTGACAAGCCGATTTTCCTATGGCATAATACTTATGTTTTCAATAAGCTTTGATAAGAATGATTATCATTAGCGATATTAAAAAACAGCAGCGAAGAAAAAAAGATAGGCGGTGCTGAAATTTTCAAACAGAAAACAATAAGTGTTTCAGCATTCTTTTTTGTGGCCGGGGTTAGTGTCGGCTAACTGAAAAATGACGGATGCAGGCAGCAGCGGTCAGAGAGAAAGGTGCGCAGGGTGATAGGGCAAAAAAGGCTTTTGATAGTCGGAGCAATTGCAGCTTTTCTTATAAGTGCAGTATTGGCGCTGCCGGGGAAAAGCAAAGGTGCGGGCAGAGAAGTAGTGCCGGCGGTGATTGCCAATGAAAGCGAGGTCGTCGCTGAAATTCGTCAGGCATTGCGGCTGCATTCGCAGCGAATTGTGATTTCTTTTGAGCAGAAACGGAATGTTTTGGCGGAGATGACGGCTGTGGTTGATGCTTGGGTGGAAGCTGCCTTGCAGGAAACCGAGCGGCCGGATGAGGGCGATTATATTCGCTATCAGTATGGGGGCTATGAGCAGAAATGCAGGCGGCGCACTTCTGACGGCGGGTATTTTTACACGGTTGAGATTATTCCCAAGTATTATTTGTATTTATTTCAGGAAGAGGAAGTGACTGGAAAACTGGCAGAGATTGGGGCGGAACTGGCTCGGGACGAGGAGATGCCAGATTATGACAAGGTTAAAGCTGCTTATGATTATGTTTGCCGCCATGTCAAATATGACAAGGTGCACCGCAAGAATCCCCATTATTTCATGCGTTCTACTGCTTATGCGGCACTGGTGCAGGAAAACGCCACTTGTCAGGGTTACTGTGTTGCTCTGTACCGACTGCTGCGGCAGGCGGGAATAAATGTCAGGATTGTAACTGGCTCGGTTACCGGCAAAAATGCGGAACAGCTGCATGCATGGAATATCGTGGAATTAGACGGCAAATATTATCACTTAGATGCCACATGGGATGCGCAGCAGGAACAGTATTCCTACTTTTTAAAAGGAGCGGTCGGTTTTTCGGATCATATATTAAATGAAGCATTTGCAGCGGGCGAGTTTGCCGGGCAATATAAAATTGCAGAACAGGACTATGTTCCGGCGGCGGAGCAGGGATGTCGTTAAGAGGGAGCAAGATGAAAAAAAAGCAGAAGCTACAAAGATTACGGAATTTATTTAGTGCGGTATTAGTGCTGATTCTGTTGTTCATGCTGCCGGGGGCAGTGTTGGCCGAAGAAGCAAAATATTATAAAACATGGGAAGAATATTCGGCAGCCAATGGCTTAGAGGAGCGCAACTGGCATGAAGTTGCCGATGCGATTGATGTTTTGATTGGCCGGGTAGAGGAATTATACGAAGCGGGTGAGAAAAAGGATGCTTACGAATATGCCAAGGCGACATATTGGGGCTATTATGAAACCACAGGCTTTGAGCGCAATGTCATGACTTATATTTCCGGCAGCCGGGTCAGTGCGGTTGAACTGCAGTTTGTGGCTTTCCGCAAAGCGGTTAAAAAAGACGACGGCAGTCTGGAAGCGGTCAAAGCGGAAGGCAAAAAATTAAGCGATATGCTGCATGAGGATGCTGATGTTTTGCAGCCGGACGGTCGGCCGGGCGATCAAAAGGCAGCCGAAAATGTGGAAAATACAGAAGCGCAGCCTTCTGACAATCAAAGCCCAACGCCGAAAAATCCGGCCGGTGGGGCGGTGGCAGCCTTTATCGGGAGTTTGGCGATTATTCTTAGGGAAGGCTTAGAAGCCATCTTGATTGTTGGTGCGATTATTGCTTATTTGATTAAAACTGGCAACAAGCGCAGCGTTACACCGGTTTATTTCGGAGCAGCTTTTGCGGTCGTGTGCAGTTTTATCATGGCTTATTTTATTGATTATCTGAAAAAGATTAACCCAGAAAATGCCATGTCGCAGGAGATTATTGAAGGAGCGGCGGCGCTCTTGGCGGTGGCGGTTCTGTTTTATGTCAGTAACTGGATGGTGTCAAAATCGGAATCGGCGCTGTGGTCGCAGTATATTGAAAGCAAGGTAGCCGGTTCACTGGAGCGGGGAAGTGCGATTGCTCTTGGCTTTACGGCATGGCTGGCAGTTTTTCGCGAGGGAGCGGAGGTTATTTTGTTTTATCAGCCGCTGATGCAGGAAAGCAATGCCAATATGGTGTGGCTTGGTTTTCTTTCGGGCTGTGCGATTTTGGTGGTGGTCTTTTTGCTGATTCGTTTTCTCAGTATTCGTCTGCCGCTCAAGCCGTTTTTCTTAGCGACCAGTATTTTGATGGCAGTGATGGCGATTTGCTTTTTGGGTGCCGGCATCAAGGAGTTTATTGAGGGCGGCCTGATTGAAGCGGCGTACCAAAACTGGTTTCAGGTTACCGAGGTGCTGGATATCTTAGGAATTTACCCGCTGTATGAAACCTTGATTCCGCAGTTTATTCTGCTGGTGATTACGGTGGTTACCTTTGGGCTGCAGGTTCGCAAAAATAAGAAAATGCGGCTGGAAT
Source organism: uncultured Lachnospiraceae bacterium (assembly GCA_963545585.1). GTDB lineage: Bacteria > Bacillota > Clostridia > Lachnospirales > Vallitaleaceae > W11650. Next base: position 4,239 of record CAUUKX010000032.1, read on the forward strand.
TAGAAGCGAAAGCGGGCGGTGCCGCAGCTGTCGGCAAAGTTAAGTAAAGAATATGAAGTCTATGTACCCGCTCTTTAAGCGGGATAGAGTCAAAAAACTATGGCAGGTCGCCCGCTCGGGCAGAAGTGTGCAGCGCTTTGATTAGGAGGAAGTTGAATTATGAAGTTATTCCTGCGCCTGTTTCGGCTGGCGCGGGGTAATGATAAATGCCAAAAGGGGAGGATGATGGGACGATTCATTCAGACTGGGCAAGAGATAACTTTAGTTACTTTTATCGATTATTTGGCGCAAAGGAAATAACCGGTAAATATGTTTTTCTGGAAGGAGATACTTAAGATGAAAAAATATGGTGCAATGCTTTTAGCGCTGGCAATGGTTCTGGCACTGGCCGGCTGCGGCAAGACTGCGGAACAGCCGAAGGAACAACAAAAAGAACAGGCCAAGGAACAACAAAAGGAACAACAAAAGGAACAAGCCAAGGAACAACAAAAGGAACAGTCGAAAGACGATTCCAAGGAAAATACCGCCAAGGTAGAAACCGATCAGGCTGCTACCGGGAATGAAGCCGGATTTACGGAATATCCGATTTTTGAAGACGAAGAAGTTGGTTTTATGAACGTATCGGCTGTTTATTTCCAACCGGTGCCGATGTCTAACGGCAACGAAAATATCGAAGGCTTTAACATTCATTTAGAGTGCGATATCAAAGCGCTGGAAAACAAATTAGGCTACGGCTTGGGCGACTGGGTACCGTATTTGACGGTTGATTACAAGGTTGTCGGCAATAACGGCAAAGGTGATGTGGCTGCCGAAGGTACTTTCATGGTTATGAGTGCTTCCGATGGTCCGCACTACGGTGCCAACATTAAGCTGGATAAGGCAGATACCTATGCTGTTACCTTTACTTTCCACAATCCGGAAGAAAATGGATATTTGCTGCACACCGATGCAGAAACCGGCCCGGGAGGTTCGTTTGACGACTATTTCAAAAACGGCAATCTGCAAATTACGCATGAGGGCTGGGAATATACTCCGCAAAAGTGGTAAAAACCGGGGCTTGGCGAGATCGTCCTATCGCAGGCAAAGGTTAATTAGTTGAGGAGATCGGCTGTGAGCCAGCTGATAAGAAGGATAAGCCAGTGCCGTTTGGCGGCATTGGCTTGTCGTGTTAAAAAACAAGATATGCTGTGTGTAATGCTCGGAAAAAAGAAAATGGCTCTGGCAGCGGTTTTTTGCTTCTGAGTATTACAGGCATCATATATGTCTGTGTTGAATAGGGATATTTTGTTTTCCCTGCGAAGAACCGGTGTTTTTCGGGTTTGTATCTGTCGTCAAAAACTGATTTTGAAGGGGCAGGGAAAGTTAGGTTAAAAAAAGATGTTACCGTTCAGGCAAGCCATTCATGGAAAATGGATGACAGATGTGGCCTGTAATCAGAAGACAGGAGTTGGCAATATGCTGAAATATTTAATCTTAGTTACGGAAAATACTGCTCTGCCGGCGATTTTGCTGGGGCTGCTTTATGCCTATGTTTTTGCCGAGTTTAAACAAAAGGGGCGGCGTATTGTCACAATCGGAGCCGGAGCAGGGCTCATAGCAGCGGTTATTCGGGCAGTATTAAAAAACACAACAAAAGTGATTGATAACACTGGCGGAGCTGGTATGTGGAATGTCCGTATATTTGCTGTTTCTACCGCCATTCTGCTCTTTTATTATATCTTCAGCAGCCGAAAAATGCGGCAGAAGATGGGGAAAGTAGGCGAATGGCTGACGCCTGCGCTGGCATCGGTTTTGGCCTTTACCTTGGTCTTTTACGCATTGCCGGAGGTTTTGGCCTATCCCTTTAATTTTAATCTAAACGGCGAATCTGTTTTGTCCACCGCCTTTTTTTACCGGTTGATTGGCTATTTTTTAGGACTGGTGCTGTCGCTCATCGCAGCGTTGGCGGCCGGGCATACGGTCAAGCGGCTGGAGCTGCGGCTGATGGCAAGGCTCTTAAATATAGTTTTGTTTATCAATGGCTTTCAGCAGATTGGCAAAGCGGTGCAGGTGCTGCACGCAAAAAGGCTGATTAAAGGGCGGGCATTTTTTCTGCTGGCCAGATACACTGCCAATTTAAGCGATTGGTTTCTTTATGCGGTCATGGCGGTTGCTTTTGCCGTGCCGCTGCTTTTATGGCTGCGGAGCTTTAGGGTGCAAGAGCCCTATACCAATCCAGCCGAGCATCGTAAAATTCGAGCGAAGTGGCTGAATATCCGGCGCTGGTCCACTACGCTGACACTTTGTTTTGCACTGGTGATTCTGACGCTGACTTTTTTCCGGATGTGGGATAATAAGGTGGTAGCACTTTCTCCGATTGAGGAATGTGAACAGCGGGATAATAATATGTATATTTCTTTGACTCAGGTCGAGGACGGGAGGCTTCACCGTTTTGCCTATACGACAGAAAACGGGGTGGCGGTTCGCTTTATCGTAATTAAAAAGCCGAATTCATCCGCTTACGGCATTGGGCTGGACGCTTGTGATATTTGCGGTGAAACTGGTTATTATGAACGCAATGGTCAAGTCGTCTGCAATTTGTGCGATGTGGTTATGAATATCAATACCATTGGTTTTAAAGGCGGCTGCAATCCGATTGTGATTGATTACAGTATTTCCGACGGCTATATTATCGTACCGATTGAAACTTTGATTAAGCATGAAAAAATCTTTAAGAAATGAGGACATAAAATGTTTTTCAGAATGATAAAGGGTGCATTCGGGCGCCAGTGGAAAAAAATGCTGATGATTGCCATGACGATTGCTTTGGGCGCATCTCTGGCAACAGCCATGCTCAATGTAATGATGGATGTCGGCGACAAGGTAAATCAGGAGCTGAAAACTTATGGTGCTAATATCATGGTTGTACCCAAGTCGGCTTCGGTAGTCAGCAATTTGTATGAAATTGAAGGCGGTTCGGCAAAGGGGTCGTATCTCTTGGAATCGGAGCTGGGCAATATTAAAACCATTTTCTGGGCCTTTAACATCGTTGATTTTACGCCGTTTTTAGATACGGCTGTTACCTTGGAGAGCGGGGAGCAGGCCACGATGGTCGGCACTTGGTTTAATCATCATTTGGAACTGCCGACTGGTGAAACCTTAAATACTGGTCTGCGCAATCTCAGAACTTGGTGGGACTTGCGCGAGGGTGAGTGGCTGGATGAACAAAGCGGTGCTCAGACTGAAAAAGCGGTTATGGTGGGAGAAACTTTAGCCAAGCGGGAAAATATTCACAGCGGCGATACCATTCGCCTGTCAACGCCCTTTGGTCAGGAGAAAGTGACGGTGCGGGGGATTTTTAACTCCGGCGACAGTGCCGAGGAGCAGATTTTTGCGCCGATGGCTATGGTTCAGACCTTGGCCGATAAAAAAGGGTATTTGACCAGTATTGAGGTCAGTGCGCTGACAACGCCGGATAATGAACTGGCGGTCAAGGCGGCCAAAGACCCGAGTTCCCTGACGATTAAGCAGTATGAGCTGTGGTACTGTACGGCTTATGTCAGTTCGATTTGTTATCAGATTCAGGATGTGATTACCGATTCCGTTGCTTCGCCGGTGCGGCAGGTAGCCGATTCAGAGGGAGCAATTTTGGAAAAGATTCAGCTTTTGATGGTGCTGATTACGATTCTTAGTTTAGCCGGTTCGGCGCTGGGTATTACTAATCTGGTAACGGCCAGCGTGATGGAACGAAGCAGTGAGATTGGCCTGTTAAAGGCAATTGGTGCGAAAGATGGTGCAATTTCGGCTCTATTTTTGACGGAGATTGCAGTTACCGGTGTGATTGGAGCGGCGGTCGGCTATTTGATTGGCTTTGGCTTTGCTCAAATCATCGGTCAGACCGTTTTCGGTTCGCCGATTGAAATGAAATTATTTGTCATTCCGCTGATTGGTGTTTTGGTGCTGACTGTTATTTTAGCCGGCAGTATTCCCGCAATTCGGATGTTGCTTCGGCTTCGACCGGCAGAGGTTTTGCATGGCCGGTAGCAGGCAGCGTGGGAACGGAAGGATAGAGCTGGTACGGGCTTAGAGGGAGCATAACATGACCAAACAAAAGATGTTTTTAAAGATGATTACCGCTTCTCTAATCAGGCGGCGGTCGCGGATGCTGGTAGCGCTGCTGGCGATTGCCGTGGGAGCAACGATTTTGTCGGGACTGGTAACGATTTATTATGATGTGCCGCGACAGATGGGGGCACAATTCAGAAACTACGGCGCCAATATGATTTTTATGGCGGCGGAAAATACAGATGAGTTTAGCATGGCGGCAGTAGAAAAGAGTATTTCCTATATTGAGGGCAAAGAACTTTTGGGGGTAACGCCTTACCGCTATGAAACGTTAAAAATCCATGAACAGCCGGTAGTGGCTGCCGGCACGGATTTAGCGAGTGCTCGGATTACCAGCCCCTATTGGCATGTGGAAGGGGCTTGGCCGGAAAAGTCGGCCGAGGTGCTGGCTGGCAAGGAAGCGGCCAATCTGCTGGGGCTGAAAATCGGGGATTCTTTTGAAGTAGCAGCCTTTGCCAATGAGGATAAGAAAGAAAAAAAAGTAGTTCCCGGTTCGGAGGTCAGACTGACCGTTGCCGGTATTTTGGAAACCGGCGGCTCGGAGGAAGAATATATTTATATGACGATGGCGGATTTAAAGGCCATTACCGGCGGCGGGGAGCGGCTGGATCTTGCGGAGCTGAGCATTTCTACTTCGCGCGATAAATTAGAAAGCTATAAAGAGAAGATTGATGCCGAAGTCAGCGCCGTTGCGCCGCAGTTAGTCAAGCGGGTTACCCAATCGGAGAGCGCTGTCCTGACCAAGTTGCAGGCGCTGGTTTTTATCGTTACGGTGGTGGTGCTGGCGCTGACGATGATTTGCGTGGCGACTACCATGACGGCGGTAGTAACCGAGCGGCGCAAGGAAATCGGTCTGCGCAAAGCACTCGGTGCGGCCGACAGCGACATTATCCGGGGCTTTATGGGCGAAGGTCTCTTGCTCGGCGGAATCGGCGGCCTGCTGGGTTCGTTTTTCGGCTTCGGTTTTGCCCAATTTGTCAGTATGAATGTGTTTAGCAGTTCTATTACCTTTCAGCCGCTGCTGCTGCCGGTAACGATGGCGGTATCGGTTGTGATTACGGGTCTGGCCTGTTTGCTGCCGGTTAGAAATGCAATTGATGTTGACCCGGCGCTGGTCTTAAAGGGCGAGTAAAAAACATCTTATCAGCTGGCTTGACGGCGGCATCAGGCATCCGCTATTTGGGCTGATTGCCGGAGAGAGGGCGGATAAAAAGCCGGATTGGCGATAAAAGGAGATTGGATTATGAGTTTATTGCAGCTTAAAAATATTTCAAAGATTTACGGCAGCCTGAAAGCATTGGACGATGTCAGTCTGACGGTTAACAAAGGCGAATGGACGGCAATTATGGGGCCGTCGGGTTCGGGGAAAAGCACGCTGATGAATATTATCGGCTGTATGGATAAGCCTTCGCTGGGCGAGGTCTTTATTGACGGGATTGATATTTCAAAGGAAAGTGCCAAGGGGCTGACTGCGATTCGGCGCGATAAGATTGGTTTGATTTTCCAGCAGTTTCATTTAATTAATTATCTGACGGCGGTGGAAAATGTGATGGTTGCCCAGTATTATCATTCCCTGCCGGATGAAAAGGAAGCGCTGGAAGCGCTGGAGCGGGTTGGGTTAGCCGACCGAGCCAAGCATTTGCCCAGTCAGTTATCCGGCGGCGAACAGCAGCGAGTCTGTATTGCCCGGGCGCTGATTAATCACCCGGAGCTGATTTTGGCGGATGAGCCGACTGGTAATCTGGATGAAGCCAATGAAAACATTGTCCTTGATACTTTCCGCCAGCTGCATAGTCAGGGTTCAACGCTGATTGTGGTTACACATGATTTGGAAGTCGCCGAATCAGCCCAGCGGACGATTACGCTGGATTATGGCAAGATTAAAAGTGATGTCCAAAATGCGAACTTTGGCAAATATTAAATCTTTTGTTAAATAAAGAGTCTTTTTACGGGCAGGAAAGAGCTTTCTGCACGAATCGGCAGTGCAGGGATTTTCCCTTGATTGAAGCACTTCACACTTCTGTCCGGGCGGGTAATCTGCTAAAATGACGTTTTGATGAATAGATGAATATGGGGAAGTTGAGTTACTGTTTAGAAAGGAAGAAAAATGAGCAAAAAAAAATATACAGCGCTATTTTGTGCTGCGGTTCTGGCGGTGGGCTTAACTGCCTGCGGCGGCTCGGCTGCCAAGTATAAGGACGGAACCTATGAAGGCAAAAGTCAGGTTTATGAGGGCGATGAAGACGGCAACGGCGACGGCTATGGGGTTGCCACTGTTACGATTAAGGACAATCAGGTTACGGACTGTCAGTATTTGACCTATCAAACCGACGGAACGCTCAAAGATGAGAACTACGGCAAAAAAAACGGCGAGATTGCCAATGCTGACTTTTACAATAAGGCGCAAAAAGCAGTGTTAGCTTGCCCCAAATATGCCGCCGGGTATGTTGAAAACGGCGATTTGTCTAAGGTCGATGCCATATCCGGTGCTACGATTTCCTATAATGAATTTCAAGAAGCGGTTGAGGATGCGTTAAACCAGGCCAAAGAGTAAGTCCATGCAGACCGCCCGCCCGGGCAGAAAGCGGAGCTTTCGATTAGAAACATCCGCTTTTCGAGCGGGAGAGAGTCAAAAAAGACGATGGCAGAAGTGCGCAGCACTTCGAGCGGGGGAAAGTTGAGGGAATTAGGAATGCAGGTGCGAAAGAACCATAGAGAGAATGACGAGAAACCGATTCCATTCAAGGAGGAGAGCAGATGAAAGCAGTCAGGCATATCGCAGTCATAGGAACAGCGCTCTTTCTGATGCTGGGGCTGCCGACGGCAATGTATGTTGATATTTCGGCGCTATTTCAGGCGGAAGAAAAGGTTGATGCTGTGGCCAGCGCCTCTCTGCCGCTGCCGGAGCAGCCGTCCGGTGAGTTCGTGGTTTTGTTCAACCGCACCAAGCATAGGGATACCATTTCGCAATGGCAGCTTTTTTTCAGCGGCGGCGATGCCGGGGTGATCATGAGTGATGTTGATTGCCGGGTGGCAGAGGCCGATTCGACTGCCATGCAGTTAGCACGCCGCTATCAGCTGCGTCTGCCGGAAAACCAAATGCAGCTGAAGCCCGAAAACGGTCTGCTCCTGATTTCCAAAGCGGAGGCTGGATTATTTGATGCCATTGTGATGTCTAAAGAAATGGCTGACCATTATCAAGTGGCAACTCTGTCTGGGCAGCCGGATATTTTATTTTTTTCGGTGAAGGGGAAGCCCCGATGAGAAAATGGAATGCAGTTTTAACAGTGGTGATTTTGATTTTGTTTTTGCTGCATGCTGTTTTTGGCAGCCTGCAAATGCTGGGCGTGGGCAATACAGCGCTGAAAGAACTGTCTTGGGTAACGGTAGGCCTAATCATGGTGCATACCTTGATGGGCTTGAAATTAACTTTGGAAACGGTGAAAGCCCAAAGGCAAACCGGCGTTTTCTACTGGCGGGAAAATAAGCTTTTTTGGGCAAGAAGAATCAGCGGTTTGGCCATCATGCTCTTACTGTTTTGCCATTTGACGGCTTTTGGTTATTATACGGAAACCGGTGCATACCGACTTTATTGGTTTACGGCAGGAAGATTGGCAGTTCAGATATTACTCCTTTTGGCGGTCGGAGTTCATCTCATCACTAATGTGAAACCTTTGCTGATTGCTTTCGGCGTGAAAGGTCTGCGCAGCTGGCTGATTGATATACTGGCTATTTTGTCGGTTTTGCTGCTGTTTATGGCGGCTGCCTTTGTGGTGTATTATCTGCGCTGGAATGTATTTTAATAGGCCAGCGGTCAGGCGGAAAGTTGAATTATGAATGTTGTCTGAACGTAACAATCTAGAGGTGAACGATGAAACCAATCAATATTGTCGGAGCAGGATTGGCAGGCCTATCGGCGGCCATTTGGCTGGCAGAATGCGGTGCCGTCTGCAATTTGATTTCCCAGCAGCCGTCCGAGCGGGCACAGTCGGTACTGGCCGAGGGCGGTATCAATGCCGCTTTGGATACGATGGGCGAGGGTGATACGGCGGATGAGCATTTTCGGGATACGATGCACGGTGGCGGTGATTTGGCTGACCCGGACGCAGTTCGTGCTATGACGGCGGGGGCATCGGAGATTGTGAGCTGGCTTTTAAAGTTAGGCGCACCGCTGCAAAAAGCAGACGGGCGACTGCTGCTGCGCAATTTCGGCGGTCAGAAAAAAAAACGGACAGCTTACGCAAAGAGCAGTACCGGCAAGATGCTGATGTCGGCCTTAATTGACGAAGCCCGCAAATGGGAAACAGCCGGCCGGATTCATCGCTATTGCCATCATGAAGCGCTGGATTTGATTTTGCAGGAGGAAAAAGAGCTGCGGCGCTGTCTTGGTGTCAAGCTGCGCGATCTTTATACCAATCAGGTTTGGCTTTGCCCGGGGCCGGTTATTTTGGCAGTCGGCGGCTTAAACGGTTTTTTTCCGGGACGGACGACCGGGACGGTGTATAATACCGGCAATTTGGCGGCTCGGCTCTTTGTCCGGGGCATTACCTTCTGTAATTTGGAAATGATTCAGTATCACCCGACGACAGCGGCGATTGCCGGTAAGCGGCTGCTAATCAGTGAAGCGGCTCGGGGTGAGGGCGGCCGTTTATTTATTCGCTGCGGCGGTCAGCCGTGGTATTTTATGGAGGCGCTTTATCCGGAGCAGGGGAACTTGGCGGCGCGGGATGTGATTTCCCGGGAAATGGTTAAGGCTTGTGCCCGGGAGGACTGCGAGGGGCAGGTTTATTTGGACTTAACGGCTCTCAGCCCGGAAGTGTGGCGGTCTAAACTGCCGGACTTACGCAGCCAGATTAAGGAATATTTATTTTTTGACCCGGCGGCTTGTCCGATTGCGGTCAGCCCGGGGATTCATTTTTTTATGGGCGGTATTGGGGTCGATAAAAATCACCGCACCGATACGGTGGGGCTTTATGCCGCCGGAGAATGTGCCTGTCAGTATCATGGAGCTAACCGTTTGGGCGGGAATTCACTGTTAGCTGCGATTTACGGCGGTCGGCAGGCGGCAGCCGGAGCACTAACTGATTTGCCCGGAATGACCGGCGATTTGGACGGCGTTTGGCCGGAGACGGATTTTTCACAGCATAGGCAGATGACAGCAGAAGAAATAGCGGAAGTCAGCGTTTCACCGGCGGCAGCCCGGCGGCTGGGCGAACTGCTGAACGCAGGACTGGGCATGGTTCGAACCGAGACCGGACTTTTGGAGGCGCTGAGGCAGTTGGAAGTCTGGCTGGCGGAAGAAGGCTTATCGGCGGCGGAAACAGACCGGATTCGGCTGGGACAGGCGATGCTGGCATCGGCGCTTGAGCGCCGGGAAAGCCGGGGAGCGCATTGGCGCGAAGATTATCCGGATCGGGATGAGGCTTATCGGCAGATGACTGTGGCTCGTTATCGGTCGCCGAAGATAGCGATTGGCTGGCAAAGGATTTCGATAGCGCAGGAATAAATAAACTTTCCTGTCTGAATTTTTTTATCTAAGTTTTTCTTATCTTAACAGGAACTTTACAAGTCGTATAGTATAATCTTCCTGTTTGGTTGAAACTTTGGCTTTCCGTTTGCCGGAGCTGCTGCGGCTCGGGGAAAGGAAGTCTGAAGATTTCACTTATTGACAATAATCAGGCGGGCGAGCAGTTTTGAAAAAGCGGCGGCTTGGCTGAGAAGAGTGAAAAATGAACAAAAGATAGGAGAAAATGATGAAAAAGAAAGTATGGAAAGTAATAACGGCGGGAATTGCACTGACTTTGTGCATCGGACTGGGCGCATGCGGCGCAAAGCCAGAGGCAGGAAAGACTGAAAATAAACCAGATACCGGCATGGCATCCGACCAAAAAGCGCCGGACGCTGGTAAAATGGATTCTAATACTATGGATCCGAATATGATTGATCCGAAGATGCTGGAAGGCACTTTTGATGCCAAGGATGTTGTGATGAAGGCCAAGGACAACTATCAGTTTTCTTATTTGGGAATGGAAGTAACTTTGCCGGAGACGCTGCGTCAAAAAATGAATGATTATCAGGTGGCAATGCTGAGCGAGGATTTTCAGGCCAAAGACGGCGTATTGAAATATGCCCTTTTAAACTGGAGCACGCTGACAGAGGAGCAAAAAAATGCCAAGCTGAAAAAAGTGGGCAATGATTATGTCGAATGGGAAAAAAGCTTATCCCGGATTGGTGCGCTGGGGATGTATCCGGCGGATATAGCCGAGGAGAAGCTGTCGGAACTGACCAGATGCAGCCAGCATGAAAAGATTGGTCAAACCGGTGACGGCAAGTATTTTTATTACCTTAGTACCGAACCGGCAGCTGGACAGGCGCTGACAGATGAAATTAAGCAGATTAAAACCGTACTGGGAGAAAGACTGGAACTGCCGGCGGGAACGTATTCCTTTTTAGAAAAGGATGAGATTGCAGCCGGTCAGACAGACTCGATTGCGCCGTTTGCCACCAAAACGGTAGAAGGCAAAGAATTCGGCGATAAGGATTTGGCGAATTCTGAACTGACTATGGTCAATGTGTTTGCGACATGGTGTACGGCCTGCGTGGCGGAAATCCCGGATTTGGAAAAGCTGCATCAGGAAATGAAAGCAAAGGGTGTCAATGTTATCGGTATCGTAACCGATACAGTAGACGATAACGGCGAAAATCAAGAGGCCATTGATTTGGCTAAAACGATTATGGAAAAAACCAGCGCTTCCTATCCGTTCCTGATGCCAGATAAAAGCGGTCTTAACGGCCGAATTAAAAATATCATGGCTTTTCCAGAAACCTTTTTCGTGGATAAGAACGGCAAGATTGTCGGCGAAACCTATGCTGGTTCCCGCAGCTTAAAGGACTGGCGGGAGATTGTAGAAAAGGAATTGAAAAACGTCAAGGGCAATTAAACATCAAACTTTCCTTTTCAATGTTCTTTAGGGCTGCGGCGCATACGGCGGTTAGGGGAAAAAGCCAGTTCTGGCAAAAGGAGGGAGCAGGCTTGAATATCAAAATTGAGATACTGCGTTGCCTTGAGGCAGGTTCACCAGCTTTTTGGCAGTCTTTTTGGTACGAACCGGAAAACATAGCCGAAACCGTAGCGGCGGCTTTAACCGGGCTGAATGAGCGGCCGCAGCTGATGGATACGGAAGGGCATCCGGCCGAGCCGATTCGCTGGGAGTGTAATTGTCTGCAAAAAAAATGCGGTGCCTGCGCTATGGTGATTAACGGCCGGCCAGCACTGGCCTGTGCGGTCAGGCTGGCGGACGTCGGCAAACGGCTGCGGCTGGAGCCGCTGAAAAAGTTTCCGCTGATTGCGGATTTGGCGGTTGACCGCAGCATTATGCAGGAAAATTTGAAGCGGCTGCGGACTTGGCTGGAGACCGAAGCCCAGGGAGAAAAAAGCTGTTCCGAGGACTTGTATGAAGCTGCTCGCTGTCTGCAATGTGGGTGCTGTTTGGAGGTATGTCCCAATTACGACGGCGGTGCGTTTACCGGGATGGCGGCGGCGGTGTCTTTTGCTCGGATTTTGGCGGAGACTGGCGGGGAGCAGCACAAAAAAGCGGCGGCCGGATACGAAAGGCATTTTTATCAGGGTTGCGGCAAGTCGCTGGCCTGTCATACGATTTGTCCGGCCGGCATTGCGGTCGAGCGGCTATTGATTCGCTCCAATGCAGCCGTCTGGAAGAAGTACTTTCCTTCCTTAATTTTCCCATATTCCAAAGAATAGCCTTTTTGCAGATTGTCTGCCGGGCAGAAAGCGAAGCTTTTAATTAGGGAATGCCGCCCGCCAAGGCAGAAAACAGAGTTTTCAATTAGGGAAGACTACCCGCCAAGGCAGAAAGTGGAGTTTTTGAGCAGGGCAGATTGCTTGCCGGTCTGAAAGTGAAGTCTTTGCTTAGGGCAGAAGTGCGCCGCTTTTTGTTCAGGGGAAAGAGGAATTGGTTAATAAGGGAATTCTGATTTGGTTATGTTCATTAAAACAGGCTTTTAAGGAAACGGCCTGCGAAAATTTTGTTTTCGTGTGCCGAAGAACCGTTGTTATCACAGACAGAATAACTTATGGAGGAAAAATGAAGAAATTAAAAATCGGAGTCATGGACGGTATTGTGCTTTTGGTCAGTGTTCTTTTTCTTTTGGGAACTCTTTTTGTGTTTACGCCCTGCGGGCCGAAAGAGGACGGCAGCTGGATGATATGTCATCATGCCGGGACGGCTGTTACGGGAATTGCAGCGGTGCTGGTTTTGCTGGCGGTGCTGCATTTGTTGATGCCAAGTGCTAAGACGAAGTTGGGGCTGGCGATGGCCTCTCTCCCGGTGGCAGTATTGGCTTATTTGATTTCGGGCAAGCTCCATCCGCTTTGCATGATGCCGAGTATGCGCTGCCATACGGTGATGACGCCAGGGGTGACGATATCGGTGATTGTGCTGGCGGTAGTCTATGCGGCGGATATTTTTGTGCAGTATAAACGAGGTGAGTGATGAAATTAGAGCGGGAGTTAGCTCGAAAAAACCTAAAACGGAAACCAATCCGGACGGCGGCATTGATTTTGCTGACCGCCTTTTTGGCGTTTTCGGTATTTGGCGGGGGAGTGATTGTGCTCAGCCTGCAAAGCGGCCTGAAAAGTTATCAGTCGCGGCTGGGAGCCGATATTGTGGTGGTGCCGTATGAAGCCAGAACCAAAGCTTCTTTAGAGTCGATTCTGCTACAGGGAATTCCGGGTTATTTTTATATGGACCGGTCGTATATTGACAAGGTTCGGGCGATTGAGGGCGTGGATCGGGTGTCACCCCAGTTCTTTTTAGCTTCGGCCAGTGCCGGCTGCTGTTCGGTACCGGTGCAGTTGATTGGTTTTGAGCCGGAAACCGATTTTTCGATCCAGCCGTGGATTCGGGAAAACTACGCTGGCAGTATTGGCGATGGTGATGTGATTGTCGGCGGCCGGATTGCCGTACCGACGAATTATAAGCTGAAGTTTTATAATACCGAATGCCGGGTCATTGCTCAGTTGGAAGAAACTGGCACTGGGCTTGACAGTGCGGTTTATACCAATCAAAATACGATTCGCCTGATGATGGCAAATGCGCAGGCACTCGGTTTTCAAAACTTTAAGAATATCAAAGCCAATCAGGTAATTTCTTCGCTGATGATTAAGGTCAAGGACGGTTACAATATAGAAGATGTTACCAATGATATCAATCTGCATGTTCGCCGGATTAAGGCGACGCCGGCCAAAAGTATGATTTCCGGCATTGCCGATGGGCTGGCCAATGTGTCACAGATGATTGGGGGCTTAGTCGCTATGATTTGGCTACTGGCGATGGTGGTCTTAATCGTTGTTTTTGCCATGATTGCCAATGAACGCACCAAGGAGTTTGCCGTACTGCGGGTAATCGGTGCTTCGCAGCGGTTTCTGTTTTGGCTCTTGACATTGGAATCGGTCATGATTGGCCTGAGCGGTGCAGTGGCCGGTACGGCACTGGCGGCTTTGGTGGTCTTTCCGTTCAGCGGCTTAATTCGGGGCCGACTCGGCCTGCCTTATCTTTTGCCTACAATGGATAAGATTTTGCCTCTGCTGTTGGCGGCAGTTGTCTTTTCAATATTGGCCGGTTGGCTGGCGGCGCTTTTTTCTGCCGGAAAAATACTGCGGCAGGAACCCGGTGTAGTACTTAGGGACAGTGTTTGATAAGGGAGGAAAGCATGAAAGTAAAAGCAGACAAGATTAGCCGTCAGTATTTTCGGCGGTCAAAGGGCAGCAATGTATTTTATGCAGTTGCCGAAATGGATTTTTCCCTGTCAAGCGGAGAACTGGCGGTAATTATCGGTCGTTCCGGCAGCGGCAAAAGTACTTTGCTTAATATGCTGGCTGGTATTTTGCAGCCGACCGGCGGGCAGGTGCATTATGATGAAACCGATATTTATTCCTTAGACGATGCCAAGCGGGCGGTTTTCCGCAATCAGAAGATTGGTTTGATTCCGCAAGGGCAGACGGGTTTACAGAGCTTGACAGTTTTGGAAAATATTTTGCTGCCCAGCCGCATGTATGCGGACGAGGATAAGACCGCAGAGGCGGCTGCCCTGACGGAGCGTCTCGGCATTGCCCATTTGCAAGGCGTTTATCCCGACGAGCTGTCAGGCGGCGAAATGCGCCGGCTGGCGATTGCCCGGGCTTTGACTGATAGGCCGGCGGTTCTGTTGGCGGATGAACCGACCGGCGATTTGGATGATGAAAATACGCATATTGTTCTCGGGCTTCTGCGGGAGGCCGCTGACCAAGGGGCGGCAGTGCTGCTGGTAACACATGAAACCGAGGCCGCCGGCTATGCCGACCATCTCTACCGAATGGACGGCGGTGTGCTGACGAAAGAGAAATAAAGAACGATTCAAAGGGGCTGTTGCATTTTAAGGTTTTTACACAAGAGTTAGGAAAAATCTTTGCGATTTATCGTAATCTCTTTTGCAGAATCTGTATTTTGCAACAGCCCCTTTTGTCGGGAAAGCCACCGCCGAAGCGGTCATGAATTTTGCAGCGTAAGCCCTATTTTACAGTTTTTGCTTGAAAAAAAATTTAAAAATGATATAATAAATTCAACTTTCCCATGCTCGAAAGAACAGTCTTTTTTTAGGAAAACTACCCGCTCAGACAGAAAGTGAAGCTTTCGATCAGGGGAGGTCGCCTACCCGGGCAGAAGTGCAAAGTACTTCGATTAGGGAAAAGTTGAGTGATTTGTATTAAAATTTGGTAAAAATTTTACCAACAGAGGAAAAACACGAACGACAGCCGCATGGCAGTCAATCAAAGGACAAAGGGTGAAAAGTAAAGGAGGAGAGAAACATGTTAAAAGAAAAGCAAAGAAGTGTTAAAAGCTGTATCGGACTGGTATTGGCTTTCGTTCTGCTGCTTTCGCTGGTGAAAATACCGGTGCTGGCAGCGAGGGACAGTAAGTTTATTATTGATCCGGCCAATGTTTTGACGGATGAGGAATATCAGGCGATAGATGAAGTGCTGACCGATATGCAGGAAGAAACAGAAATCGTCACGGTATTTTTAACCGGGGAAACACTGTTTGCGCCAGAACAGTTAGAGCAGATGGCGGCCGATTTAACTGCGAAAAATGGATACAAAGCAATTAACGAGGAAGAAGGCGGGTCTGTATTTCTGTTTGTCAACAAGTCTTCCGGTGGTGTGGTAACGACGGCGGTCGTTCCGACCGGTCGCGAGGCGTATAATTATACCGGGTATCAAACAGCTTATATGGTTAAGGTTCTGGAAGGGTATTATCGGGAAAATCCGTCAATGGAAATGCTGATCGACCAGTTTATCAATTTGGTCAGGATTTATTATTATCCGGTTATCAATGAATTAAGCGATGGCTCGATAGTAGATGTTGGAGAGGCGAGCAAGGAGATTGCTGCCTGGCGGGAATATGCCAATCAGGATATTCTTATCTTGCTGAATGATAGCTTGAATGCCGCTGAGTTTAATCAGTATGCCGATGATTATTTTTTATCGCAGGGATACGGCATCGGTGAGGAGCAGTCGGGTACTTTTGTCCTTTATAGCCCGAATCTGGGGCAGTTGGCGGTTAACTTTTACGGAGAAGCCTATAAGGATTATCCGCAGGCTGATATGGACAATCTGGCGGATGAGTTGCTGGGGATTTTGGAACGAAACAATGATGTTTTGGAAGTGGTTTACCAAATTGAGCGCTTTATTGATCCGGAGGCGGATATTCCGCTGGCGGAAGGGGCTATCGATAAAGCAGAACAGGCGATGTTTATCAATGACAGGTGGGAGATTTTAGAGGACAAACAAGCGGGTCATTTAGAAGCCTTAAGTTTCCATTACATGGATCAATTCTCGGAAAAGTTGTATCAGACTATTATCCT
>CAUUKX010000033.1:0-20123 GCA_963545585.1 uncultured Lachnospiraceae bacterium
CAATCTCGTCCGTGCCGCCGTTACCCGGCAGACAAAAGAGCTGCGCTGCCGGTTCATCCTGCCGCAGTTTCCATAAAATCGCGCTTTCTCTCGCCCCATTGCCAATCACTAAGTATTTCATTTTTTGATTCCTTTCAATTTTTAAAAGCACCGTTAAATCTCTGCCATGACCACCTAAGCGATATCGTTATCCCTTTGCTCATACGCCGATAGCTGCCAGCCGCTAAAGCAAAGTATTCTGATACACGAAAAAATTGGGATTAGTGCCGAAAATGCCGGATTTCCGTAAATATCATCGCAATCTGATGCCGGTTGCACATATCAATCGAATCCTGATCCCGAGTTGATCCACCGGGCTGAATAATCGCCGTAATTCCCGCCCTGGCAGCCGCTTCTACGCAGTCAGCAAAGGGAAAAAAGGCATCAGAGGCCAGTACTGCCCCTTTTAAGATCTCGCCGCCCAAAGCCTCCCGGCAATGCTCAATCGCCTGCTCCGCCGCCCAAATCCGGTTGACCTGTCCTGTCCCTAAGCCAAGCGACTGACCGCCCTTAGCAATGGCAATGCCGTTGCTCTTAACATATTTGACCAGTTTCCAGGCAAAGCGCAAATCTTCCATTTCCTGAGCCGATGGCTGCCGCTCCGTTACGCAGCGCAGCTTTTCCGGCCATAAATCCTCGTCATCCCGCTCCTGTATCAGCAAACCGCCGCTGACCTTGCGCAGGTCATAGCCGCCCTTGCTTTTTTGCGCCAATTCCGGCAGCATTAGCAGGCGAATATTTTTCTTGGCGGATAAAATCTCCAGTGCTTCCGGGCTAAAACCGGGCGCCAACACGATTTCAATAAAAATCTTATGGATCTCAGCAGCCGTAGCAGCATCAATTTCCCGGTTAGCAACAATAATTCCGCCAAAAATCGACTTGGGGTCGGCCGAATAAGCCTTGTGATAGGCCTCTAAAATTGTTGCGCCGCTCCCCACTCCGCAGGGATTGCTGTGCTTGCAGGCCACTACTGTCGGCTGGTCAAACTCCTTGCATAGTTCCAGTGCTCCATTCGTGTCATTGATATTGTTATACGACAGCTCCTTGCCGTGCAACTGCTCCGCTCCGGTCAAAAGCCCTTTTTCAGCGGTAATATCCTGATAGTAAGCCGCCGTTTGATGTGGGTTTTCTCCATAGCGCAGATTCTGCTTTTTTTCAAAGGTCAGGGTCAGCGTTTCCGGATACTGCTGACCAGCCTTTTCATTTAAATATCCGGCAATCAGTGCGTCATAATTGGCCGTATGAGTAAAAACCTTGGCCGCCAGATAAAAATTAAACTTCGGCGCCACCTTGCCCTGCCGCAGTTGTTCAATTAGTGTTTCGTAATCAGCCGGATCAACCACCACCGACACATCCTGATAATTTTTAGCCGCCGCCCGCAGCATCGACGGTCCGCCGATATCAATATTTTCGATTGCCTCCGTCAGTTCTGCCGCCGCCTGCAAAATAGTCTGCTTAAACGGATACAAATTAACAATGACCACATCAATCGGCGCAATCTTTAAATCTGCCAACTGCCGCATATGCTCTGGATTATTCCGGCAGGCCAAAAGTCCGGCATGAATATGCGGGTGCAGCGTTTTGACCCGGCCGTCCAAACATTCGGGAAAACCCGTTATTTCGGCTGCATCCGTCACCGGAATCTGCCCCTTGCGCAGCGTTTTGGCCGTTCCGCCGGTAGAAATTATCTCAAAGCCTAAACTCACCAATTCTCTTGCCAAATTGACAATACCAGTCTTATCCGAAACACTAATCAGCACTCTTTTTCCCATTTTTCCCTCTTTTCTTAGCTCACTCAACTTTCCCTGTCAAAAGGTAACCTGCTGGGCAAGATAGCGCAGATATTCCACAATCCGCTCAGTCAAATGACTATTTTATCAAACAGAGAAAAGCTGCGCTTGTTAACTCAACTTTCCCATAGTTTTTTTGGGTTCTGTCCCGCTCAAAAAGCGGATACCCCTTGAACCGCTATGCGCTTCTGCCCGGACGAGCAACCTACCTGAGCGAAAGCTCCGCACTTCTGCCCGGGTAGGCAATCTAAAAAACTGTTTTAGTTTTTCCGAACATGGGAAAGCTCCGTTATTAATGTATGTTCCGCAAAATATCACTCATCGCCACGATTTCATCTTCCTCTTTTTCCTTGGCCGGCCGCAGTTTTTCAGCCAGCTCGGCTGCCGCCTTAACTATCAGCCGATGTTCAACCACCAGCACCTTTTGCTGCAAGCTCTCCGGCGTTTCATCCGCCGCTACCTTTACCCGCTCCTGATAAAGTACCGGCCCGGTGTCCGTTCCCTCATCCACAAAATGCACCGTCGCACCGCTTTCGGTATCACCCGCCGCCAGCACTGCTTCATGCACTTTCAGCCCATAGCAGCCCTTGCCGGAATGCCGCGGCAGGAGCGAGGGATGAATGTTTAAAATCCGGTTGGGGAAAATGTCAATCCAAGGCTTGGTCAATATCCGCAAATAGCCGGCCAGCACCACAAAATCAGCCTTTGCCTCCAGCACCATGCGCAGCAGCGCTAAATGGTACTCCTGCCGGTCCGGATATTCCTTGGGATCAACAAAAAAAGCCGGTATGCCTGCCTTTTCCGCTCGGATCAGCCCATAAGCATCGACTCTGTCCGACAGCACCAGCACGATTTCGGCAATCTCTTTGGCATGGACTTCATCAATTAAAGCCTGTAAATTAGAACCATTTCCTGAAATTAAAACGGCAAATCTGGTCAGCATAATCTTATCCCGTCCTCTCCAGCAATGACCCGGCCAATGGCATAAGTCGCCCAGCCTCTTTGATTCAAGTCATTTTTAATCGGTTCTGCGTCCGCCTCTGCCACCGCCGCAACCAAACCAATTCCCATGTTAAAAGTATGATACATCGCATCCCAGTCCAAATCGCCCCATTCCTGCAAGTAGTTAAAAACTTCCGGCAGAGGATACGATGCCTTTTGAATTTCCGCCATTAAACCGGTCGGCAGCATCCGGGGAATGTTTTCATAAAATCCGCCGCCGGTGATATGAGCCAATCCTTTTAAACTATTTTTGCCGAGAAACGGCGCCACCGCCTGATAATAAATTTTGGTCGGCTCCAGCAAGGCTTCGCCCACCGTTTGCTTATCATTTAACTTTTGATTAAGGGCAATCCCTTTCTGCTCCAATATTTTACGCACCAGCGAAAAACCGTTGCTGTGCAGCCCCGACGAAGCCAGTCCCAGCAGAACGTCCCCCGCCTGAATACTGCTGCCGTCAATGGCCATCAGCCGGTCGACAATGCCCACGCAAAAACCGGCCACATCATAATCGCCCGGCGCATAAAAGCCCGGCATCTCTGCCGTTTCTCCGCCTATCAGCGCCATTTCAGCCTGCCGGCAGCCAGCAGCCACCCCGGCCACAATTGCTTCGACCTGCTCCGGCCGGAGTTTACCGGTGGCAATATAATCTAAAAAGAACAAAGGTTTCGCCCCTTGGCACAAAACATCATTTGCGCACATTGCCACACAGTCAATCCCAATGCTGTCATGCTTATCCATATCAATTGCCAGCTTTAATTTAGTGCCGACTCCATCCGTTCCGGCCACCAGCACCGGTTTTTCCATCGTTTTTGCCATTTCAATTGAAAACAACCCGCCAAAGCCGCCCAAATCTCCAATCACTTCCGGTGTCAAGGTTGACCGGACATGCTTTTTCATCCGCTTAACCGCTTCATAACCGGCGTGAATGTCTACGCCGGCCTCTTTATAATCTAATTTCGCCATCTTTTCTCCTTCTACCGCTTGGTCTGATTTTTAAGTTCTTCCGGTATTTCTATGGGATATTCGCCGTTAAAGCAATCCAGATTCAGGTTTTCCTTAGGAATCCCAATTGCTTCTACCAAACCGTCAATACTTAAATACTTTAAGCTGTCCGCACCAATCATTTCACAAATTTCTTCCGTACTGTAATTCGCCCCCAGCAGCTCACTGATGACCGGCGTATCAATCCCGAAATAAGTCGGATATTTAATCGGCGGAGAGCTGATCCGAAAATGAATCTCTCTGGCTCCGGCATCCCGTAAAATCTTAATAATCCGCCGGCTGGTCGTACCCCGGACAATGGAGTCGTCAATCAGCACGATTCGCTTATCTCTGACCGCCTCTTTTAAAACACTCAGCTTTAAAAAGACCGCCTGCTCCCGCATCTCCTGCGTCGGCTCAATAAAAGTCCGACCCATATATTTATTTTTAATCAGACCAGTATCATAGGGAATCCCGGACTGCTCCGCATAGCCCAGCGCCGCCGCAATCCCTGAATCCGGTACAGCCACGACAATATCGGCTTTTATGTCATCGGATTGGGCCAGCAGCCGACCGGCATTTTTTCGGGTTTCATAAACGCTCCTGCCGTCAATCACCGAGTCCGGCCGGGCAAAATAAACATATTCAAAGCTGCAATGCGCAAGTCTTTGATTTTCGGCATAGCGGACGGACTCTATCCCCTGATTATTAATAATCACCATTTCCCCGGGCAAAATGTCTCGAATAAACTCCGCTCCGACAATATCCAAAGCCACCGTTTCCGAGGCCAGCATATAGCCGTCCCAGAGCCTGCCCAAAATTAGCGGCCGAATCCCGTGCGGATCGCGAATACCAATGAGATTGCCCTCGCACAGCATGGTGAAAGCATACGCTCCCTGAATTCGGTCTAAGGTTTTTAAAATCGCTTCTTTGTAACCGGCCTTGTAGTTTTTGGCAATCAGGCTCAAAACCACTTCCGAATCGGTCGTCGTTTGAAAAATTGCGCCGTCTTCTTCCAGCTCCCGCCGGATTTGATAGGCATTGACTAAATTGCCGTTATGAGCCAACGCAATACTGCCGCCTCGATAATTGATTGCCAATGGCTGAGCATTTACAACCTGACTGTCCCCGCCGGCCGCATAGCGGACATGACCGATACCGGTATTCCCGCTTAAACTCTGCAACATCTGCCGGGAAAAAACCTCCCGAACCAGCCCCATATCCTTATAGCTTTGCATTTGGCCGTCCCGCAGCAATGCTATCCCGGCGCTTTCCTGTCCCCGGTGCTGCAGCGCTAACAGCGCCAAAACAATCATATCTGCCACATTCTTATGAGCATGAATCCCGACCACTCCGCAGGCCTCTTTCAGTTTGTCCTGCACATATTCTCTTTCACTAAAAACTTCTTCTTTTTTCATGGCTGCAATGCTCCATATTTCTGAGCCGAATTCTCCTGACCACACCATGCATTCCGGCAGTCGAAAAGTTCCGCTCTAAACAAGTGTTAAATCCGATGCCGACTCGCCGGCAGGATGATTTATCATCATTTAATAACTCAACTTTCCCATGTTCATCAGAATAGTCTTTTTCGTGAGACCACCCGCCCGGGCAGAAGTGCGCAGCACTTCGATCAGGGGAAAGTTGAATTAATAAAACTAAAGATAACTGTCTTTTAGAACTTTCTCACGCATTTCCGCTTTAAACGCCTGTAGCTGCGGTTTCAATTCCGGATATTTTAAACTTAAAATCTCGGCCGCTAAGATACCGGCGTTTTCCGCACCATTAATCGCTACTGTTGCTACCGGTACGCCGGACGGCATCTGCACCATGGAAAGCAAGGAATCCAGGCCGTCCATCGTAGAAGATTTTATCGGCAGCCCTATCACCGGCAAAGTCGTAACCGCCGCCAGCACTCCCGGCAAATGCGCCGCTTTACCAGCGGCGGCAATCAGCAAATCCATTCCGTTTTCTTCCGCCGCCCGGGCATAAGCCAAGGCTTCATCCGGTGTTCGATGTGCCGACAGCACCCTAACTTCATACTCAATTCCAAAGTGTTCCAGCATTTGCCAAACCTTTTCCACCACCGGCAAATCCGACCGGCTGCCCATAATAACCGCTGCTTTCATAAATCCTCCTATCATATATCATACTATTACACCGTCTATTGGCCGCTCTCCTTTCCGGCACTGAAAACATCGTATTGAGCCGAATTCGCAGCCTGCAAGCCTGCCAAACGCATTTGATTTTCAGCTAAGGCTGCGTTAAAAGACGATTCATCCCGCTCCCAAAAATTAAGCGCTATCTAAAATACTCCACGCCAGCGGTAAAAAGATCCTGTCTTTTTTCACCACCGATATTTTTAAACAATCCCGCTTCATAGCGCTCGGTATGTCCCATTTTTCCTAAAATCAAACCATCCCGGCTGAGAATCCCTTCCACTGCAAACACTGAACCGTTGGGATTATGCTCCCCTTCGCTGTAAGCAGTTCCGCCGGCATCAACGTACCGGCTGAAAATCTGGTGCTGGGCTGACAAGCGCCGAATCCATTCCGCATCTGCATAAAACCTGCCTTCCCCATGCGAAACCGCTATCGCATGCCGCTCGCCCAGTCGCAAGCCATCCGCCCACGGGCTGCTGATGCTGCAAATTTCAGTGGTTACGATTCGGGAAATATGCCGGCCAATCCGGTTATAAGTCAAAGTGGGCGAATCGGCCTCCAGTTCCCTGATTTCTCCATACGGTAAAAGGCCGGTCTTAATCAGCGCCTGAAAGCCGTTGCAAATCCCTAAAATCAAATTTTTCTTTTGCTTGACATGCTGGTTAATTACCTCTTTTAACTCCGGCTGGCTCAAAATCGCAGCAATAAACTTGCCCGCCCCATCCGGTTCATCACCAGCACTGAAGCCGCCCGCCAAGGCCAAGATTTGCGCCTGCTCAATTTTCCGGCGCAGGGCAGCAATGGAATCGGTTAACTCCTGCCGGCTGCGGTTGCGCAGCACCACCGTTTCCACTTCCGCACCGGCCTTGGTAAAAGCTTTCGCCATATCATATTCGCAGTTTGTCCCCGGAAAAACCGGAATACAAACCAGCGGTTTCATCGTTTTTCTCCGGCTGTGTGCCGTCTGCCGACCGGCTTTCAGCGGCTTTTCCGCCTGTTCCAGCGCTATTGCCGCCAGCGGCTCGCCGCAGACATGGTCTTTAAAAATACCGGCCAGTGGCTTTTGCCAAACTGCTTTTAACTCGGCTATACTTACCTTTTGCCCCTGCCAGCTGATTTCCGGCTGCGGATGGATTTGCCCCAAAAGCCGAATCCCGGCCGCCGCTAGTTCTGCCTGCCGCACTTGCCATTCAGCCGCCGGAACTTCCAGTAAAATACTGCCGTAATCCGGCGCAAATAACTCCGGAATCACCTCTTTTAGCTGAACGCCCAGCTCATTGCCAAAGGCCATCCCGGCAATGGCCGCCGCCAAGGAACTCTCGACCATTTTCGCTGCTAAAATCATGCCTTGCCAGTTCCATTTCTGAATATTGGCAAACATTTCCTTTAAATAATTAAAATCCGGTATTTTCTGCTCTGTCAGTTTAAGCGGATAATACAGCAAGCAAGTATCGCCGCCCTTTAATTCCGGAGAAATAACCGCCCCGGACTTACCGGCACAAACGGCAAAGGTAATCAAAGTCGGCGGCACATCCAAATCCTCAAAGCTGCCGGACATACTGTCCTTGCCACCGATGGAAGCCAGTCCCATTTGACTTTGAAAATAATAAGAACCCAACAGCGCCGCCACCGGTTTCCCCCAGCGTTTCGGCTCCCGGCGCAGGCGCTCAAAATACTCCTGACAGGATAGCCGTAAGCACCGGTAATCCGCCCCCAGACAAACTGCCTTCGCCGCCGCCATCACCCCGGCAAAGAGGGCACCGTGGAACGGGCTCCAAACCGCCATGTCCGGGCAATAACCATGCGTCATATAGGCTACATCGTCCGTTTCGCCGGCTAAAACAGGAATTTTAAAGACCATGCCGTCTACCTTGCTGGTCTGCGTTTTTCCGCCGTAGGGAAAAAGCACCGTTCCCCGCCCGACCGTGCTGTCAAACTTTTCCGCCAAAGAAATTTGACTGCCGGTATTTAAACCGGATAATTCCGCTAAATATCTGGTTTTCAGTTCTCCGGCTTCGCCCGGCAGCAACTCGCCCTGCTCCGTTCTGTGCCGGAAAAACTCATTTTCACCAATAGCCGGAACCAATGCGCCAATTTGACCCAAAACACCGTTACTGTCTAAAAACTTGCGGCTCAAATCCAAAATCCGGCTGCCCCGCCAATCCATACGCAGCCGCTTCTCATCATTAATCACCGCCGCCTTAACCGCTGTGATATTTTCCTCCGCCGCCCAGGCTTCTACTTTCGCCTGATCCTGCGCTTCAATCACAATCGCCATTCGCTCCTGCGACTCGGACACCGCCAGTTCCGTACCGTCCAGACCCTCATATTTTTTCGGCAATACGTCCAAATCAATATCCAGACCGTCTGCCAGCTCGCCAATCGCTACTGCGACGCCGCCTGCGCCAAAATCGTTACAGCGTTTGATGCAGCGGGCAAACTCCGGCCGCCGAAACAAGCGCTGTAATTTTCGCTCTTCCGGGGCATTTCCCTTCTGCACCTCGGCTCCGGCCGTATCAATTGATTCGGTACTATGCGCCTTGGAAGAACCGGTTGCACCGCCGACGCCATCCCGGCCAGTTGCGCCGCCCAGCACCATAACGATATCCCCCGGCTGCGGCTGCAAGCGGCGGACATTTTTTTCCGGGACAGCGGCAATCACTGCTCCCAGTTCCATCCGCTTGGCTTTAAAACCCGGATGATAATACTCTCTGACCTCGCCAGTCGCCAGCCCGATTTGATTGCCATAGCTGCTGTACCCATCCGCCGCTTCCACCGTAATCTTTCTTTGCGGAAGCTTGCCCGCCAGCGTTTGCTCCATGCTCTCGGTAGGATCGGCCGCTCCCGTTATTCTCATCCCGCCAAACACATAGGCCCGCCCCGACAACGGATCGCGGATTGCCCCGCCCAAGCAGGTAGCCGCTCCGCCAAACGGCTCAATTTCGGTCGGATGGTTATGCGTTTCATTTTTAAATTGCAGTAAATAATCTTCCGTTTCGGTTTGACCGTCAGCCATTTGACAACTGACCGGAATCTTAATCGAACAGGCGTTAATCTCCTCCGATTCGTCCAAATCCGGCAGCAGACCCCTCGCTTTCATTTCTTTCATGCCCAGCGTTGCCATGTCCATCAGCGTTTGCGGCTTATCTGGTGCATATTTGACCTTATTTTCCCGGTAAAGGCGATAGGCCGCCTGCTTAACTGGCAGATAATCGTCCGGTTCCCAGTCAATTTCCGTCAGCACCGTGGCAAAGGTAGTATGGCGACAGTGATCCGACCAATAGGCGTCAATCACTTTTAATTCCGTGACACTGGGGTCTCGGCCTTCCTTTTGAAAATATTGCTGGCAAAACAGCAAGTCTTCTTCCGTCATCGCAAACCCGGACTGAGCGTAAAAACCTTTTATTTCCTCAGCGGAAAGCTGGGTAAAGCCGTGATAATATTTAATGTCTTCCGGCCGCCCCAAATCATTTTGCAGATTCTCCGGCTTAGCCAGCGGAACTTCATGCGAGTCGACTTCATTAATCAAATAGGCCTTCATTTGCTCTATTTCCTGATTGGAAAAATCACCGGTCAAACCAATTATTTTTTTGCAGCGCAGCACACATTTTTTACCGGTTACCGCCAATATGCACTGGACAGCCGAATCTGCCCGCTGATCAAATTGACCGGGTAAATATTCATAAGCAAAATACCGGGTACTCACCTGCATCGGCAGCTCTTCCCCGCCCAGCCGGTCGGTATTGACCTCTGACAAGACCTTCTTTAACACCTCCGCCCATTCTTCCTCGGAAAAATCGGCTTCCATATCATAGCAGTTCCATAAATCGACCGCTTTTAATTTACCGGCAGCAAAAGAAAACATTCCTTTCAGTTCGTCTGAAATCGAATGTTTTTCCTCTGTAAAGGTTTCCTGCTTCTGCACTAAAAATCGCTTGACCACGGCTTGCTCGTCCTCCTTGCTTGAGATAGATGGTTTGTTTTTTCTATCATACCATCAAGGGCAGTCTGCGTCAATGGATTTTCTGAATGTTTTTTTGTATTTTAATAAAATTGTTCGGAAATTTATTTCTAAAACAAAAAGCTGCTGGTAATTTGCTGGAAACAAATTACCGGCAGCTTTACCGCCTTATTCCGTTATTTCTTCCTCCACTGGTGTCTGCGCCTGCTCTTGATCAGCGCCGACAATCTCAACATTACGATAAATCCCCATGCCTGTTCCGGCCGGAATCAGCTTACCTAAGATAACATTTTCCTTTAAGCCAATCAGCGGATCAACTTTGCCGAAAATAGCAGCCTCCGTCAAAACTTTGGTCGTTTCTTGGAAGGATGCCGCTGACAGGAACGATTTGGTAGCCAGCGAAGCCTTGGTAATACCCAGCAGTACCTGCGTACCGGTGGCTTCTTCTAAGCCCTGCTCCCGCATTTGCTGATTGACGTTTTCAAACTCCAAACGATCTGCTAAAACACCCGGCAGCAAATCGGTATCACCGTTGTCCTCAATCTTAACCTTCTTCAGCATTTGCCGAACAATTACCTCAATGTGCTTATCATTGATTTCTACACCCTGCTGACGGTACACTCTCTGTACTTCCTGCAACATATAGTCCTCTACCGCCGCACTGTTCTTAATTTTCAAGATATCATGCGGATTGACACTACCCTCAGTCAATTCGTCGCCAGCTTCAATGATTTGGCCATCCTCAACCTTGATTCGCGAACCGTAAGGAATCAAATAAGCCTTACTGCTGCCGGTTTCATCATTAGTAACGATGACCTCCCGCTTTTTCTTGTTGTCACTGACCGTAACCCGACCGGAAAACTCGGATAAAATCGCCAGTCCCTTTGGCTTACGGGCTTCAAACAGTTCCTCAACACGCGGCAAACCTTGGGTAATATCTTCCGCCGTAGCAATACCGCCACTGTGGAAATTCCGCATCGTCAGCTGCGTACCCGGCTCACCGATAGACTGCGCTGCAATGATACCAACCGCTTCGCCGACCTGCACCGGTCGGCCGGTCGCCATATCAGCGCCATAACATTTCGCACAAACACCAATCTTGGAGCGGCAGGTCAAAGCGGTCCGAATCTTTACCTCGGTAATGCCGGCAGCAATAATCTTGCGAGCCTGGCGGGGATTAATCATCGTGTCAGCCGGTACAATCAGCTTGCCCGTTTCCGGATGCTTAATCTCTTCAACTGACCAGCGGCCGGTGATTCTTTCCTCTAAGGATTCAATCACTTCCTTGCTGTCCATGAATGCCTTGACCTTTAAGCCGACAACTTCCTCGCCGCCTTCGCAGCAGTCTAATTCCCGGATGATTAAATCCTGTGAAACATCAACCAAACGTCTGGTTAAATAACCGGAGTCGGCCGTTCTCAGTGCGATATCGGCCAAACCTTTTCTGGCTCCGTGGGCGGAAATAAAGTATTCCAAAACATCCAAGCCCTCCCGGAAGTTCGACTTAATCGGCAGCTCAATCGTCCGGCCCTGTGTATCGGCCATCAAACCACGCATACCGACTAACTGCTTAATCTGGTTATTGGAACCACGGGCACCCGAGTCAGCCATCATAAAGATGTTATTATATTTTCCTAAGTTTTTAAGCAAAGCCTCTGTCAGCTGATCATCCGCACCCTTCCAGGTTTGAATGGTCTTTAAGTACCGTTCATCTTCGGTCATCATACCGCGACGGAACTGCTTGGATACGGTTTCAATCGTATCTTCCGCCTGCTTTAAGATTTCGCCCTTGTTTTCCGGCACTTCCATGTCGGACAGGGCAACCGTAATTGCGCCTTTGGTTGAATATTTAAAGCCTAAATGCTTAATATTATCCAGCACTTCCGAAGTCTTGGTTGAACCGTGAATATCAATGCATCGGTACAAAATTTCTTTCAGCTGCTTTTTACCAACTAAATAATCAATTTCAAACAGCAGTTCCGAGCCAGCTGCTTCTCGGTCAACAAAGCCCAAGTCCTGCGGGATAATCTCATTAAAAATAATCCGGCCGGGTGTCGTTTCCACGATGGTCGAAAGCTTTTGACTGTTAATCTCCTTGCTTCTTCTGACTTTAATCTTGGAATGGAGAGATAAAATCCCGTTATCATAGGCTAACAGCGCCTCATTTTCATCAGTATAGGCATTGCCCTCGCCCGGCTCGCCGTCCTTTTGCAGTGTCAGGTAATAAATACCCAAAACTACGTCCTGCGACGGTACGCAGACCGGTCCGCCGTCAGACGGCTTCAGCAGGTTGTTCGGCGACAGCAGCAAGAAACGGCACTCCGCCTGTGCTTCTTCCGAAAGCGGCAAGTGCACCGCCATTTGGTCACCGTCAAAGTCAGCATTAAAAGCGGTACAAACCAGCGGGTGCAGCCGAATCGCCTTGCCTTCCACCAGTACCGGCTCAAACGCCTGAATACCGAGCCGGTGCAATGTCGGTGCTCGGTTAAGCATAACCGGATGCTCACTGATTACCTCTTCCAGCACATCAAACACATAGGGATCCAAGCGATCCACCATTTTTTTAGCTGACTTAATATTATGCGCCATTTCGTCCTCGACCAAACGTTTCATAATAAAGGGCTTAAATAATTCTATTGCCATTTTCTTGGGCAGACCGCATTGATAAATTTTTAACTCTGGTCCGACTACGATAACCGACCGACCCGAATAGTCAACCCGCTTACCCAAAAGATTCTGCCGGAAACGCCCCTGCTTTCCTTTCAGCATATCGGACAGGGACTTTAACGGACGATTGCCCGGCCCGGTCACCGGACGTCCCCGGCGGCCATTGTCAATCAGGGCATCCACTGCTTCCTGCAACATTCTTTTTTCATTGCGGATAATAATTTCCGGCGCCTTAATCTCCATCAGGCGGCTAAGACGATTGTTCCGGTTAATCACCCGCCGATACAAATCATTCAAATCGGAAGTGGCAAAGCGGCCGCCGTCTAACTGTACCATTGGCCGCAAATCCGGCGGAATAACCGGAATATGGGTCAAAATCATCCATTCCGGCCGATTCTCCGAGCTGCGGAAAGCTTCCACTACTTCCAGCCGCTTAATAATTCTGGCCTTCTTTTGACCCTTGGTATCGCGCAGCGCCTGCTTTAATTCCTTGCTTTCTTTTTCCAAATCAATCGCTGTTAAAATCTCCTGAATCGCCTCAGCACCCAGACCCACCCGGAAAGCATCGCCGTAGCGCTCCAGCGCTTCGTGATAATCCCGGTCAGACAGCACCTGCTTATAGCGCAAATCGGTTTCGCCCGGGTCTAAAACAATATACGAGGCAAAATACAGCACCTTTTCCAGTTTTTTCGGTGAAATATCCAAAATCAAGCCCATCCGGCTGGGAATCCCCTTGAAATACCAAATATGAGATACCGGTGCTGCCAGTTTGATATGACCCATCCGTTCCCGGCGAACCTTGGCCTTAGTTACTTCCACTCCGCATTTATCACAAATCACGCCCTTATGCCGGTTTTTCTTGTACTTACCGCAATGGCATTCCCAGTCCTTACTCGGCCCAAAAATCCGCTCGCAGAATAAACCATCGACTTCCGGCTTCAAAGTACGATAATTGATGGTTTCCGGTTTTGTTACCTCGCCTCTTGACCACTCAAGAATCCGTTCCGGAGACGCCAGTCCAATTTTAATCGCATCAAAATTAACCGTTTGTTGTTCTTTCGGCATATTATCTGACTCCTTCCGCCGGCTTAATTATCAAAATCGTCTTCCTCACCGATAATAAAGCTGTCTTCCAAATTAATATCATCATAATCATCATCTAAAGCTTCATTGGCATCAATCTCGTCAATCTCGCTGTAATCAAAGCTGTCATTGGCATCATCCAGCGGATCCAGCCGATAATCACCCAATTCAAAATCAACACCGTCGTCATAGTCGTCTTCCTTCAGCTCGACTACCGTATCACCGGTTAAGACATTCACATCCAGCGCCAGCGACTGCAATTCCTTGAGCAGCACCTTAAACGATTCGGGAATGCCCGGTTCGGGAATATTTTCACCCTTGATAATCGCCTCATAGGTTTTAACCCGGCCGACCACATCATCGGACTTCATGGTCAAAATTTCCTGCAAGGTATAGGCTGCACCGTAAGCCTCCAGCGCCCAAACTTCCATTTCACCGAAACGCTGTCCGCCAAATTGAGCTTTACCGCCCAGCGGCTGCTGCGTTACCAGCGAATAGGGACCCGTTGACCGGGCATGGATCTTATCGTCAACCAAATGGTGAAGCTTCAAATAATGCATATAGCCAACCGTAACTTCGGCATCAAAATACTCGCCGGTACGGCCATCTCTAAGCGGAATCTTACCGGAACGCGGAATCTTTACTCCCTTCCATTCCTCGCGATGTGCCCGATTAGTCGACAGATATTCAAACACTTCCTTGTCCAAAGTGGTCTTCCACTTCTTCTCAAAATCCTTAAACTCCATATTGACATAGTCATTTGCCATGTCCAGCGTATCCATGATATCTTCTTCATTGGCACCATCAAATACCGGTGTGGCAATCTTAAAGCCCAAAGCCTTGGCTGCTAAACCCAAATGCACTTCCAAAATCTGACCGATATTCATACGGGAAGGCACACCCATCGGGTTTAAAACGATATCCAGCGGCCGTCCGTTCGGTAAAAACGGCATATCTTCCTGCGGCAGAACTCTGGACACAACGCCCTTATTGCCGTGACGGCCAGCCATTTTATCTCCGACCGAAATCTTTCTTTTCTGGGCAATATACACCCGCACCGCCTGATTGACACCGGGTGACAAATCATCCCCATTTTCTCTGGTAAAAATATGCACGTCAACAATAGTTCCCTCTTGACCATGCGGTACTTTAAGGGAAGTATCCCGGACTTCTCTGGCTTTTTCTCCGAAAATTGCCCTGAGCAGCCGCTCCTCGGCCGTCAGCTCCGTTTCGCCCTTGGGCGTTACCTTGCCGACCAAAATATCACCGGAACGCACTTCTGCACCAATCCGGATAATTCCTCTTTCATCTAAGTCCTTCAGCGCTTCCTCGCCTACGCCCGGAATATCTCTGGTGATTTCTTCCGGCCCCAGCTTGGTATCTCTGGCTTCCGATTCATGTTCCTCAATATGAATCGACGTATAAACATCGTCCCGAACCAAGTTTTCATTGAGCAGGATCGCATCCTCGTAGTTATAGCCCTCCCATGACATAAAGCCAATCAGCGGGTTCTTGCCAAGCGCAATCTCACCGCCCTGTGTCGAAGAGCCGTCGGCAATAACCTCGCCCTTTACAACTTCCTGTCCCTTTTTCACAATCGGCCTTTGATTCATGCAAGTACCCTGATTGGAGCGGACAAATTTCTGCAAACGATGCGAAACCTTCTTGCCGCCGCCAGTCCTGACAATGATTTCCGTAGCGGAAACCTTATCAATCACGCCATCTTCCTTAGCTAATACCACGATACCGGAGTCAACTGCCGCTTTATGCTCAATTCCCGTGCCGACAATCGGCGATTCGGTTGACAGCAGCGGAACTGCCTGCCGCTGCATGTTAGAACCCATCAGCGCCCGGTTGGCATCGTCATTTTCCAAGAACGGAATCATCGATGTTGCCACCGAAAAGACCTGCTTGGGCGAAACGTCCATCAAGTCAACCTTGGTCGCATCCATTTCAATAATCTGCTCTGCGAACCGACCGGTTACGTATTTATTAATAAACTCGCCCTTTTCCGTCAGCGGCTCGTTTGCCTGCGCAATTCGGTACTTATCTTCTTCATCAGCCGTAAAATATTCAACCTGCTCAGTAACAATCGGTTTGCCGCTGCTTTTGTCAATCAGCCGATAAGGCGATTCAATAAAGCCGTATTCGTTAATCCGGGCATAAGTCGCAAGCGAGTTAATCAGACCGATGTTCGGACCTTCCGGCGTTTCAATCGGGCACATTCTGCCATAGTGCGAATAGTGAACGTCCCGCACCTCAAAGCCGGCTCTGTCTCTGGATAAACCACCGGGACCGAGTGCCGACAAACGTCTTTTGTGGGTCAGCTCACCCAGCGGATTGGTTTGATCCATAAACTGCGACAGCTGCGAACTGCCGAAAAACTCTTTAATTGCCGCCGAAACCGGCCGAATGTTAATCAGCGACTGGGCGGAAACCGTTTCCGTATCCTGCACTGTCATTCGCTCCCGAATCACTCTTTCCATCCGAGAAAGACCAATCCGAAACTGATTCTGCAACAGCTCACCCACCGCCCGAATCCGGCGGTTGCCTAAGTGGTCGATATCATCTTTAGTACCGATATGATATTCCAAATGCATATTATAGTTGATGGAAGCAAAAATATCTTCCTTGGTAATATGCTTGGGAATTAAATGGGCAACATTCTTTTTAATCTGGGTGATTAATTCTTCCCCCGAATATTCTTCCATTAAATCCATTAAAGCCGGGTAATATACTCTTTCATAAATTCCGGCAGCTTTGGCATCAATATCAACATATTGATTGATATTGACAAACAAATTGCTTAACACCTTAACTTTGCGGTTTTCAGCCGTTACATAAACCGCATGAATCGCCAAATCCTGGAGTTCCTTAGCCAGCTCCGTCGTAATTTCAGTGCCCGCTTCAGCCACGATTTCGCCGGTTTGGGTATCAACTACATCCTCGGCCAGCACCGAACCGACAATCCGGTTCTCAAACGCTAATTTCTTGTTAAACTTATAACGTCCGACCCGCGCCAAATCATAGCGTCTGGCATCAAAAAAGACAGCATTAAGCAGAGACTCCGCACTTTCTACCGTTGGCGGCTCTCCCGGCCGAATCCTTTTATAAACTTCAATCAAACCCTCTTCATATGAGCGGGAATTATCTTTTTCCAAACTTGCCAAAATTTTCGGCTCTTCCCCAAACAAATCAATAATTTCCGAATCCTTGCCAATGCCCAGCGCCCGAATCAAAACAGTAATCGGCACTTTTCTAGTCCGGTCGACCCGCACATAAAAAACATCATTGGAATCGGTTTCATATTCCAGCCAAGCCCCGCGATTGGGAATGACCGTACAGGAGTAAAGCTCTTTTCCGATTTTATCATGTTTAATCGCATAATAAATACCGGGCGAGCGCACCAACTGCGATACAACGACTCTTTCTGCGCCGTTAATCACAAAAGTACCGGTTTCCGTCATCAACGGCAGCTCACCCATGTAGATATCATGCTCATTGATTTCATCCTTTTCCTTGTTATATAATCTAGCCCTGACCTTTAACGGAGCGGCGTAGGTCGCGTCCCTTTCCTTACATTCCTCGACCGTATACTTGGGGTCATCGCTGAAGCTAAAATCCAAAAATTCTAATGATAAGCTGTTGGTATAGTCTTCAACCGGAGAAATATCTTGAAACGCTTCTTTTAGTCCTTCATTCAAGAACCATTTGTAGGAATTTTTCTGCACCTCGATCAGATTGGGCATATCTAAGACTTCTTTCTGCCTTGAATATGTCATCCGCAATCCATCGCCAATATGCATCGGCTTAATTCTTCTTTTTTCCATCTTGTCGCTTCACTCCTTGGCATTCATTGGCTTATTAACATGATAAAACGGAGCCCTCTTCAGCTTTCCGGTACAAGAACCAGTCCTTTCCCGGCTGCCGCCGCTCTTTTTAGTCGCTCAAAAATCAAACAAGTCTTCCAGCAACACAAAAAAGAGCACAAAGGCCCACTGTCGTATTTTTCTATGTTATCACTTGCTTTTTTCTTTGTCAAGCATTTTTCTTTAATTTTACTTTTAATTTATAATCTTGACGGTTCACAGCAACAAATTCTGTCAGCCCTTCCTTCTCCGACCTGATTATCTCCTTGATAAAAAACTCGACCCCGCCAACCAAGCCGAAACCATCATCCTCATACATCGGCATCGCACTTTCGCTGTTCCTACAAACCAGCTAATCAATATCTCAACTTTGCAATGTTCTGCAAGACTATAACAGCCTTTTTTAGGCAGACTGCCCGCCCGGGCAGAAAGCGAAGCTTTCGATCAGGCAGGTCGTCCACCCGGGCAAAAGTACACCGTACTTCAATCAGGAGAAAATTGAGTTAGTCAATCATACACTTCAACATTTTTTCGCACAATTCCGGGTCATAGCGCCGACCGGCCAGTGCCAGCATATCTGCTTTTATTTGGCTAAGGTCTTTGCCAAAACGCTGCGAATGCGTCTTGATATAATAAGCGTCAAATAAAATCCGAAAAGCCCGTACCGCCAACGGAATTTCCTCGCCACGGATGTCCAGCACTCCCTCTGAACCGTCCCAAGCTTCATTTACGTTGGTCAGGTATTCAGCAATCACCAAAGTCTCAATTTCACCGACATTGCGGAGCACGGCATAACTACTCTCGACTAATTTCTGCGGAAAACGCAAACTATGAAAATCATAACCCGACATTTCCCACTCGTCCCGATCCAAAATCAGCTTGCCGACATTTAAATAAGTGCTAATCTGCCCTATTTCTTTTCTGATCGACGGACTTAGCTCCGGCACGCTCTCCGTCCGAGCCAGCAGCATCTCCAGTCCCTCCGTTTGAATCCTATCCTGCGGGCTGATTTGATACAATTTTTCCAAAACTCCCTGTAAAAAACGGCGGGCATTGACCTGCCGGTTTCTCTGCTTATCCTGATACATACTCTCATCGGCCACTGCCATGACTTCGTCCATAGTTGCACCCTCTATGTCAGTCTTAACGGCATAGCCCATCGCCACCGACAGCGGCAATGTTTCTATTTTTTCCTGCTCTAACTTTTGGCTGATTCGTTCCGCCACCTTTTTCAACGCCGTTTCATCAGCTTGGGGGAAAAGAATAACAAACTCATCGCCGCCGATGCGTGCCACCAAATCCCGACTGCGACAGCTGCCGCTCAGTATCCCGGCCACTTTGACAATCAATTCATCGCCTCGGAAATGTCCGAAAATATCATTAGTCAGTTTTAGGCCGTTGATATCAACCATCATAAAGGCAAGCGGATAATTGCTCTCGTTCATCCCGATTTTTTTCAGCATTTCGTTAAAATATTGGCGATTAGCTACTTCCGTCAGTGCATCATGCTGAGCTCTGAATAAAATCTCTCTTTCCTGTCTTTTTCTATCCCTGATGTCCCGAGCCGACATATAAATATATTTTTTGTCAGTCAGTTCCAACTCAATAAAAACACTCTCCAAAAGAAGCTCCATATTGTTCCTAGTGCGCAGCATCACCTCGATCTGAACCGCCGTACCATTGCCCAGCCGCCGGAAAATATCTTCAATATAAGCCTCGGCCGTCTGATCCTCTTTCTGCCGCTCAGGCATCATTAAAAGCAACGATTTGCCCCGCAATTCTTCTTTTTCATCATATCCCAGCAATTTTATCGCAGCGAAATTAACATCCGAAATCTGGTCTTTTTCCAGCAGAAAAATAGCTTCACTGGAATAATAAAACATTGTTCGAAAATGCTGTTCGTTCCGCTGCAATTCTTCATTGACATACTGCAACTGGCAATTCTTCTGATGCAGCATTTTATCCCTGTCCGACAGTTCAATCAAAAGCTGCTCCCGGTTATGGATGTACTGCATGATATTAAACGCTGCCACTGTAAAGATAGGATAAGCAACAACAAAGGTCAGTGCTGGCTCAAGTTCGTTCATCCAGTCCTCACCCGCCATCATCAGCACAGTCACGGCACTGATTAGATTCGTTAACAGCGCCATTAAAAAAAGGCGCATAGAATTAAAAGGAAGCTTCTTAGCCCGCAAAGCATAAATAAAGCCCATCTCCAAAAAATAAACTAACGCAATCCCACACAGTGCAACCGTCGTGCCTTTCGTACCCCGAAGCCAGCGAATGGCAAAAGTAGCGCCAGCTGTAATACTTACCGTAATCGGGCCATACCCGGCCGCTGCCAAATTAAACAAAACCTCACGCGCATCATAGCTGATTTTGTTACTGCTGACAAAGGGAGTTTTAATGTCGATAAAAATAAACAGTGTAAAAACAAAGCCCTGAATGACCTGAGTATAGTCCCATTTTAATTTTTTATCATTTTTATTGAACTTAAAATTTTTACCGATTAGCGTAGAAATAAAAACAAATGCTAAAATAACACTGGCTTTTGAAATCAGAGCCATTATCT
>CAUUKX010000034.1:0-19514 GCA_963545585.1 uncultured Lachnospiraceae bacterium
TTTTCCTTGGCTTCTTCCACCGATAAGAACGAAGATACGGAAGTTGAATCCGGCAAATCAGCAATGCTTTCCAGCCGCTCTTTCTGGTTCTCATAGGTCATAATCCATTGCGGCGTATAATAAATCAGATTTTCACCGCTCATTTTCGCCGGGTCCAGCTCATTGCCCATTCTGATATTCAGAGCAATCGCCAATGCCGTCGCACCGATTCCCGGAGGGTTCTCCACTACAATATAAGGAAATGCTTCATGGTCTTCATTGACTTTGGCAATCCGGCGAATCCAGGAAACTTCTTCCGAAGAAGTAATGCACTTGGGATACTCGATTTTGGATTCTTCAATTGCGTCCATAATGCCATTGGCGCTTTCCTGATTGATAATTCCGTCAAACTCAAGGCCGGAAGCAATGATTTCATTCATCAGCTGCTTGGCTTCAACGTCGCTCCAATTGTGAGCCACGGTCTTAACGATATCAATCCCGGCTTCGGTCAGCTTCTTTTGCCAAACTTCACTCCGAATCTCGGATGCAGAGTTGCCGTCAATACCATTAAACTGAACGATTTTTGCGCCCTTGCCCAAAGTTTTGATGACATAATCCGCCTGAATCTCCGCCCAAGCCGCCTGATCAACCACCACATTTAATATCTTGTCGGAATCATAAATACAGTCCGCATTGATATAAGTAATGCCGGCATCGGTCGCCTTTTGAATCAAAGCATCTAAGCCCGACGCCGCAATCGGGTTAACAATGATGATATCATAGCCTTCATTGATTGACTGCTCAATCTGCTGCGCTTCCAGCGCCGGATCATTGTTGGCAACAAAGCTGTCAAATTGGCTGATTAAACCCATTTCTTTGGCTTTTTGAGCCGCCGCCGCCATTTGTGTTTCATACACTGCCCGGTAGGGATTGCCCTCGATAACGGCATTGTGTGAAGCTACTTTAAAACCCTTTTTCTCTGTCGTGGTTTTGGCCGGCGTTTCTGTCTTAGTCTCTGTCGATTTTCCATCTTCCTTGGCTGTCTGAGTTTCCTCTTTTTTCGGTTCTTGCTGGGTCGTCTTGGTTTCGCCGCCGCAGCCGGCAAATAAACCTGCGACCAGCATGATCGTTAAAAATAAACTCAATGCTTTCTTCATAAAAATTCCTCCTTTTTTTGATTTTTATTTTTTCATTCTTAATAAATTCTTTTTTCCTATTCCATTGCCGGTTAAAACGCCATCTCCCGGCAATATCCTATTGCAAAAGAAAATTCATAAAAATGAAATGGTTTATAAATTCTTCGCTTCTATCTGCTTTCTGCGATAAAACCGAGGTTTTACCCCATCAGGTACAAGCTTTGGCTAACGCTTCATGCGTTCTCATCTCATACAAACTGGCGCATAAAACGATAGCTTTGCTCGATTCCTCTTTTAATATCCTCTATGGATGCCTCGTATGCTTTATCCTCGACCTCAATACAGGCATATCCCTGATAGCGCACATCGTTCAGCGCCGAGCACAGAGCGGCAAAATCAACTCCGCCCAGTCCCGGGAGCTTAGGCGAATGCCACAGCGCCGGATAGGCAAACACACCGTATTCATCTAATTTTTCCTGATAAATTTTAATATCCTTAAAATGAACATGAAAGAGCTTGTCTTTAAACTCATAAATCGGCCTCACATAATCGGCCTGAATTAAATAAGGATGCGACGGATCGTAATTTAAACCGAAGTAATCGCTGGGAATCCGGCGAAACATTTCCCGCCAGATATGGGGCGTACTGGCTAAATTATTGCCGCCCGGCCATTCATCCTTAGTGTACAGCATCGGACAGTTTTCAATCGCAATTTTTACCTGCTTTTCCTCTGCATAGCGAATAATCGGCGTCCATTTGGCTTCAAACAAATCCAGATTCTCTTCCATTGTCTTGTTTTTATCTTTGCCGATAAAGGTAGTCACCATATAAATACCCATTTGCGCCGATGCGTCAATCAGCCGGTACAAATGCCTGATCGCTGTTTCCGATTCCTCCGAGTCGGCACTGAGCGGGTTGGGGTAATAGCCGAGACTGCTGATAGCCACGCCTTTGCTTTTGGCATAATCCAAATAATATTTCATTTTGTCTGCCGTTAATTCATCCAAATCAATATGCGTGATGCCGGCATAACGCCTGAGGGCCTTGCCTTTCGGCCAGCAGCAAACCTCAACGCATTGAAAACCTACTTCCGCCGCATAATCAAACACCTGCTCAAATGAAAAATCCGGTAAAATCGCTGAAACCAAGCCCAATTTCATCATGATACTTTCTCCTTTTTTAATTCAAGTGCTTTTAATCGACTGCAATCCAGCGTTTTTCTCTGGCGCTCTGAATAATTTTCTCGCCCAAAGCCATTTCCCGGTAACCGGTCTCAAAATCGCCGTAATCGCCCCTTGGCCCGGAAGCAATCCGAGCGTAAATCTGCTTGAAGTTTTGCTTAAAGGAATCGGCAAAGCCTTCCACATGGCCACCCGGATAACTGATAATCTTTCTGGTATCCGGCGCTAAAATCGACGGCTCCTTGGTGTAAATCCGATTGGCTTCCTCGCGCCGGCCGACCCAAAGTTCATTGGATCTTTCGGTATCCCATTCCATGGCACATTTTGAACCGCTGACCGCCAGCCGCAGCTGATTCTTCTTACCGGCATAAACCTGACTGATGTTGCAGCAGGCATGCGCACCGTTATTCATATGAAACAGCACGGTCGCATAATCTTCCGTTTCAATCGGTACTTCTTCATAATCCTCATTTTTTAAGACCATTCCCGAATAGGTGTCAATCGCCTTTTTCGGTTTTTTTCGGGTTTTATGGAAAATAGCAAAATCCGCCAACACTTCCGTGACCTTAAGGCCAGTCACATACTCCGCTAAATCAATCCAGTGGCTGCCGATATCGGCAAACGCCCGCGAATCTCCGGACAGTTCCTTTTCCAGCCGCCAGCTGTAATCGGTATCCAAAAACAGCCAGTCCTGCAAATAACTGCCGTGAATGCTATAAATCTCGCCGACTTCTCCGCTTTTCACCATTTCCCGCATTTGATAAGCCATCGGATAAAAACGATATGTGAAGTTCATGGCATGAACCAGCCCTTTTGCCGCCGCTAACTGCCGCAGCTCATCGGCTTCTGCCAGCGTGTGCGTCATCGGCTTTTCACAAAGCACATTGGCGCCGCTTTCCAAAGCATATTTGGCAATTTCATAATGCGTGTTGTTCGGCGTGCAAATATGGACGCAGTCCAGTTCTTCTTTGTCCAGCATCTCCTTGTAATCCCGATAGCCTCTGGGTACAAAATACTGCCGGGCCTTTTCTTCCGCCTGACTCTCATCGGCTAAGGCCACTACCTCGACATTGCCCAACCGGCGCAGCTGCTCCAAATGAACGGCGCCGATAAAGCCTACGCCGACAATTCCCGCTTTCATCATCTTGCTTCCTCCTGTTCTTTCTGTTCTTGCTGCTCTTGCTATTTCTCGTTTTAAACTCCGTTTCTTCGGTTAAAACCTTGCCGTCATGCAACGCTGC
The DNA here is from genome assembly GCA_963545585.1 of uncultured Lachnospiraceae bacterium. Lineage (GTDB taxonomy): Bacteria > Bacillota > Clostridia > Lachnospirales > Vallitaleaceae > W11650. The sequence continues at coordinate 3,538 of CAUUKX010000034.1, forward strand.
CTATATAGGCAAGCCTTATCGACCGACCGCATCAGGCGGCATCATCATTGCTTACCATAGGCACCGCCGAAAAACACCATCTTTCCGCAGCCGCACCCGGACAAAGCGCTTCGACTTACTGCCTGGCAGCAGTCGGCTAAATATAAAAGACCCTTTTGCCGAAGCCGACTCACTCAATTACAAAAAATCCGCTCATATCCTCAAAAAATTGATAAAACTTGTCAATATAATAACGTGCCGCCCCGCGCATAATCGCATCATCACTCAAATCGGTATACCACACACCGGCGCGGGAGACAAAAATAAAAAATCCTTGTTTTTTTAAATACATCTCCAATTGTTGCAAATAATACCGACCCAGCCTCTGCCCTTTGCCGCCGATAATAATATGATCGGTGTTATAAATAACCAGCACATTGCTGAGGGCAAAAGCCAAATCAGCAGCCAGACCCGACACAAAGTCCATCGCCGTCCGGTTACCGCTGTCGGCCATCTTACCCAAATATTCAAAACTGATTTTCTCGTTTTTCGGCAATAATTCTTTGGCAATGCCCAGTCTTTCCGCCCGGCTAAGCAAAGCGCTTTCCCCAATCAGGTTTTCTAAACAGCCTCGGTTCCCACAGACACAGGGACTGCCATAGCGGTCAATCGAAAAATGTCCCAGCTGCGAGCGCATTCCGGCTTCCCCTTTAATCATAGTTCCATCCTGCACAATCACCGCACCGACACCTTTGTTGATATTAATAAATAAAAAAGTGTCAAACTCCCGCTGACTGAATACATTTTCAGCATAGGCATAACAGGCGGTATCATTAAAAACCGCCGTTAATTTTCCTTTTAATTTCTCATGAATTTGCCTGAGTACATCATCTTCTTCTCTGACCGGCAGTACCGTCGAAATCATGCGATAACTGCTGACGTCCAGCATACTGGGCACAATCAGACAAAGACCCAAAAAGTTGCGCCGGCCAATCTGCGGTTCCAGAACTTCATAATATGCCTGCGGAATCAACTCCGCAAAATCTGTTTGACCGCCGATTTCTTTTTGTTGATAATAAATGACTTGACCATTCATATCAACCAGACTCAGTTCCAGTTCCTCCAAGCGCCAATTAATCACCGCCACAACATTTTTTTCGGCATTCACCCGCAAAAGACTGGGTTTTCTGCCCTGCCGGCCAGTGATAATCTCTCCGGTATCCATGATGAAGTTCCCTTGAATTAAGCTATCTGCCAAAGAAGATATTGTTGTCTTACTAAGTTTAGTCAAAGCTGCCAATTCAATCCGGGAAATGGAACCATGACGCAGGATCAGGGAAAAAATCTTTTTTAAATTATGATTTTTCATAATCTGCTGATTCAAAATCTTCATTCTGCTTTTCCTTTATTTGGTTTGTCCACTGGTCTTACTAACTTCTGGGGTTATTATATCACTTTTGCTCCTGTTTGGCAATCAAATTTAATTTTTTTTGTAAAAAATATCTAATGCAATATAATAGGCATACATCGCAAAATGTATGCCTCTAAGTTATCAACTTCCATTTTTATTTCTCATTTTTTTCTGCGCTTAAACATTTATCCCAAAATTTTTCTGTAAAATAATCCAACAAAAATTCCGGAAAAGCACTGAGAATAAGTACCTTATCTTTAAATTTTTTTTCCTTTTTGTATATAAATATAGGAGTAACTCTGCCTTTATATTCTTTATGACTTATAAGCCTTTCTATGCCACATAAAAAAGAAATTTTTTTGATAAACTCTTTTATTAGCACATTCCAAATTTCCAGAGAATATTTTCTAATATCTGTATTGTGACCCCTTCTTGCAGAAAACTTGCGATATTCTGAATAATCTGAGATTTTATAAAACCAGTCTTTTCTATCCACCTGATTCTTTCCATCAAAATCTCTAAGTGCTTCTACCATTGGATAACTTATGTAAAGTTTTCCATTCTCTGTTTCATTATTGAAACTACAGAGCATCCTTTCTACTACATCATCTTTATCTTCCTTAGAAAGATTCTTTTGATGCGCATCATGGTCAAAAAATAAAAAAACCTCTGAAATATTATCTCTTTCAATTCCTTTAAGAAATGTGCGAATCTTTTCATTACTTTCCCTTAATACTTCAATAATATCCGTTTCAAACTCATCTGCTTTCATTTTTTTCCATAGCATATATATATTCTGTCCAGCAGGCAGAGTTATAATCAGCGCTGTCTTATCAAAAAAATTAGTTTTTAAATTCTCAACGATTTTTACTTCTCTTTCCTCTCCTTCCACAATAAAAGCCTTATAATTCTTCATCCTAATCAAACGCCCCCGCTTTAAACATCTTCTGTAAATTATGTGCCTTACGAAGTTCCTTTGATGTCTTATCAGATAATGGCTGAATCCTATTATTTTCTATATTGAAATAGCAGTCCGGCCTTAATAAGTCATTACTCAAAAGATCCGTATTATGGGTCGACAGAAATATTTGAACTCCCTTGATTCCTCTTATTCTTCTAACCAAATTTTTAGCCAATTTGAAATGATAAAAAGCGTCAAATTCATCAATGAAAACAAAGGCAGCTTTATGCATTCTAATATACCAATAATAAAAAAGTGCTAATGATTTCGTGCCTGTAGACGCAATTTTAAAAAAATCAACACTTTCATCACCAAACACACAATGAATCATTCTCTCCCCATCAATATATATTTCCTTCAATTTATAATTTATTTCATTTTCTTTCAAAAATTCTTCAAAATCATTAAGTTTTCCACTTTCAATAATCCCCTCCGAAAGTCTTTGGCTGCCAATTTGCAGCCCTTCATATCCTCTCTCATCGAGAGAATAAAATAAAAGCATTCTATCCACAAAATCCATAAATGATAAAAAAGCAATGCTTTCATCACTATCCTTTAAAATGGAGTTACGCTCAACATACTTCACCCTTGACATTAAGCTATCATTTAACATTGAATGATTCAAGGTTTCTGAACCAGCAAGCTTAGTAAATCCTTCTTTCTTTTTATGATCATATAAAATCATCACTGTTCCGTTGATCATCAACTCTTCGTATATAACTGTATTGACATCTTCTTTAATATATCTATATTTCAACTCGGATTGGTGAAATTGAAAGATATATTCAAATTCAACTCCCTTTTGTCCACTTTCTACATTCTGATAAAGTTGGTAATTCTTATAAATCTTTTCGTTATCCGTGAGATGAAAAATTATATCGAACAAGGCCAAACCAAAATTTGATTTTCCACTTCCATTAATTCCATAAATGATTCCTTTTGTAACACATCCATCTAAAATTGCCTCAGGCTGAAATTCATAGTTATTAGGAGTTGCAAGATTAAAAGTAATCTTTTCTTTAAATCCCTTAAAATTTTTTACACTGAATTGTTTAAGCATATTCTTCACCTCAATTCAAATTTTATCTACATAAATGATTATATCATGCTATCTGTTTTTTTACAATGAAATCCGTATTTTTTTTACGGCAACCTCGTTGCTACCAATAAAGCTACATTTTTCGGCAATAGCCAAAAATAGGGTGCACCCTACGGTTACACCCTATTTTTAAAATCTTTCCTCACTCCCCTTTGAAAAAGGCAGCAAACTTATTTCATTCTGCTCGGAACGGCCGGTACTTCAATCTTGCCGCTCTTAATCTTTTCTTTATATTCATTGACCAGCTTAACCGATTCCGCTGACATATTCGGATTTTCTGCCGGAATATCAATTCCGCCGTTCTTCATGTCAAAGACCAAAACCTGTCCGCCCGGATATTCATCCTTTAAGGTCATCAGGGCAGTGGTAAAGGAAGCCACGTCAACTCTTTTTACCATTGAGGTTAAAGTACAGGATTTGTTATTATCCTTGTCGTAAATGCCTTCTTCGTATTGATCTCTGTCCACGCCAATCGTCCAAATATCCTGACCGGCCAGTCTTCTTTCCTTTGCTTCTTTAAACATACCGTTTCCGGCTGCACCGGAGGCATGATAAATAACATACGCACCTTCGTCATAGAGTTTCTTGGCCAAAACCCGCGCTTTCCCCGTATCATCAAAGCTGCCGACATACTCAACCTTAACTTCCATGTTCGGGTCAACTGCATGCACACCGGCTTCATACCCGGCTTCAAATCTTTGAATAATATCAAAGTCCATACCGCCGATATAGCCAACAACTGTTTTGCCTGCTTCTTTGGCAGCCTGAGCAGCCGCTACACCCACTAAGAAAGAGCCTTGCTGTTCGGAAAAGACAGCCGATACAACATTCGGGCAATCTTCGGCAACCGAGTCAATCAGCAAATATTTTTGATCCGGGAAGGTCTTGGAAACTTCCTGAATCGAATCATGGAATAAAAATCCGGTGGCAACGATTAAATTGTGGCCTTCTTCCGAGAAAGTAGAAAGACTCGGAATATAGTCAGCATCGAAATTGGACTGAGCATAATTCACATTGGCGCCAGTCAGTTCACTGAACTTCAAAACGCCTTCCCATGTACCCTGGTTAAACGACCGGTCATCAATTCCTCCAAGGTCGGTAACTAATCGAACTGAAAAGTCCTTGGCCTTTTCTTTCATTGCGTCGGTAATTTCCACATCAAAAACGCTCTTTACTTCCACATCTTTTGTGTCCATTTTTTCTTTTGTTTCGTCCGCTTTTGGAGTTTCCATCTTGTTATCTTTTTTTGAATCCTCCATCTTGTTGTCCTCTTTTGGCGCTTCCGGCTTTGTTTCCGTCTTTGAACAAGCAGCCATCGACAGCATCAACGTCAACGCAAGCAGTACTGAAAATAATTTTTTCATTGTAAATCCTCCCTTTTTTTATACAATGCTTTGCTACTTCCTCATTATATTATACTTTCAAAAAATAGGCAAGTGTAAAACACGCTCATTTAGAAAATCTCTGCCTGTAAACTTGAAGCGTGTTTTAACTCGGCTCCGGCGAGCAATCCGTCTACATCGAGAGGCAGGAAATGCGCAGCATTTCCGTTCGACCCTTACGCCAGCTCCCCAAAGCAGCCCGTTCCTTTCCGGCGGCCGAGTGTAAAGTTCGCTCATTTAGAAAATCTCTGCCCATAAACTTAAAGCGTGTTTTAACTCGGCCCCGGCGACCAATCTGTCTACATCGAGAGGCAGGAAATGCGCAGCATTTCCGTTCGACCCTTACGCCAGCTCCCCAAAGCAGCCCGTTCCTTTCCGGCGGCCGAGTGTAAAGTTCGCTCATTTAGAAAATCTCCGCCCATAAACTTAAAGCGTGTTTTAACTCGGCCCCGGCGAGCAATCCGTCTACATCGAGAGGCAGGTCCAGACAATATCCAAGTTTCTCACTCTTTCAATACCTTCAGCGCATCTTCAACATTTGAATACCGTTTTGTTGCCGGATCTCGGACAAGCCGCTCTGCTTCGAGCATTGCCGCTATCGTTTCCTGATTAGGACGTTCCAAACGAACATCAAAAGGAAAACCGCCTGCCCGGAGCGATTGCCGAAGAAACACATTGATAGCCGTCGTAAGATTTATACCCAATTCACCATACAGGGCTTCGCATTGTTCTTTAATTTCACTATTCATGCGGACGCTGAAATTAGTTGTTGCAGCCATATTATCCACTCCTTTCCATGCTATTGCACTTATATTATACATGTTTTGCCATGCAATAGCAACAACCTTCAAAAATTTTACCATTTATAAATTTTACCAACTTTCCTTTCGGATCTCGGGCAAGCCGCTCTGCTTCAAGCATTGCCGCTATCGTTTCCTGATTAGGACGTTCCAAACGAACATCAAAAGAAAAACCGCCTGCCCGAGCAGCGGTTTCATTTTTCAAACCTGATAAATTACCCCCACCTAACCCATCCCGAAAGCGGTAAAGTATATGGTCATAACAAATACGAAGAGCGCAAACCAAGTCAAAAAACAAATCGGAACGGAAAACAGAGCTTCTTTGGTAAAGTTTAAGACATCCTTTCCTTTTATGCTGCTCTTTTTCCGGTAACGCCTTTTCTTTCCATTTTCAGATATAATATAAATCAGGGGCGATTCATACAGGGATTGAATTCCAAACTTGATAAAAAAGATTGGCACAAGCGGTACCGTAATGCAAAACCAAATGGCAGAACCCCCGATATAAAGCCGTGAAAAGTCAAAACCATTGACCAATAAAGCAATGATAACCGGAAAGAAAATAGTAACAATCCCCAGCATAATCATGCGCAAGGTTCTGGCAAACGACCGGAAAGTATAGGTAACAACCTCCATTTTTCCGTCTAAAACCTGCTTAAATACCGGCGTTTCCATCTTGCGCTTGATAATATCTTCCCGCAGGATCAGTTTTCCCCGCTCCCGCCGGTACGTCTGCTCACCGGAGGAAAAGATATCTCGATACTTGGTCATGCTGAATCGATTGTTGGCACCGTCAAACATGGCGGCAAATATGATCACATAAACAAGGGCGACCATGCCAATTACAGATAAGGCCGTTCCCGACTCCTTGCTCCCCAAAAGAATTGCCGAATAAAGGGCAGCGCAGGTAACAAGCAGCACCAACAAGCCTTTCATCCACCACGGAAAGGCAATATATTTTGTCTCTTTTTCGGCACGCACGCTAACCTTGCCGGTTTGTCCGTTGACGGCAGCATGCACATTTCCGTCGGTAATATAATAAACTGGCAGAAGTACCGGAACCTTGACTACCGGGTCGACCTGAGCGGAAATATCAATATCTTTCGTTCCCCAAATTTTTTCCATACCGCCCCGGTAATTTTCAGCGGTCTCCAAGTTAAGCCGGTTTTGAACGCCCTCTTCGCTGATATCAGAAATCTTAATCCGCTGCCCGGCAGCATAGGAAAAATCAAATTCCGTAAGATAATCCAGATGATACGGCTCCATACAGTCCAAGACTAAGTTATCTAACTGCGCCGAGCAGTTGACAAATTCAGCGTTCAAATAGCCGCCGGCTTCAAAATCACAAGAGACTCTGCCTTCTCCTCTTTTCCATACTTTGCAGTGTACCGGGCCATGCACCATTTCATAGGGCAGGTAATATCCCTTTAGCTCGGCTATCCTTCCCCGCAGATGCTCGGCTTCGAGCCGCTTTGGATTCTGATCACACCAGCCGAGCAAAAGCTGTGCGGCTTCCTTTCGGGTTACGGCAAAGGGGATGATATTCTGCGGCATTTTGCTATCATAAACATAATCTTTCCGAACTAAGCTCCGCCCGCAAAATGCGCAGGTTGACAGTGCTTCATTCTTCTCAAATACCAACGTTGCCCCGCAGCCGGTACAGGAGGCTTTGGACATCGGAAAACTCATTGCCGAGGCTATGACCCTTTGACTTTGAGCCCTTTGTAATTCCACTTTTTCCCGGCGAACGTTCTCGACCGCCACCTGCCCGCCGCAGTAGCCGCAGCGATAAATCTGATGAACAATATCAAACTTGGCCGGTGCCCCGCACTGCGGACAAACAATATTTAATATTTCTCTTCCCATCATTCTCTCCTCCCCCCCTATCTCTGATAACCCTATTATATGTCTTTCCCTATCCGATATCAATAGGCTTGTAAAAAGTTTTGCGCCGATATTCGATTTATGATATACTGTATAAATAAATGCAGCTATTTAGTAAATGCCCCGTTCACGGATCCGTATTCTTACGGAAACCGGAAAATTATAAATACTAACGTGCTTTTTCATGGTCTTTTGCCGTCATCATAATTTTATACCCCTCGAAAGGAGACTGAAAATGGAAGAAACCACCGCCAAAACCGGACTATCAATCAGTGCTTTAAAATACATTGCTATTACCGCCATGCTGATTGACCATATTGCCTTCGCCTTCCTTGACGATGGCGAGCATATTATTTTATACACAATTATGGATTTGATTGGCCGGATTACCGGGCCGATTATGTTTTTTGCTGCGGTAGAGGGCTATCACCATACTAAGAATTTAAAAAAATACCTGCTCCGCCTGTTCGCTTTTGCCCTGATTAGCTACCTGCCGTTTATGTACGCTTGGCACGACCATTTTAATCCGCTCAGGCTAAATGTTATTTTTACCATTTTATTCGGGGTATTAGCGGTTTGTGCCAGAAGACGCATTAAAAATATTGTTTTAAAAGTTCTGGTCATTTCCGTCCTTATTCTTTTCAGCATATCGGCCGATTACGGTACTGCCGGTGTGATTATGATTTTGACTTTTGATTTTTTCTATGGCAATCGCCGCAATCAACTGGCCGGTTATCTTTTGATTGTGCTGCTCGACTTTGACGTTCGGTCTTTCTTTATCCATCCTTTCTGGGAATGGGTTTACACTGGGCAGTTTACTATCCGCTACTACTCTTTGCCGGATAATTATATCTGTTTAGGTTTTTTGATTCCTTTTTTTCTGCTGATGTTTTATAACGGCCAGCCGGGAAGCCGGAGCAAGCTCTCTAAATGGATCTTTTATATCTTTTATCCGGCACATCTCATCATTATCGGCCTGATTCGGCTGCTGGTGATGAGTTAGCGGATTAAAAGCATCCTCTCTTTCAGGTTTTGCATATCAAAAAACAGTAAGTCAAATTGACTTACTGTTTTCTGTTTTCTTACGGGTAATCCGGGTTTTAATCCAGCCAACGGCAGAAGCGGCGGTATAACCTATTGTATAATTTATGAATATATCTCGATACGCAGAAGCTGCCAGCGGTTCCCTAAGTCCTGCTGTCCAAACATATACAAACGCAAGCAGAAGTGTCGGCACATATACAACCATCGCCTTCAGCCAGTAATTTTTCAGTTTCAAGTTTTTAATCAAAGTATAGGCAAGAACCATGATGAAAACAAGGATGGCTCTGTCTAACTCATGCCAATTTCCGTTAGGATCTTCATAATATCCATTCGCAAGGTACAGCACACTATTAGAAATGGTTGCAACTGTGTATAAAGCAGAGTAAAGAAAAACCGCCTGCTTTAACCAATTATTCCATATCGATTTCATAATTCTACCCTTTCCGATCTTTGCTGAGTTTTTCATCGCAGCGGATCCGATCACTTCACAATCTCCTCGAACCGCTTTAAAATCTGGTCAAACTCTGCCACCGACAAATAATGATTGGGGTCAAAACTGCGGCGGCCGGCGTCAATTAAACCGATTTTAACGGCCTTGCGCAGCGGGTCAACCACATATTCGTCCTTGATATCATTTCGGAATGAAAGCGAGTCCTGCAAAGTCAGCAAAATCGGCCGCTTTTTCTTTTCATAGGCACGAATCAGGATTACATAAACGTCCTGCTCACGGATATTGGCGTTGGGCAAAAACTCGCCGCTGGGCGTACCCTGTACCAGATTTTCCGCATACGCAGTATAAATATACTTATAATCGGCAGAAGACGGACTGACATCCTTAAAAATAATACCCAAATTGGTTTTGGTCTCATATTTCAGGCTCTGCAATAATTTTTTCAGAAACTCGACCCGAGTCAGATAACGGACATTTTCCGGTTTCTTATTGCCCTCCAAACTTTCGGTCGTAAACCGCGTTACCCGGTTAACCGTCTGGACTTTGCCGCCGGTAAAAATCATGTTCATTTTCAGCTTAAACTCATAACTGGAAAAGTGCTCAAACGTTGCCAGCGGCAGAATAATAATCGTATTATTCAGCTGATTGGTCAAATAAGTCAGCGGCACATTCTGATAAGTATTCAGCCGAACTAAGGAAATGCTTTCAATTTCAAACCGCTCCACCTTCTTATCCCCATAATAGGTATACGTCAGCGGAAAGCCCTGATAACCGTATCTTTGCGCCTGCTCATAGGGATTTTTGGCAAAATAGTATAAATTATTGACCGGAATATTGGTCTGCTGATGATAGGGATAAATCACCTCGTAAACACTGTCTGTTTGAGTGCCGCCTAACAGATAGGTCGAATAATCCAAATAGCGATCCATTCCCACATCGGTATAATTCGGACTAAGCAGTTGATAGCGCAGATACGGGTCACCCATAAACTTTTTCCAGCCCTGACTGAAATTGTTAAAATCCTTGCCAATCATTTCCGTGATATAACCCTTGTCATATCCGGCATAAGCCGCCCGATCCCACGGATAGCGCCCCCGGTAATAAGTCTTGCCGGCTTCCTCAATCGAGGACAGGACATTGCCGTAATTCATATAGCGGTTATGAGTGGCAGCCGCTTCTTCCAATTTGTCATTGGCTAACAGAGGCGGCAAAGACTCGGCGTTGCGGATCTGGTTTAATTCCTGAATCGAGCGAATGGCTTCCCGGTCAACGGCAGACGCGCTGCAATACCCGGAAAACACCGCCAGCAGTAAAATCATAACCATCCATTTTGATAAATGCTTCATCCTTGCCTCCTTTCTGTCATTTTGTTCCCGCTGCCTGACCATCCGCCACGGCTGCTTATTCTTCCACATCCTCGGCCGCATCCTCTAAATCTTCTTCCCAGTCTTCGGAAATATCGTCAAAATCCTCGTCCGATTCCAGCACTTCTTCACTTTCCTCGATTTCTTCACTGATTTCCTCCAAAGCCCTTAATCTGGCGATGCCGGCAATGAAAATCCCCGCATCCAAATCCATCAGCTTGACCCCAGAAGTAATCCGGCTCAGCTCAGAAATATCCGATACATTAATCCGAATGACAATGCCTTCATTTGTAATCAAAATCAGCTCATTATCTTCATCAACCGCCTTCATGCCGATCACGCAGCCGGTTTTTTCGGTAATCTTATAAAACTTCAGACCCTTGCCGCCCCGGTTTTGCAGGGTAAACTCGGCCATATCCGTCCGTTTGCCCAAGCCTTTCTCCGATACGGTTAAAATGTATTTACCCTGCGACAGGAGCTGCATACCGATTACTTCATCCTCCGGGTTCAGGCTCATACCACGCACGCCGATCGAGTTCCGGCCGACACTGCGAATATGACTTTCGCTAAAGCGAATACACTGCCCCATTTTGGTACCAAGGAAAATCTCCGCCTGACCGTCCGTCAGCTTGACCTCGATTAAATCATCATCCTCCCGCAAATTGATAGCTTGCAGGCCATTGCTGCGAATATTGGCATATTCATCCAGTGAAGTTTTTTTCAGCATTCCCCTTTTGGTGGCCATCACCAGATAATTATCTTCTTTGTATTCCCGAATCGGCACAACCGCTGTAATCTTCTCATCCGGCCCCAGCTGCAAAAGATTAACCAAAGCCGTTCCCCGCGCCGTCCGGCTGCTTTCCGGAACCTCATAGGTTTTCAGACGATAAACCTTGCCCTTATTGGTAAAGAAAAAGAGATAGCTGTGGGTTGCGGCAATAAAGATATTCTCCACAAAATCTTCTTCGCGGGTCGATACGCCCTTCATCCCCTTGCCGCCGCGGTGCTGATTTTTATAAACCGAAATCGGCATCCGTTTAATATAACCCAAATGGGTCATGGTAATTGCGGCCAGTTCATCCTTAATCAAGTCCTCAAGATTAATTTCGCCCTCGTCATAGGTAATGACTGTCCGGCGGGAATCCTGATATTTTTCCCGAATGACCGTCAGTTCTTCTCGGATTACGCCCAAAAGCAGCTTTTCATCGGCCAAAATTGCCTTTAATCTGGTAATTAAAGCATGCAGTTCTTCTAATTCTTTGACCAGCTTTTCTCTTTCCAGACCCGTCAAAGCCCGTAGCCGCATATCCACAATCGCCTGCGCCTGCACTTCGGTAAAGGCAAACTTTTCCATTAAGCCGGTTTTGGCCTCGGCTACGTTTTTCGAGGCTCGAATCAAGGCGATGACTTCTTCAATTACGTCTACGTCCAGCGCTTTTAATAAGCCCTCTAAAATATGGGCTCTTTCTTCCGCTTTTTTCAGGTCATACTTGGTCCGGCGGGTAACGACGTCTTCCTGATGCGCCAAATAATGCGTCAGCATTTCCTTTAAGTTTAAAATTTTCGGCTCATTATCCACCAGCGCCAGCATATTAAAACCAAAGGTTTCTTGCATTGAGGTATGCTTATACAGCTTATTTAAAACAATATTGGCGTTGGCGTCGCGCTTTAATTCAATCACAATCCGCATACCGCTGCGGCCGGATTCATCGCGCAAATCGGCAATGCCCTCAATCTTTTTTTCTTTGACCAGCTCTGCGATTTTCATAATCAATCTGGCCTTATTGACCTGATAGGGGAGCTCAGTTACCAAAATCCGCTGCTTATTGCCGGCATAGGTTTCAATATCAGCTTTGGCCCGAACCAAGATTTTCCCCCGGCCAGTGCGATATGCCCTTTTAATTCCAGACTTGCCCAAAATCCGGCCATAAGTCGGAAAATCCGGGCCTTTGACGATTTTTAACAACTCGTCAATCTCCGTATCCTGATCCATTACTTTATTATCAATAATTTTTACCACCGCATCAATCACCTCGCCGATATTGTGCGGCGGGATATTGGTCGCCATACCGACGGCAATGCCGTTGACGCCATTGACCAAAAGATTGGGGAAACGAGCCGGCAGCACCAGCGGCTGCTGTAAGGATTCGTCAAAGTTCGGCCCGAAATCAACGGTATCCTTATTGATATCAGCCAGCATTTCCATACTGATTTTCGATAAACGGGCTTCGGTATAACGCATGGCCGCCGGACTGTCGCCGTCAACACTGCCGAAGTTGCCGTGGCCGTCCACCAGCATATAGCGAATGGAAAAATCCTGTGCCATTCTGGCCATCGCATCATAAATCGAGCTGTCGCCATGCGGATGATATTTACCCATGGTATCACCGACGATACGGGCGGATTTACGGTAAGGCTTATCGGGCGTAACTCCCAGTTCGGCCATGGAATAAAGGATTCGGCGCTGTACCGGTTTTAAACCGTCCCTGACATCGGGCAGCGCCCGAGCGGCAATAACACTCATGGCATAATCAATATATGACTTTTTCATTTCCCCCTGCAGGTCAATGGGGATAATCCTGTCAAGATTCTTTTCGTCCATGTTTCCTCCTAAATATCCAAATTCGTTACATGCTTGGCATGCGCCTCAATAAACTCACGCCGCGGCTCGACCTTATCGCCCATTAAGGTTGTAAAAATCTCATCCGCTCCGGCCGCATCCTCTAACTCAACCCTGAGCAAAATCCGCTTTTCCGGATTCATCGTCGTTTCCCACAGCTGGTCGGTATCCATTTCACCTAACCCTTTGTAACGCTGAAGTTCGATTCCTTCCCGGCCGATGATTGCCAAATGCTTCTCTAAGGCCTTATCGTCATAAACATATTCCGATTTCTTATTTTTCGTTACCCGGTACAGCGGCGGCTGCGCAATATAGACATTGCCGTTTTCAATCAGTTCCGGCATATAGCGGTAAAAGAAAGTCAGCAGCAAAGTCCGAATATGTGCGCCGTCAACATCGGCGTCGGTCATAATGATAATTTTATGATAGCGCAGCTTTTCCCGGTCAAAGTCCTGACTGATGCCTGCGCCAAAAGCGGTAATCATTGCCTTGATTTCATTATTGCCCAAGATTTTATCAAGCCTTGCTTTTTCCACATTTAAAATCTTGCCACGCAAAGGCAAAATTGCCTGCGTTTTTCGGTCTCTGGCCGATTTGGCCGAGCCGCCGGCACTGTCGCCCTCAACGATAAAAATCTCGGATAAGGACGGGTCTTTTTCCGAGCAATCCGCTAACTTGCCGGGCAGGGAATTAGACTCCATTGCCGTTTTTCTTCTGGCTAAATCTCTGGCCTTTCTGGCCGCTTCTCTGGCTCTGGCTGCCTGAACCGATTTATTGATAATGATTTTGGCCACACGCGGATTTTCTTCCAAAAAATAAGTCAAATACTCACCGGCCACCGATTCCACCGCCGTCCGGGCTTCACTGTTGCCCAGCTTTTGCTTGGTCTGGCCTTCAAACTGCGGATTTTCCAGCTTCACGCTGATAACCGCCGTCATGCCCTCACGTAAATCCTCGCCCGTCAGGTTTTCCTCATTGTCCTTGAGCAGCTTGTTTTTGCGGGCATAATCGTTCATCGTCTTGGTCAAAGCCGAACGGAAACCGCTTAAATGCGTGCCGCCCTCTGGCGTTGTTATATTATTAACAAAAGTGAAAATATTTTCCACATAGGTGTCATTATGCTGAAAAGCAATCTCAACCGACACATTGTCGCGGACGTCCTCGCAGTAAAAAATTTCCTCGTACTGCTTTTCTTTATTGCGGTTACGGTAAGCAACAAATTCTTTGATGCCGCCCTTATACTGAAAGTTTTCCGTTTTTTCATGCTCTGGCCGCAAATCTTCAATACTAATCGACAGCCCCTTGGTTAAAAAGGCCATTTCCTGCAAGCGGTTCCTAAGGGTATCGTATTCAAATACCAACTCTTCAAAAATCAAAGCATCGGGCTTAAAGTGAACCAAGGTTCCTCTTTCCGTCGTTTCGCCAATCACTGTTAAAGGCGCCTCGGGAATGCCCCTCTCATAGCGCTGAAAATAAATCTTGCCGTCCTGATAAACCGTCACTTCCAGCCATTGCGACAAAGCGTTGACAACGGAAGCGCCCACGCCGTGCAGTCCGCCCGATACCTTATATCCGCCGCCGCCGAACTTGCCGCCGGCATGCAAGATGGTGAAAACCACTTCGACCGCCGATATCCCTTTTTGCTCATGGATACCGGTCGGAATTCCGTAGCCGTCATCCCTGACCTTAATCGAATTATCCGGCAAAATCTGGGTTAAAATATGACTGCACCTGCCAGCCAGCGCCTCATCAACGGCGTTATCGACAATCTCATACACCAAATGATGAAGCCCCCTAGCAGAAGTACTGCCGATATACATACCCGGGCGCTTGCGTACCGCTTCCAAGCCCTCTAAAATCTGTATTTGTTTTTCTGAATATTCCAAATGATCCTTTTCCTGATCCATATGTCCTCCAAACTGACCGGCACAGCGTTTATCATCAAAACAACTGGCTTTTTAAATCCTGCCTTCCGAGTTTCCCTTAAAACTCACCGAACTTTTCTTACTTTCTAAGTTTAGCCTAAAAACTTTCCGAACTTTTTTAACACAAATAGGAAAGAACAAACCTCCCCATCTTTACACTATTCTTTATTATAAGCTTTTTTCAGAAAAAATGCAAATAAAAAAAAGCTTTAAAATAAAGCTTTTTTCTCATATTTTTATCATTTCTGCCGATTTGTAATGAGAATGTAATATATAAGTGATTTTAAACATTATAAACTTATCAACTCAACTTTCCCATAGTCTTTTTTGGCTCTGTCTCGCTCAGAGAGCGGGTGCCCCTGGTCGAAACGCTATGCGTTTCTGCCCGGGTGGGCGACCTACCTGATCGAAAGCTTCGCTTTCTGCCCGGGCGGGCAATCTGCCTAAAAAAGACTGTTCTGACGAACATGGGAAAGTTGAGTTATCAATTTAACGATTCGTCCTTTTTAAATAAGATCCAATCGTCATCTATTTTAATAACTACACCGTCCTCTACCCTAATATAGGCTGCATTTTCACAAGGAAAGTTTATTTCACCATTATTTTCAGGATATTTTGTTCCGGTTACAACCGATTTAACATAAGATACGGAATTAAAATCAATATTCCTTTTATCAAATTTATGTCCTGTTGTATAGTACAAACTTTCATCCAACATTATCGCAGGTTTCATTGTATTAGGGCGTTGAATTTCCGACTTTTTTGATTTTGAACTTTGCTCATTTTTAGGAATGTCTTTCATAGTATTACAAATCCCATAAATTACCAAAAAAACTATGCCTAAAATTAGGATAATATATCTGCTTTTTCTATACTTAATAGTCATAATTAGACACCATTACTCTAATAAACCGATTGAGAAAGTTTCCAAGTATAACCAGCATCAGAATATACCACATCAGCATACCTCTACTTATTAGCAATGGTTACATACACATAATCATCATAACAAAAAAATATTTTACACAAAATATATTTTACTCTTATAAATTAAGAA
>CAUUKX010000035.1:0-19362 GCA_963545585.1 uncultured Lachnospiraceae bacterium
GTCTGCAAATGCTCCATTAAAAACTGACCATACTCCTGACCGGTCATACCGCCTGTTCGGCCGGTCAGGCGGCATTTCGGCTCTTTGGCCGCCGCCTCCAGCGCCTGAACGATCCCCGCTGCCCGATCGGCATAGCCGATATGGGCCAGCAGCATGGCTGCCGCCCGAATAATCGACGACGGATCGGCATACTTGTCCCGGCCCTCAGCCACCATTCGGGGAGCGGAGCCGTGAATGGCCTCAAACATGGCGTAGCGGTTACCGATATTAGCCGAACCGGCCGTTCCAACCCCGCCCTGAAACTCCGCCGCTTCATCGGTTAAAATATCACCGTACAGATTCGGCAGGACAAACACCTGAAAATCCGTCCGCCGCTTGGGATCAATCAGCTTGGCCGTCATAATATCAATATACCAGTCATCAAACTCAATTTCCGGATATTCCTTGGCTACTTCCTGACAAATTTGCAAAAACTTGCCGTCCGTCGTTTTTATGACATTAGCTTTGGTGACGGCAGTTACCTTTTTTTTGCCGTTTCGGCGGGCAAAATCAAACGCCGCCCTGGCAATCCGCTCGGCTCCGGGACTGGTAATAACCTTAAAGTCAAAGGCCAAATCCTCGGTAATCTGAATCCCCTTGCTGCCCAAGACATAAGCGCCCTCGGTATTTTCCCGAAAGAAAGTCCAGTCAATCCCCTCCTCCGGTACGCTGACCGGTCGGACATTGGCAAATAAATCCAGCTCCTTACGCATCGCCACATTGGCCGATTCGACATTGGGATAGCCATCACCGGCTCTAGGCGTGGTAGTCGGGCCTTTGAGCAGCACATGACACTGCTTGATTTCCGCTAGAACCGCCGCCGGAATGGCGGCATTTTCTTTGGCTCGATTTTCAATAGTCAGGCCCTCAATCGTCCGAATTTCCACCTTGCCGGCTGCAATTTCGTCCTTTAAGGAATATTCCAGCAACTGCCGGGCGACTGCCGTAATCGCCGGGCCGATACCGTCGCCGCCGATTACGCCGATGATAACCGGGGATAAGGCCGAATAATCAATCATGGTATGATCGTTTTTCATCCGCTCTACCCGGGCTAATTGTTCCTTTACCAATTCTTCAAAATGCCTGCTGTAATCCATTTTCCCTTTCTCCCTTGCCGTCGGCGACCGCCTCTGCAGCCGGTCAACCGGCAGTTTTCATAAATCAGTCAGCAACGCCGCGGCTTTTACCATCAAATTAAGTTATTCCTTCACAACTAAGTTTACAATCTTACCCGGCACATAAATCTCTTTGACCAGAGAAACCCCGGCCAGCCGTCCGGCGACCGCTTGCTTGGCCTGCTCCAGCACTTCCTCCTTGGATGCACCCGCCGCTACTTCCACCATTCCTCTCATCTTGCCGTTAATTTGAATCGGAATATTCAGCACTTCTTCCTTCATATGCTCGGCTTCGTATTCCGGCCAGCTTTCCTCAAAAATCGAGGTTTTATGGCCTAACTGCTCCCACAGCTCCTCGGCGATATGCGGCGCAAACGGCGACAATAAAATCAGCAGCGTTTCCATCGTCTTTTGATCCAAGGCTTCTTTTTTGGCATACTCATTTAATTTATTGGTGAACTCCATAAAGCTGCTGACCACCGTATTTAGTCGAAAGGCATTCAACCGCTCGGTAATTTCATAAGTCAGCTGATGCCGCAATTTTAAGCTCTCTTTGGTTTCCCGGCCGGATTTGCCGATATTGGCACTGATTAAGTTCCACAGCTTATTTAAAAAGCGGTATACACCGTCAATGCCTTTGTCATCCCACTCGGCATCCAGTTCCGGCGGGCCGACAAATAATTCATACATCCGCAGGGAATCACTGCCATAATTCTCGACCAATTCATCGGGCGAAACCACATTGCCCTTGGATTTACTCATTTTAACACCGTTCCGGCCAATCATGCCCTGATTGAACAGGCGCGTAAACGGTTCTTCAAAGTCAACCGCCTTGATATCATATAAAAACTTCGTATAAAAGCGGGAATACAACAGGTGCAAAACTGCATGCTCAATCCCGCCGACATACATATCAACCGGCAGCCATTCCTTTAAAATGGCCGGATCCGCCAATGCCTTATCATTTTTCGGATCGGGATAGCGCAGAAAATACCAGGACGACCCCGCCCACTGCGGCATGGTATTGGTTTCTCTTTTGGCCGGTCCGCCGCATTTGGGACAGGTGGTATTAACCCATTCCTCAATCGCTGCCAGCGGTGATTCGCCGGTACCGGTCGGCTCATAAGAGCTAACCTCGGGCAGACGCACCGGCAGTTCCGTTTCCGGCACGGCTACCGCACCGCATTTGGCGCAATGCACAATCGGAATCGGCTCGCCCCAATAGCGCTGCCGCGAAAATACCCAGTCCCGCAGCTTATAGTTAATCGTCTTTTTGCCGATGCCTTGCTGCTCGACATAATCAGAAATAACTGCTTTGGCTTCTTCCGAATCTAAGCCGTTAAACCGACCGGAATGAATCATGATGCCCGGCTCGGTATAGGCGGCCTGCAATTCTTCGGCCTGACCGCTTTTGGCAATAACTGGGGTAATCTTCAGGCCAAACTTTTGGGCGAACTCAAAGTCCCGTTCATCATGAGCCGGTACACACATGATTGCGCCCGTGCCGTAATCAGCTAAAACATAATCCGACAGCCAGATCGGCATTTTCTCACCGCTAAACGGATTAAGCGCATAGCTGCCGGTAAATACGCCGGTTTTTTCCTTGCTCTGCATCCGGTCAACCGACGAGCGCATGGAAGTTTCAAAAATATATTTCTCAACAGCCGCCCGATTGTCCTCGGTGGCAAGGCTTTGAGCCAAAGCATGTTCCGGCGCCAAAACCATAAAAGTCGCACCGTAAAGCGTATCCGGCCGAGTAGTAAAGACCTTTATTTTCTGCTCTATGCCCTCAATCTGAAAATCCACTTCCGCCCCGAAGCTCTTACCAATCCAATCGGCCTGCATCTTTTTTACCTTCTCCGGCCAATTTAGCTTGTCCAAATCTTGCAGCAGCCGCTCGGCGTAGGCAGTAATCTTCAGCATCCACTGACGCAGATTCTTTTTGGTTACTTCCGTACCGCAGCGGTCGCACCGGCCTTCTTTCACTTCCTCATTGGCCAGGCCCGTTTTGCACGACGGACACCAGTTAATCGGCATTTCCTTTTCATAGGCTAAACCCGCCTCGAACATCTTGGCAAAAATCCACTGCGTCCAGCGATAGTAGTCAGGATCGGTCGTATTGACTTCTTTTTCCCAATCATAAATCGCACTGATATCATGGAGCTGCTTTTTAAAATTGGCAATATTGGCTGCCGTACTGACCGCCGGGTGTTCCCCCTGCTGAATCGCATAATTCTCCGCCGGCAGTCCGAAAGCATCCCAGCCCATCGGATGCAGAACATGATAGCCTTGCAGCACTTTATAACGACTCCAGGCATCACTTAAGACATATCCCCGCCAATGCCCGACATGCAGTCCGCTGCCGGACGGATAGGGAAACATATCTAAGCAATAATATTTTTTCTTGCCCGCTCCCGGCTGATTGATTGGCTTTTCCTGCCAATGTTTTCTCCATTTAGCTTCTATGCTTCGATGTTCATATTTCATGATTTGCCCCTTTTCCTTTTCTGATATTGTTTCAATCTTTCGCTTCATTTTTTCCTGTTTTCTAAAACAGTTTTTAACTCCGCTTTCCCCAGATCGAAACGCCCACACGTTTCTCTGTTAAAATTCCTTTTTTTGTTCTGATCTTTTGTGCAAAATACCTTGCCCGCTGCCAAAATACACCTGTTCTTTCGTACCCGCACCTTGCTTTCGCCAGCACCGAATGGGAATCCTTTATGCAGCGCCTTACGGTGCAGGATTTGCCGGCTGCTCCGGCTGTCCCTCGGACGGAGCAGCCGTTTTATCGGAATTTCCCTGCTGCTCGCCGCTTTCTTCATATTTGCCAGAATCTTCGACCGTACTTTCATCTTCCGGCGGATTGCCGACATCAATCGGATTGCCGCTGACAAAAGCGGCCGGATCGGTAATCATTTGATATTTCTTTAACACATAGCGGTCGCTGACCAGTTGAAACTCAGCCTTAACCTGATGATCAATCTGGCCGACCTCGGTATTATTGCCGTTTAAAACCGCCGAATACACCTTGGGCGCTGTTTCCGTCACCGATAAAATATCCAGCCGCGTCGGCCATTCTCTCAAGTCCGCCTTGATTACATAATTATCGTCCTCAAACAAAATCTCATGCTGGCTCAAGGAATGATGCGCCTCAATTTTTTTGTCAAAAAAGCGCAGCACAACTTCTTCCATTTGTTTTTTGGGAATATACAGCCGGAAAGTATCGGTATCAAAGCGCAGCCCTTGGTTTTCCATCTGCATGATATAGGAAGCAGCAAAACTAAGCATCGCATCCGGTGAAATCGCACCAGTTTCACTATTTAACTCCTTATCAAACAAATTATTATAATAAAAATACTCCAACCAGGCTTTCATTCTCTTTATCTCGGTAATATCCTTGACCTGCACCGGCACAAAACTTTTGGAAATTACTTCCTCTGTACTTTCATCGGTTTTCACTTCACTGCCCGTTTCCGCTTTTTGTTCTGCCGGTTCCGGCTCTGTTTTCGGCTCCGCTTTCTGGCCACAGGCCGTCAGCATGACTAAAAGCAAAACCGCCAAAACTAAAAACTTTTTTTGATTAGAAAAAAAACACCGCAACAAATTGCCTCCTTATGATATCATTATTTTTTTACATAAAAAACCGCCAATACGCCCGGACCGGCATGCGTGCCGATCGTTGGCCCAATCTCGGAAATAAAAATCGGTTTTTCCCATTGCAGTTCTTCCCGAATGGCCTGTTCCAGCTGTTTTGCAATCGCTGGGTCGGCTCCATGACCGAGGCAGATAAACTCGGTCTGCTTGCGGTCAAGATTTTCTTTCATGTGTTTAATATAGTAGGGAATGACCCGTTTCCGGCCTCTAACCTTGCTGATTGGCTTGGTCATCCCGTCCTCGACAATCAAAATCGGCTTTAAATCCAAAAGTTCAGCCACAAAGGCTTTAGTTCCGGTAATCCGGCCGCCACGTTTTAAAAACTCCAAAGTATCGACCGAAAATAAATGCTCAATCCTGTTTTCAGTGTAAGGCTTCGCCAGTTCGTTTATTTCTTTTAGACTCTTATTTTCTTTTATCCAATTTAAAATCTTAATCGCCAGATAGGCTTCACCCATACAAAGCATATTGGAATCAATCAGCAAAATATTATCTCCGCCACCGGCTTCTTCCTTGGCAATCATAGCCGATTGAAACGTACCGCTGGCCACAGATGCAATCGTCAGACAAACCACCTGATTACCAGCTGCCAGTTCCTTTTTAAACTCTTCAATAAAAGCCTCAGGTCTTACCTGCGATGTTTTCGGCATTTCTTTTTCGGTTTTCAGTTTCTCAAAAAACTCATTCGGAGTGATGGTTCTCCGGTCAAAATATTCCTTATCGCCAAAGTTAATGCTTAAAGGCAAAATTGTTACTCTCTCATCATCAGCTACAAAATCCGGACAATCCGCCGAAGAATCCACTATCAATTTAATCATCTCTGATTCCTTTCCACTTATATATTTATTTTCCGATTTCGGCAAGTATAAATATCTATCGGCTTAATACCCACATTTATCTCGGCAAACTGCACCTGTCTTGTCTGAACCGGAATGCTTATTTTTGCTCCTGCCGTAACTTTATTTCACGGCTCAATTTTCCTACCGACCGATATCAGCCGCCTAAAACAAAAGTTCTTTTAATTGTTTAATATGCCTGATGCCGATTAGTTCTATGCTTTTATCCGCATTTGACTTGGTAAGATTGGCCTGTGGAATAATCACCTTTTCAAAGCCCAATTTTTTTGCTTCTCTAATTCTCTGTTCGCCAAAGGGAATTCCCCGGATTTCACCGGTCAAGCCAACCTCGCCCATGACCAGCACCGGCTGCGGCAGCGGGATTTCCAAATAAGCTGAATAAATCGCCGTGGCTACACCCAAATCAACCGCCGTTTCATCGACCTTTAAGCCGCCGGCCAAATTGACAAAGCAGTCCAGCATATTCAGCTTCAAGCCGCCCTTGCGCTCTAAAACCGCCAGCAGCATCAGCAGCCGGTTATAATCATAGCCGGTTACCGTCCGGCGGGCAATATTAAAAGCCATCCCCGCCAGCAACGCCTGTACTTCAATAATCAGAGGCCGAGTACCTTCCATCACGCAGGCAGCCACCGATCCGTATTCATTCACTGGCCGGCCGTTCAGCATATATTCGGATGGATTCAGGACTTCCTGTAAACCGGTTTGCTTCATTTCAAAGATGCCGACTTCATTGGTCGCACCGAACCGGTTTTTAACCGCCCGCAGCAAGCGGTAAGCGGCATTTTTATCGCCTTCAAAATAAAGAACCGTATCCACCATATGCTCCAGCACCCGCGGGCCTGCAATCAGACCTTCTTTGGTAACATGGCCGACAATAAAAACCGCCATGCCCGTTGTTTTAGCCAGCCGCACCAGCTCAGCCGTCACTTCCCGCACTTGGCTGATAGAACCTGCCGCCGAACTGATTTCCGGCTGATAAATCGTTTGAATGGAATCCAGCATCAAAATATCCGGTTTTTCCCTGCTAATCGTATCGGCAATCGCATCAAAACCCACTTCCGAATAAATTAGCAAATTTTCCTCATTCACGCCCAAACGGTCAGCCCGCAGCTTAATCTGGCGAAGCGCTTCTTCACCGGACACATATAAGATTTTTTTATCCTGATGGCCGAGTCTTTGGCAAATCTGCAAGAGCAAAGTGCTTTTACCGATGCCCGGATCGCCGCCAATCAAGATAACCGAACCTTCCACCACGCCGCCGCCCAGCACCCGGTCAAGTTCCTGCAAACCGGTACTGATCCGGATTTCTTCGCTCAGCGAAATATCTTTCAGCTTTTCCGGCCGGGCAGTTTCCGGCAGCAGGTTTCGTCTGATTGGCCCGGCAACCTCTTTCGCCTTTGCCTTCGGCTCTTCCACATAACTGTTCCATGCACCGCAGGCCGGACATTTACCCAGCCATTTGGGGCTTTCATTGCCGCATTCACTGCAGAAGAAAACCGATTTAGCCGCTTTTTCCTTGGCCATCTTATTTCTTTTCCATTTTAATCTTCTGGGCGCCGGTGTCAAAGCTCAAGCTAAAGCTAATCTTGCCGGAATGATTGGCATTGACTTTACCAACCTGAGTTGAGTTAATCAGCAGCCGGTACTCTGCATTCGGCTCCAATCCCAGCGTAACCTGCACCGGCTCTACTCCGTTAACCGTAAAGGTTACTTCACTCGTTCCGACACAAAAATCCGTTACCACCGTTCCCGGCACCGATTCATATAAAAGATACGAATTCTTTTCCAGTCGGGTGATCTCCTTATGGCTTTTGATGTTATAAATGTTTCCGTCTAATTCAAAGCCCTCCTGCTTTTGCTTTTCGACACTCTCACAATCGCCGAAATTAAGTAAGCCCTTAGCCGCCGAGATCAATTTTTCCAGTTTCATTTTGTCCTCCTAATTTTCTTTTCCTTGTTTTATCGTAAAGGTCAACTTCTCCTTAACAACCCGGATACTGACGGTATCACCCGCTTTGATCCGGCCTTCTAAGATTTGATTGGCCAGTTCATCTTCAATATGTTCCTGAATTGCCCGCTTAATCGGCCTAGCTCCGTAATTTTTATTATAGCCTTTCTGGGCAATAAAGCTGACCGCTGTCGGCGTCAGACGCAGGAAAATCCCCCGGGCGGCCAAAAGCCGCTTTGCCAAATCTTCAAACAGCAAACCGACAATTCGTTTAATATCGTCCTCGGATAAGCTGTGAAAAACAATCAGCTCATCCAAGCGGTTAATAAACTCCGGCCGGAACAGGCGCTTGACCTCGTCCATGACTTTCTTTTTCATGGCCTTATGATCCTGCTCCCGGTTCTCCGTCGTCTGAAAGCCGAGTGAATTCTGATTGACCAGATTTTGCGCACCTAAGTTCGATGTCAGAATAATGATTGTGTTTTTAAAATCAACCCGGCGGCCATGTGAATCGGTGATATGCCCGTCATCCAGCACTTGCAGCAAAATATTGAACACATCGGGATGTGCCTTTTCAATCTCGTCAAATAAGAGGATGGAATAAGGCTTCTGCCGGATTTTTTCACTGAGCTGACCGCCGTCCTCATGCCCGACATAGCCGGGCGGCGAGCCGATAAACTTGGCCACACTGTGCTTTTCCATGTATTCGGACATATCAACCCGAATCAGCATATTTTTATCCCCAAACAAAATCTCGGCTAAAGCCTTGGATAGTTCTGTCTTGCCCACGCCGGTCGGCCCTAAAAACAGAAAAGAACCAACCGGTTTCGCCGGATCTTTGACCCCGACCCGGCCTCTTTTGATTGCCCGACTGACCGCTTCAACCGCTTCATCCTGACCGATAATCTTTTGCTTCAGCCGCTCGTCTAAATGCCGCAGCCGCTCACTTTCCTCTTCACTCAGCTGCTTAACGGGAATGCCCGACCAATCTGACACTACCTCGGCAATCCGCTCTTTATCCACCACATAGCCACCATCACCGCTTTGCTTCAGGCCTTCTTTTTTTCGCTCTAACTTGCGCTGTAACATTTTGACCAGCGGCAAATCCCCTTGCCTCAGCGCTTCGGCTCTTTCCGCCTGCCATTTGCGGATTTCCCGTCCGCCCGTTTCCGGCAGCAGCTCCCAGCGTCCCATTTTGGTCTTGGAAGCCGCCTCGTCCAAAACATCAATTGCTTTATCCGGCAGCAGCCGGTCGGAAATATAGCGAACCGACAACCGGACTGCATCCATCAGCGCCTCATCGGTGATGCTAACTTGATGAAACTCTTCATAAATCGGCTTTAGCTCACGCAAAATCTGAATCGTTTCTTCTTCCGTCGGTTCCTCGACATGAATCGGCTGAAAGCGTCTTTCCAGCGCTCCGTCCTTTTCAAAATATTTCCGGTATTCCTCCTGCGTGGTAGCGCCGATAACTTGCAGATTTCCTCTGGCCAGCTGCGGTTTTAAAATATTGGCCGCATCCAGCGAGCCTTCCGCACCGCCCGCTCCAATCATGGTATGAATCTCGTCAATAAACAGAATAATCTGAGCGCTGCTTATCACTTCTTCCAGCACTGCCCGAATCCGCTCCTCAAACTCGCCCCGGTACTTTGACCCGGCCACCATGGATGACAGATTTAAGGCCATCAGTCTTTTCTTTTTCAGATTATCCGGCACTTCTCCGGCGGCAATCCGCTGCGCCAAACCTTCCACAATAGCGGTTTTGCCTACGCCCGGCCCGCCAACTAAACAGGGATTGTTTTTGGTTCGGCGGCTTAAAATTTGAATCAGCCTGTTAATTTCCCGGCGCCGGCCGATAATCGGATCAAAGACTTTAGCCTTAGCTTCTTCCGTTAAATCTTTGGCATATTTTTCCAACACGCCGCCTTCTCTTTTATCACGGGCATATTTTAGTTTTTGGCTGCGGTAATCCTGACCGATCGATTTTAAAAGAGCCTGATAGACATTGGTACCAGATACGCCCAAAAGATCAAGCATCCGGCTGCCCATGCTATCGGCATCCTGTAAAATGGCGATTAAAATATGCTCCGTGCCCGTCTGCTGGCTTTTCATTTTGGCGGCAATCTCCGCCGCTCCCGCCAGCACCCGCTCTGCGCCCGGGGTATAGCCCCTAGCTTCCTTGCGGACAACCGGCTCTTTTCGCTTCATTTCCTTTAATTTTTCTGATACTACACCATAGGTTAAATTATGCGCTTCCAGCACTTCCGAGGCCAAATTGGCGCTGTGCAAAAGCCCCAGCAGAATATGTTCCGTGCCGATCTGGCCGCTGCTCAAATTCTGCGCCGCCGCCGCAGCATGTTCCAAAGCCTCCCGGGCTTTTAATGTCAATTCTTTCAAGGAATTTTCCTCCTGTTTTTCCGTTTATTCCATCTGGCTCGCTGGCTGCTGTCGTCGGCACTGGCTCTGATTTTTTCTTTTTCATTCTTTTCGCCAACCGCTGAGCCAACTCCTGCCAGAAGTGATTCTAACTGGATATAACCACCTGCATGGTTTTGCTGTCAGCCAGCCGCTCTATAATATGTCTAATATTCTTAGCTTCAAAAAATTGCTCTAACAATATAAAAAATATCTAAAAATTTAATCAATGGTTTCCATCAAATCTTCAATGATTTTGTTTTGCACAAAATCAGAAATATAATCTTGGTCATGCCTTTTAATATAATCAATCACCAGCACTGGCTGGTCAATGATTTTTACTTTTTCACTTTCCACCTCCAGCCGCCCCTCTCCCGAGAAGTACAGAATCGGAATCGCCCGATAGGAATGGCCGCGGCTGGCCAAAAAGCTGTCAATTCCCTTTTTATGCCCTAAGATTTGCAGAATCGGATTATAAATTTCCGACACATACTTATCCTTACTCTTGCCGATTTTGGTTTTTTTCAGCATTTTATCGCTTTCCTTGCCGCGAATGATGCCCCGCATATTTTTGGCTTCCATGATAAAAATACCGTTTCGGCCGATAATCACAAAATCAATCTGACTGGACTTATTGCCGCTGACCAGCTTAACATCTGTCAGAATCTTATAGCCCTTGGGCAGCCGGTTAATAAGTTCAAACACTTTCTTTTCACCGCCCAGGCCGGTTTTTAAAATCCGGTAATTATTCAGGCTGTCCAGTATCTTTAGAAAAATCAACTGAATACCCAAAAAAGAAAACATTTGCGTAATCTCAAGTAGCGCCAGACAAACCGCCGCCAGTATCCCGTAAAACAGCCACTCTAAGTAGAGCTTGCGGATTTGAGAATGCAAATGATTTGATTTTTTTATAATCTGTGCCATGATTTCTCCTTTTGGGGTCGTCTTAGTATACCATAGATTCCCCAAAAATAAAATAATTTCTCCGTATTTTCCTTGGCATTTTATAACCAAATTACCCAAGCAGCAGTTTTGTTTTGCCAAGTCTGAAACACCATTTTCCCTTTGCCGCTATAAGCGGCTTGTTTATTTGCGCAATAAAATCGGCAGTAATTCCTTAACCAGTTCCATATCCCGCGCATTCACATAAACAGCCAAATATCCCTGAAAATCACCCGGTAAAAGCCGACCGACGGGGCTGTCTTTGGAAACGGCAAAAGCCACTGCTGTTTTTTGACCGTCCTTTACCCCCATTACTGGTGATTCGGCGGCATATTCTGCCTGCTCGTCTGCCGTCAGATAATCAGCTAAAGGCAGTAATATTTCATCTTCCATAAAATAGTCCAAATGCTCCCGATTCAAAATCAAAATATCCAGTTCACCAGTACTGGCTTTGCCCAGCAGCTTCGCCGTCATTGCCATTTGCATTTGCGGGTCATTTTTTTCGGAAAAATATAGGATCTCCATGAGAGCAGTTTTGTCCTTTGTTTTTTCTTCGACAACTTTTTTGACCTCTGCCTGCAATGCCTCTATTCCATTTGGATCGGCATAGGGCGCAGTCATCGTAACATCGACAATGACCTGCTTCGGCGGGTTAAAAACATAATGATTGAGCAGCGAAAATAGGATTATCAGTGCCGCTACGCCGCCCAGAATATGGAATTTATAATATTCGATGATGTATTCTTTTTTTTCCTGATGATTTAATTCCTTAAAGCTTTTGCCGTATCTTTCCATGCCGCCTCCAACTTGCTGTTTCTATGATTGTCTCTATCCGTCTGCCCTAATTCTTTCCTTATTTCAGCGCCAGCTGCTGCGCAGACCCAAAAGAAAAAAAAAGAAAAAGATAGTTAACTCTTTAGATTATACCACAATTTCAGCATAAGTGCGAGCAAATCCTGCGGATTTTCTTTTCTTACCCTATTCTTACTCTATCTCATTATCCGCGCCCTATCTGCTGTTACGATAAAACAACGCCGTGCTTTCCTGCCAATCTTTTCCTATCCTCAGCAAAAAGATTTCCAGATAAACACGGCGTACTTTTTTTAATTATTGGGGTAAGAATAAATCTCCTTGTCCTCTAATGCATAATTTCTTTGCAAATCACTTTTTTTCATAGAGCGCAATACATATTTGATTGTTTTTTCATCTTCAACTCTTTCTAATGAAGAAAATGCCAAATCAGGATTGCTTAAACTCCCAACTTTTATGTCATACTCCCATAAACGAACATCCACCGTATGTGGATTAAACACTAAAAACCACAACTTGGGATAGCGAAAAAAATAAAATCCGTATGCTTTCCTATAATAAACAGCTTCACTATACTTTTGGTATGCCTCTTTCCATTTGGAAATACCGGATTCCCCATTCAAATCAATATAGCCCTTTTTTACCAATTCTTCTATGGAAATATCCTGCGGCAAAGCAAGCATGGAATAATAGCCTTGCTCTACAACTTGATTATAATCCGGCTTTTGAAAGGCAAAATATCCGGTTGCAACTGCAACAACACCTAAGATAATACCAAGTAATAGCAAAACATATTTTCTGTTTTTAAATTTCATAGGCATAACCAACTATCCCTGTCAATGTTTTCATATCTCTATCCATCCATCCATAATTTAATGGTTTCGTTCTTGCGGCAACCCATTCATTTAAATCAACAACCTTTTCTTGTGCATAAGACAATGTTTGAAAACCAGAAACAAATAAACAAACAGCTAAAACTAATGATAATTTTTTCATAACTAATCTCCTTATTATCTTTAACATTATCTGTTATATTTATTATTTTAATTGCTTTCTATATAAACATCAAGTCTTGATTTTTTTTAAATTTATGGTACATTAAAATAATGAGGATAATTTATTTTCCCATTCAAGCGTTAATTCGTAAAACTTATCTCTCCCCAACTAATTACTAATCCCATTCGGAATGATGACATCCCTAAGCAGTGCATTTTCTTCTTTAATCCGCAAAAACAAAACAACGGCATACAGCGGCGCTAAAACAGCTCCCGCATACCACGCATGGCATAATAAAACCAAACCCGTCAGTTCCGGCACGATATTTAAGAAATAATTCGGATGCTTCACTACCCGAAACAGCCAATGATTGTTAAATTTATGATTTTTTACCAGCATCAGCTTAACCGTCCAAATCCCCGACAGCAGATTTACCACCACATACAGCATAATCATAGAAAAAGCCATAAGCACCAAACCCGCCCAGCTAAAAGCATCTAACTGCACATTTCTGACAACCGCTTCTACCGGCGCCGCTGCATAAAACAAAATATGCAAAATCGTAATCCGCTTGGAATTTGCCGCTCCATATTCTTTTCCACCGTTTGCCAAAATCGCTTTTTCATTCTTAATGGATATTTTAAGAAATGCCAAACGAATCACAAAAATCAAAGCCACCACTGCACAAATCATATAACTCATTTTTCACTGCACCTTTCTTTGCACCTGATATTTGCCAACCGCCCCTGAAAAAAAATTAGCGGCAAAAAACATAAAAAATATTATATATCTATTTTCTTGGAATTTCATTATAAATGAATTATAATTTTCTAAACTTTTCTCTGCTAACTTCCCTTTTTGGCGGCGCATACCTTATTCCTGCCCCGCCAAAAATCAGCACATAACAAAGGAACTGCTGCATTTTAAGAGTTTTGCACAAGCGATAGGATGACATTCTATTGAAATGCCTCTGCACCCTTTGCACAATCTCTATTTTGCAGCAGCTCCCTCATAGTCAATTTATCTCGTATTCTTTCATTTAACTTCTATGAACAGTAACATAATATACCCTTGACGTCCACAGATAAACCACCAGATACAGGAGCGCAAAGGCCGCTATCGTTACCGCCATATAGGGAATCACTTCCGCCGTCAAAACCCCAAAGCCGACCATCAAAATCCGACCGATAATCACGGTCGCTACGCTGACATGCAAAACAGCTGTCGCCAGCGGCAGGAAAAAGATCATTAAAAGCTGCTTGTGAATCACTTGTTTGGCTTCCCGCTGCGATAAGCCGACCTGCTTTAAGATGGCAAAGCGATCTCTGTCCTCCTCGCCCTCAGATATCTGCTTAAAGTAAATGATTAAGACCGTCAGCAGCAAAAATAGACTCCCTAAAAAGATACCGATAAAATAAAGTCCCCCAGTCGCCCTGTATAATTCCGCCTGATACTCTTCCCGAATCTTCAGCCCCAACGGCCGCTCTGCTTCCGCGAGGCCGGTACCGGCCTTAGCTTTTTGCTCAAACTCAGCAATGGCTTCCGCATCGCCCTTGACATCAAAAAACATAGTCTGCTCAATCCAGCAGCCTCTTCCGCTGGATTCCGGCACATCAGGACGCACAGCCTGCGCTTCGTTTATGCTGGTTCGTACCGCCCGCAGTTCTTCCTCGCCGGCCACCAGCAAAACAATCTGCCCGGATAGCCCGACCATCCGGGCATCCGTCAGCTTTTCCTCATTGAGCCCAGTTTTGACCGGATAGGTTACCCCTTCTAAGACAAACTCAGCCGGCAGCTTTTCACCTTGCCCGGTCGACAGCGCAATCTCTTTGCCCTGCAAAGAAACCGGCAAATCTTCACCAGTAATTTTGGCATAATCCTCCTGCCGGAGAATAGACAGATACCGGTAAGTCGATGCTTCATTGCTGTCCCACTCCTGCACCCCGATAAACCCACCGTCTTTTTCCTGCGCCATCAGCCCCAGCCTTTGCGTATCATAAAGCCCGTCGACAGTGACATGGCTTTCTTCGGCATATTTCAACACCACATCTCGATAAAGCGAAAACCAGTCCTTGTCTTCTTGCCATCCCCATGATGCCGTGTAAGCGGTCGGAAACTCCGCCTGCGTTCGGCGTTCAGTCGTATGGTAGACCGCCGCCGTCCCGGCTACCGTTACCATGACCATACAGCTTAAAATACAAATATTGGCTAAACCGGTCGCATTTTTCTTCATCCGGTAAATCAGCGCCGACGTTGAAATGAAGTTAGACGGCCGATAATAAAAATGCCGGTTTTTCTTTAATGCCCCCAAAAGTACCACACTGCCCGCCCGAAACAGATAATGGGTGCCTGCAATTACCAGCAGCACCGCCACAAAAAACAGGAGCAGCGCCGTCAGCGGAGCAGTTACGGCAATGGCGATATAATAGCCGCCGGATAAGCAAAGTAGCCCTAACAAAGCAATCAGCTTCACAAAACGCATTTTTTTCTCGCCCTGATTCTTGCTTTTTAGCAATTCAATCGGTTCGGTTAAATGCATAGAAATCAAATTAAAAATCAGTACCATCACAAAAAGCAGTGCAAACACCAAAATACTGTACAGGATTGCTTGACTGTAAATCATATAGCTAACTCCAACCTGATAGCGAATCAATCTGGCCATCAGCAAAAATAAGAGTTTACCGAAAGTAATTCCGAGCAAAAGCCCGACTGCGATCGAAGTAACAGCTACCGCCAGACTTTCATAAAAGAGCATCCTGGCCACATGTCTTTTTTCCAGTCCCAAAATGCCATACAAGCCAATCTCTTTTTTCCGGTTCCGCATTAAAAAACTATTGGCGTAAAAAATAAAAATCGCCGCCAGTACCGCCACAATCACCGTACCAAAACTCAAAATACTGGCCACCGTCGTATTGCCGTAAACATGCTCGGATGCCCCTATAATCTGCTGCAAATTCGCCAAATTAAAGAAAAACGCCACTACCGCCACGCAAGACAGCCAATACGGAATAAAATTGCGCTGATTTCTTTTCAGGTTATTTTGCGCTAACTGAAGATAAAAAAAACGACTGTTCATTTACTCACCTTTCACAATGAATTCTTCCAGAAATTCACTGTTTATTTTCCTTTCTTGGTTTCTATCTCATCCATTATTTAAGTTGAGTTAATTACTCAACTTTCCCATGTTCGTCAGAACAGTCTTTTTTAGGCAGACTGCCCGCCCGGGCAGAAGTGCGCAGCACTTCGATCAGGGGAAAGTTGAGTTAATTATTCGCCATAACAGACAAAGTATTCATAATTCTTTGGTAGAAATCATCATCGCTCTGCTCTGCCTTATAAATCTCGTTAAATACCTGACCGTCTTTGATAAATAACACTCGCTTTGCCTTACTGGCGGCCCGGACGCTATGCGTTACCATCAAAATAGTCTGTCCGTTCTCGTTAATCTGCTGAAATAATTTTAAGATCCGCTCCGACGCTTTGGAATCCAGCGCCCCGGTTGGCTCATCCGCCAGCAGCAGTTCCGGCGCAGTAATAACCGCCCGGCCGATTGCTGTCCGCTGCTTTTCGCCGCCGGAAATCTCATAGGGAAACTTTTCCAGCAAATCGCTGATCCGGAGAAGTTCTGCCACCTCAGTTACCTTTTTCATCATTTCCGGATAGGGTTTTTGCGCCAGCACCAGCGGCAGCAGCATATTATCCTTAACGCTGAAATTATCCAGCAAATTAAAATCCTGAAAAACAAAGCCCAAGTGATCCCGCCGAAAAGCCGACAACTGGCTGTCTTTCACCTCCGCCATATCTCGGCCATTCAGCAAGATCTGACCGGAAGTCGGTTTCAGCAAGGATGCAATGATATTGAGCAAGGTACTTTTCCCGGAACCGGACTCGCCCATAATCGCCACGAATTCCTGCGGCTCCACCTGGAAACTGACACTGCGCAGCGCCTCGCACTTATTTAAGTTAAACTTAGTCGTATATACCTTTCGTAATTCCCGAACTTCCAATATTTTCATAAATTCCTCCATTTTGTCTGCTTTTCGGCTTTCAGCAAATATTGAGAAAAGCTTCCGCCCTCTGCAAATGCCTTAAAGCCGCCTCTTTGGGTCTGCTTTGAACTGCATTTTCCTGACCGTCCGCTTTCCTGTTGTCTGAAAATATTATATCCGGTTTTTCCGTTTTTGTCCTTGCCGCCGACTTACAAAAAGCCGTTTCATCTTACAAAATCGTAAGTTTGACGGTAAGAAACGGCTTGCAGTCATCTACGCCGCTCAAAAACCGGCGCCGAAAAATAAAATCCCCTTTCCCATAGACGCAAACAACGGCTGCCGCCTGCGCATCGGCAATGAGAAAGAGGCATAAAACAACTTTTAATATTCCTGCAAAGACTGCTCCGGGAAGTTCAAAAACACCTGCGTTCCCTTCCCCTGCTCCGAATCCAGCCAAATAACATGTCCCAAAATCTGCATGACCTTAGCCGATAAATACAACCCCATACCACTGGCTTCCTTCTGCCGCCGGCCATTGTCGCCGGTAAAGCCCTTGGTAAAAAGACGCGGGATATCTTCCGCCCGAATCCCCAGTCCCGTATCGGCAATGATCAGCGTTCGGTCTTTTAACCAAATCCGAATTTGACCGCCCGGCGCCGTATATTTTAAGGCATTGGTCAAAATCTGCCCCAAAACAAAGGCCAGCCATTTTTCATCGCTAATAACATCCAGCTGAAACTCCGCCAGCTCCAACCGAACTTTTTGGTTGATAAACAGCAGCGCATATTTTTTTAATTGGCTTTTAACAATGTTTTCCAGCGCATATGCCTTTAAATCCAAATCAGCCGCCATATCCTCCAATCGGATATATTGCAGCACCAACTGAGTATAATCCTTGATTTTTAAAAGCTCCGCATTCATTTGCGCGGAAAGCCCCGGCTCAGCTACGCTGCGCAGCAAAAGTTCCAGTGCAAAAATCGGCGTTTTTATCTGATGTACCCACAAACTATAATATTCCTGATACGATTTCAGCCGGTTTTTTTCTTCTTCTTCCCGCCGGCGGAGCAGATGATTTTGGTCTTCCAATATCTCATCACAAAGCTGAAACAGCTTTTTATCCCCCAAACCGATTCGGTTTTCCTGCCCGTCAAGCTCGCCCTTTTTATCCCGAAGTTTTTGCAAATACCGGTACTGCCGGTGGTAGCTGCTAAAATCAAAGCAAAACGCCAATCCCCACAGCACGAAATGCAGCAGCAGAATATAATCCCGGATATCCATCGCCACTTCGACCAACCACAACACCAGCCATATCACACCGCCCTCAGCCAAAAACAGCAGCACCCCGCCTAAGCGGTCAGCCAAATAAGCCGTCAGCGATTCTCCTATTTTACTCATTTTTTTCTGCCTTTCCGAGCCGATAGCCAATTCCTTTTTTGGTTTCAATGATTTCCGGAATCTGCTCTTTTTCCAGCTTTTTTCGCAGCCGGGTCATATTCACAGTCAAGGTATTATCATCAATGAACAATTCGCTTTCCCAGAGCCGGCGCATTATTTCTTCCCGACTGACCAGTGCGCCGCCGGCTTCAAATAAAGTCTGCAAAATACGGTACTCATTCTTGGTCAGCTCTACGCTTCTTTCTTGGTATAAAAGCCGGGCTTCCGCTAAGTTCAGGATAAAGCCTTGATATTCCATAAAACTGCTGTTTTCGCTGAAATCATACGTCCGGCGCAACAGCGCACTGACTTTCGCCGCCAGCACCGACAAATCAAAAGGCTTGGCAATAAAATCATCGCCGCCTTGATTGACCGCCATAATGATATTCATATTATCCGCCTGCCCGGAAATAAAAATAATCGGCACTTTCGATACCTTGCGAATCTGCTCGCACCAGTAATAGCCGTTATAATAGGGGAGGCTGATATCCAACAGCACCAGCTGCGGCATCTCCCGGCAAAATTCTGCCAAAACCGCCGTATAATCGGTTGCCAACACCACCTCATAATTCCAGCTTCTTAAAAAATCGGCTAACTGCCCGGCAATCACCGGATCATCTTCAATTAGCATTATCTTATACATAAATGTTCTCCTTAATTTTGCAATATTTTTGTATTATACCATAAGACAATGCAAAGGAAAATCCTTTCGTTTGGTATCTTGCCGTAGTTTTATTCGATTTTGCTTTTACATATAGGAGATAATGCCCATTCTGAGCGCTCATTCATAATCTCCCGCATTTTGGCTTACAAATCAATTGCTTCAAAATCTTTGATTGCTTTTTGATAGGAAACCCAAGTACCTAACATAAACACGATGATGCCAACTGCCAATACAGCGGCCTGCGGTATGCTCAAGCTTGACGGCGCATTCAAGCTTTCTAAGCCGGGAATATGATGTAATATCTCCCCTATGGCTATTATAATAAAACTGGCCGCACAAAATATTATAAAAGGTTTCCCAATCTTATAAGCTGTCTTAAAAAAGCCTGCCAGAAAAATACCGTTAAATGCCGCAAATACAATCATTACATATCCAAGATAAGCGGCATTTGCATTCATCAATTGATTTGCCGCATAAGGAGCGGCATTCCCTAAAACTT
>CAUUKX010000036.1:0-18556 GCA_963545585.1 uncultured Lachnospiraceae bacterium
TTTGGCGATGCCGTAATCCAAATCAGCTGCTACGATAAAGTTCATTGTTTCCTCCTTTGTTGAGGGAATGATTTTCTTGTTGCCTTAGCAGAATTTTATATCAACGATAGTTTCTTTATCCAATTTTATAGTTTCAATCTTCTGCCGCCATGTAGTTTTTTGGCATGACTCTGCTTCTATGCTTAGATAATCTTTACAATAGGTATAAATTATTTTCCATCGTTTAGTATTACAACTATCTCGCGAAAAAGCTAATCTTAGGTATCCCACTGAAATACCCAAGAGCAAAGAATAAGCAATTACATTCGGCACTGATATCTTGAGTATTTCTAACATACTCTTCTCTCGCACCAAATTAGTCAGCGCAACCCATGCGGCGGCAGTCACAAATCCTGTGTTTATTCCTATTTCCCCTGCTTTTTCTATAAAACAAGCCTCTATTTCCAGCAATTCAAGATAAATATCTGCTTTCCTTTCGCTTACTATCTCCCTTACTTTGTCAATATCTTGTATTTTATGATTACTATTTAAATATAGCATTTTATTTTTATCTAAATTTTCTATTTTATTTAAAATATTGATATTCTCTTGTTTTAATTCTTTTATAAACCCACGCATTCTGTAAAGAATTATCAAACTTACCAACAAAAATGCCGTCCATGCTATATCTGCTTTCAACACGCCCACAGCAATAAAAGGCAAACTAACTGCTATCAGCATAATCGGCATTATACATTTATCAACTGTTTTAACATTTTGTATCTCAATATCCTCAACCTTTAATGGTACTTGTTCTTGGCTTTTTCTTAATGGCTTTGTTTTCATACCGCCACCGGAATTCCTTTGATTTGCTCGTTTTTCTGATAATTTTCCAGTTCAAAATCCTCCACCCGAAAATCATAAAAGTTTTTAACCGCCGGGTTCATCTTAAAGACCGGCGCCGGAAAACTCGGCCGCAGCAGCATTTCTTCAACCAGCGGAATGTGCCGGTCATAAATATGGGCATCGGCAATAACATGAACCAGCTCGCCCACCTCCAAATCTGACACCTGCGCCAGCATATGCACCAGCACCGCATACTGCACCACATTCCAGTTATTGGCAACTAAAACATCATTGGAACGCTGGTTTAAAATCGCATTCAGCTTGCGGCCGGTCACATTAAAGGTCATACCGTAGGCGCAAGGGTACAGATTCATTTCCGCCAAATCCTGATGAACATACAGATTGGTCATAATCCGCCGGGAATAGGGATTGTTTTTTAAATCAAACAGCACCCGGTCAACCTGATCAAACATACCTTCACTGTAACGATGCTTTATTCCCAGCTGATAACCGTAAGCCTTGCCGATGCTGCCGCTTTCATCCGCCCAACTGTCCCAAATCCGACTGTTTAAGTCATGAATATTATTTGATTTTTTCTGCCAAATCCACAAAATCTCATCAATCGCACTTTTAAAGGCGGTCGGCCGCAAAGTCAAAATCGGAAACTCCTCCGCTAAATCATAGCGGTTGACCACAGCAAAACACTTGACGGTATGTGCCGGCGTACCGTCCGCCCAATGCGGCCGGACTTTTTCGCCTTCCGAAGAATAGCCGTGATCTATAATATCCCGGCACATTTGTTTAAAAATCTGATCCGCTTTGCTCATGCTTTTCCTCCTTTAAGCCTAATTTGCGAATATAGGCTTCTTCCAAGTACGCTTCCAAATAAGTTCCGTTTTCGGTGTATTCCTCTTTGACCACCTGCCCGTAACGCCGGATAAAGTCAACCTTTTGTCCATCTGCATAAGGGATGATCGTGCGGATATAAGGCTTTAGATTCCGAATCATTTCCTCGATTTTAGCCAGCAGTTCTTCCAGTCCGTCGCCAGTTCGGACAGATACCGAAGCTGTCATTTCCGCCCTCTCGTCCCTGAGCACGATCTCCTTCGGCCAAATATCTTTTTTATTAAACACAGTAATCACCGGAATCTGATCGGCTCCGATTTGCGCCAGCGTTTCATACACTACCTGCCGGTGCTTTTCCTCAAAGGGATTGGCTCCGTCAACCACATGCAGAATCAGGTCGGCCACCGCCGCTTCTTCCAAAGTGGAGCGAAACGCTTCCACCAAATGATGCGGGAGCTTGCGAATAAATCCAACCGTATCAGTCAACATCACTGTTTGCTTGCTGCTTAAAGCCAGCGCCCGGGTAGTGATGTCTAAGGTCGCAAATAATTTATTCTCCGCCAGCACGTCTGCCTCCGTCAGTTTGTTTAGAAGCGAGGATTTGCCGGCATTGGTATAGCCGACAATCGCAATCAAAGGATACCCCTGCTTGCGGCGTACCTCGCGGTTCATCTCCCTCTGGGCTTCCAGTTCTTTTAATTCTTTGCGCAAAATCCCGAGCCGCAGGCGGATATGCCGCCGGTCGGTTTCCAGCTTCTTCTCGCCGGCTCCGCGCGTGCCGATGCCGCCGCCCTGCCGGGAAAGTGCGTGGCCTTCACCAATCAGCCGGGTCAGGCTGTCCGCTAGCTGCGCCGCTTCCACCTGCAAAATTCCCTCTCTGGTCGCTGCCCGCTGGGCAAAAATATCCAAAATCAACAGCGCCCGGTCCAGCACCTTAACACCCAACGCCTCCTCTAAATTGCGAATTTGACTGGGCGCCAGCTCATCATCGGCGATCACCGCCTGCGCGCCGACTTCCTCAATTAGCGCCTTTAATTCTTCCACCTTGCCTTTGCCCAGATAAGTCCTCTTATTCACCGCCTCCAGCGGCTGAATCATTTGACCGACCACCTCGCCGCCGGCCGTCTGCGTCAGTTCCGCCAGTTCAATCAGCGAATCCTCGGCCTTTTTGACTTCTCCCTTTTCCGTTACGGCAAACAATACCACTTTTTCCGGCTTTTGCCACTGTTTTTGTTCTTGCATTCGATATCTGCTCCTATCTCTTGCTTTTTTTCATCGTATCCGTTAAAATAATAATAAACTTTCCCATGTCCCGCAAAATTAGAACTGTCTTTTTGGGGGCAGACCACCTGCCCAAGCAGAAAGCACAGCTCTCGATCAGGCAAATCGCCCATCCGGGCAGAAAGCTGAGTAGTAATAAACTTTCCTCTATCAACAGGCTGCGCCTTTCCGCAGCGAAAGCAAGCGGCAAATCGTGCCGATATGTTGCGGCAAATGCGAAAATGTTTCACAACCCATACTTTTGCCGGAATGGTAACGCCTTTTAAGTAAAACCATTTTAAAAAAGCGCTGCTCTCATTATTGATTATAAGGAGAAATTATGAATAAAAAGCAAATTTTATATCTCATTCTCACCGTCATTTTTATTTTGCTGAACGTTTCCGTTCTGTTTTTGGCAGTCAGCGGCGCACCGCCGCTTTTCACCATTTTAACACTGGCTCTTAGTTTTGTCTTAGGCGTGTTTCTTTATTTTATCCTGCGCTTTCACAAAAGAGAAGTCGAGCGGCGCAGGCTGCTGGAAGAAATGTCCGAAAAGGACGAAACCGGCAAATAAGTTCCCGTTCCGGCAATATTCGCAATTCATCCAGATGTGAAATAAGCCCGCACCGCCATCAGGCCTCAGTTCTGCTGTTCCTCTTTTTTTAAATATTCCAGCCATTCGCTGATTTTTCTTTCGTAGCCCTGCTGCGTTGGCTGATAATACTGGCGGCCAGCCAACTCATCCGGTAAATACTGCTGCCGGACATAGTGATGCGGATAGTCATGTGCATAAAGATAGCCGCTATGCCCCAAATCCTTAGCACCGGCGTAATGTGCATCCTTCAAATAAATGGGAATTGACGATATCGTTATATTTTTCACATCCTGCAAAGCCTGATCTACCGCCAAATAGGCGGCGTTGCTTTTGGGCGCGGCCGCCACATAGCAAACGGCTTGGCTCAAAATAATCCTTGCTTCCGGCATGCCGACAAACTCGACCGCCCGGGCGGCAGCCACCGCCACTTCCAGCGCTCTGGGATCGGCATTGCCCACATCCTCGGCTGCGCAGATAATCACCCGCCGGACAATAAACTTCGGGTCTTCTCCGGCATAGAGCATTCTGGCCAAATAATAAACCGCCGCATCGGCATCCGAGCCGCGCATCGACTTAATAAAGGCTGAAATAATATCATAATGCTCGTCGCCGTCCTTGTCATAGCGAATTGCCCGCCTTTGAATACATTCCTCGGCCACTGCCAAATCAATTATAATCCGGCCGCAGTCATCGGCCGCCGTCGTCATTGCTCCCAGTTCCAGTGCATTTAAAGCCGTCCGAGCATCGCCGTCCGCCATTTCCGCCAAAAACCTGGCCGCTTCGTCTGTCAGCGTCACCTTTTGCGCCGCCAGCCGCTCATCTCCTGCCGCCGCCCGGCGCAGGAGTTTTTCAATATCCGGCGCTTTCAGCTTTTCCAACAAAAAAATCTGTGACCGGGAAACCAATGCTTTATTCACTTCAAAATAAGGATTTTCCGTAGTCGCACCAATTAAAATAACCGTTCCGTCCTCAACATAGGGTAAAAGCGCATCCTGCTGCGCTTTGTTAAAGCGATGAATCTCATCAATAAACAAAATCGTCCGCCGGCCGGAAAAGGACAGCTCATGCTTGGCCTGATCAACGACTTCCATAATATCCTTTTTCCCGGCAACCGTCGCATTCATCTGCAAAAAACCGGAACGAGTCGTTCCGGCAATCACCATAGCAAGGCTGGTCTTACCTGTTCCCGGCGGCCCGTAGAAAATAATCGAGCGGATCCGGTCAGCCTTAATCGCCCGGTAAAGCAGCTTATCCTTCGCCAAAATATGCTCCTGCCCGACCACATCTTCAAGAGTTTTCGGCCGCATCCGGACAGCCAAGGGCGCTTCTTTTTCCAGCGTTGCCGCTTTCATATAATCGAATAAGTCCATATTACTTCCTTTCCCGGTCAACTGCTCTCTTGCTTTTGCTGCCTTATTTCTCTCCGCTTGTTCTTCTTAATCCCTGCACACTGCGCCGAACCAAAGCTTTCCATATTTGCCATGCAAAAGCTTATCTTTCTGCTTGATTTTCTGCGGATAAATCAAATGACTGCCCGCCAAAAGTTTATTTTATCACAATCTCTTCCGGCTGCTTGCCTTGCTGCAAGGCCAAAAACTCCTCATAACAAAGCCCGGTCTGATACAGATACGTTGCCAGCGGCACGCCCAAATATCGGATATGCCACGGCTCATAACTATAGCCGGTGATATTGTCCTTCCCCTCGGGATAACGAATAATAAAGCCGTAGCGATGTGAGTTTTCCGCCAGCCATTTGCCCTCTTTGGTCTGAGCGTATTTCTCCACCAAATCAAAGCCCACGCTGGCTGAACTGACGTCCATGCACAATCCGGTGTGATGCTCGCTGTATCCCGGCTTGGAACTGTAACGATTGGCCAGTTCCAGTCCCTGCCGCTCGACATTGCTCTTATATAAGATTTTTTGATACGCAATCGTCCGGTAGCCGGAAACAGTTTGAATATCCAAACCCTCGTTTTTAGCGGCCACAATCAATTCGTCAATCGCATCCGCCGCCACTTTCCGAAGTTTTCTGCGAGTTTGGTTGCCAGCATGCTTGGACTGCGGGTCAATCAGATCCATCGGTTCAAAATCTTCCGGGAAATAATTTGCTTTATTGGCCAGCACAAACAAACTGTTCACGTCTTCAATCTGCTTGGGCTTATTCACATCAAAATGAAAGGCCGAAAAGTCAACTTCTTGCAAGGCTTCTTCCAATTCCTCCGGCCAAGGCGCTTTGGTATATTCCAGCATTTCCTTAGACTGGCGGCTGAGTGCTGCCGGCGGCTCGTTCTGTCCTTCTTTCGGCGCAGGTTGCGGCTGTTCCTCTTTTCCCTGCCCATTTGGCTGCTCCGTTTTTTCTGCTCCTGCGTCGGTATTCGGTTTTGGCTCAGGCACTTGCTTTTCCTCCGGCCGATTGCTTTCCGCCGCTACATTGCTTTCCACTTTCTTCTCGGAATCCCCCGGCTGGCAGGCTGTCAGCAAAAGACAGGCTGCCAAGGCCAAAATATATGTTTTTCTTCCTGTTTTTTTCATTTGCTCCCTCTTTTCCGGCATTAATTTTTCCGTTTTGTTACAATCTGCAGTGCTTAAAGATGATACTGCCGTCTGCAAGCTGCTCGGGCTTTCATATGTTTGGCACTTGTATTATTCTCAACTTCCCTCTCCCCCCCCTGCTCGAAGCGCTTCGCACTTCTGCTCGGGCGGGCGGTCTGCCCTGATCGAAAGCTTCGCTTTCTGCCCGGGCGGGCGGTCTGCCTAAAAAAATGGTTCTAATTTAGCAGAACATGGGAAAGCTGAGTATTATTATAATGTTTTTAGAGGAGAAAGTCAAACCGCACTTTTCTTAGACACAGTTGTTAGCCAGCTCCGCTTCAATCCGCAGCTATCTCTTTTCCATAGCTTTGTTGCAGGCATCGGAATATTTCATCATCCCTTGCCTGAGCACTTAATTTTATTTGACAAACTCCATGACAGCGCTTAAAATAAAAACAAACAAAAAATCCTGCTAAATGGCACTGTTCCCGATAAGGCCGAATCATTTCCGATGACGTTTCTTACGGTTTTTGTACTATTTTGACAGGAAGATACTCCCCAAAAAGCTGACCACATAAGAATGTCGTTTCAGATGGAAACCACCTGAAATACCGTCTTATACCAAAGGAGCATAATATGTACACACAACGAATGAATCATGTATTAACCAAAATGCAGGAACAGGGGCTGACCCAGCTGTTAATCAGCGAGCCGTCCTCGGTCTTTTATTTAACCGGTGTTCGGATTGAACCGGGCGAACGCTTTATGGGACTTTTGCTGCGCAGCGAAAAAGCACCTGTCTTTTTTATCCACCGCCTGTTTCCGGTTACGCCACAGGGAATTGCGGTTGTCGGCTTTGCCGATGCTGATGATTCCTTATCCTTGGTTGCTGCGGAAACCGACCGGCAACAGCCGCTGGGAATTGATAAGCATTTGTTTGCCGGATTTTTAATCGACCTGATGGAACGAAAAGCCGCTTCTGCTTATGTCAACGGCTCGCCCTGCGTGGATTTGGTGCGGGCAGTAAAAACGGCCGACGAGCTGCAAAAGCTGCGGATTGCTTCGGAGCTGAACGATAAGACCATGGAAATCGCCAAAAACTCCCTGCGCATCGGCATGACCGAAAAGGAATTGGAGCAGATTATCCTGCAAACCTACAAGGACTTAGGTGCGGACGATATCAGTTTTCCGCCGATTGTGGCTTTTCACGAAAACGCCGCCGACCCGCACCATGAAAACAGTGAGCGCCGTCTGAAAGCCGGTGATATGGTGCTGCTTGATATCGGCTGCAAAAAAGAGGAATACTGTTCCGATATGACCCGAACTTTCTTTACCCAAGAACCGACCGCCGACGAAAGGCGAGTCTATGAGCTGGTGCGGCAGGCCAATGCCGCAGCCGAAGACTATATCCGGCCAGGTATGCGGCTGTGTGATATTGATGAAGCGGCGCGCTCGGTTATCCGCGCTGGCGGACATGACCGGGAGTTTACTCACCGGCTTGGCCACTTTATCGGCATGGATACGCATGAATACGGTGATGTGTCCGCTGCTTATGATTGGGCAGTTCAGCCCGGCATGGTCTTTTCGATTGAGCCCGGCATCTACCTGGCTGGTCAATTCGGCGTGCGGATTGAAGATTTGATTATTGTAACCGAAAACGGCTGCGAAGTCATCAACCATGTGCCCAAAGAAATTACGGTAGTCAGCTTAAATTAAATTACTCAACTTTCCCATATTCTGCAAAACTATAACAGTCTTTTTTAGACAGACCACCCGGGCAGAAAGCGAAACTTTCGAGCAGGGCAGACCGCCCAGCCACGCAGAACAGAAGAAAGTT
The DNA here is from genome assembly GCA_963545585.1 of uncultured Lachnospiraceae bacterium. Classification (GTDB taxonomy): domain Bacteria; phylum Bacillota; class Clostridia; order Lachnospirales; family Vallitaleaceae; genus W11650. The sequence goes on from CAUUKX010000036.1 coordinate 7,896, forward strand.
GAGTTATTAAAACGCAGTCGCCTGCCGTTTTGACCGCCGATTGGGTATTGGTAGCAGGCCGCCCTTGGGGGGCGGAAACTGTCACCGGATAAATTTGAATAAACACTCCACAGTAAGTCGCCGCCAGCATCCTCTTCTTCGATGCTGGCGGCGTTGTTTTTTTCTCCAGCGGGAATTGACTTATAGGCAAACAACCTGCCGCCGCTTGACCTCCGCCAAACAAAACCATTTTTTCTGCCTTACCGCCCAGTATACTCGGCATCGCAATAAGCGCAGCGGTAAACTTTTTTCTCCCGATCGGCCAGCCAAAAGGTCTGGACAATCTCCTGCTCAACCGAAGTAATGCAGCGCGGATTTTTACAGGAAATCACATTTTTCAGCTGCGCCGGCAGGGACAAATGTACCTTGCTCTCAAGCTGCCCATTTTTAATCCGGTTAACGGTAATATTGCTGTCGATATAACCAAGAATATCAAAATCCAAGGGAATATCCTCATCAATCTTAATAATATCCTTCTTCCCATATTTGGTGCTGCTGACGTGCTGAATGACCGCCACCGTGCAGGTCAGCTTATCCAACCCCAAGAGTTTATAAATCTGCATACTTAATCCCGCTTTGATATGATCCAGCACGATCCCGTTATTTACGCCGTCTACGTTCATCATTTCCTCCTAATCTTTTGTTTTTCTATTTATACTTAACTCAACTTTCCCATAGTCTTTTTTGACTCTGTCAAATTGCTTATTCTGCTTTTATCCCCAAAAGCAGCAATATCAGCGCCATTCGGATGTGTTTGCCGCATAATGCCTGGAAGAAATAGCAGGCTCTCTCATCGTCGTCCACTTCCACCGAAATCTCATTAACCCTTGGCAGCGGGTGCATAATCGTCAAATCCTGCTTGGCCGTTTCCAGCTTGGCTAAGTCTAAAATATAGCTGTCTTTTAGCCGAATATAGTCCGCTTCGTTGAAAAATCTTTCCCGCTGTACCCTTGTCATATACAGCACATCTAACTGCGGCATGGCTTCCTCTAATTTTTCCACTTCCTGCCATAATGCGCCGGCTTTATTCATGGCATCCTTGATATAATCCGGCACTTGCAGCTCAACCGGTGAAATCAGCACAAAACGAATATTGTCATAGCGAAGCATGGCCTCAATCAGCGAATGAACCGTCCGGCCAAATTTAAGGTCTCCGCAGACACCGATTGTCATATCGCTTAATCTCCCTTTTTTGCGCTTAATTGTCAAAAGATCAGTCAGGGTTTGAGTCGGGTGAAAATGCCCGCCGTCGCCGGCATTGATAATCGGCACTGTTGTCCTTTGCGCTCCCACAATCGGTGCGCCTTCTTTGGGATGGCGCATGGCAATGATATCGGCATAGCAGCCCACGGTTCGAATCGTATCGCTGACGCTCTCGCCCTTGGCCGCTGAGCTCGAATTGGCAGAAGAAAAGCCAATCACATTACCGCCAAGCTCAAGCATTGCTGCTTCAAAGCTGAGGCGAGTCCTGGTACTGGCTTCGAAAAAAAGAGTTGCTAATTTTTTGTGTGCACATAAATTTTGATATTTTTGGGGATTTTGGACGATGTCATCAGCGGTGACAATAAGATCATCGATTTCTTGCGTTGACAGGTCGGTGATATTGATGAGGTTCCTGACTTTTTCCATTCTTTTTCTCCTCTTGGTCGGTTGTCTTACCGTAAATTTATCTTTTTAAGCCTTGATGGCCATAGGCCGATATCTGCGAAAGCACGTAAGAAGGAAACGCTGCCGCACCAGCCTGCGCCGGGCTTTAAAAGTCCAATGAAATGACTGCAAAAAATTGAGATAATGCCGAAAGGCATTATCTCAATTATAAGGATATCTTTTTATTTGTCAATAAAAATTTTTTCAAATTTTTACTTACAACTTGAACTCGCTGCTAATCCGCTCTAAATCTTCACCCAGCTCCAGCAATGCTTCGCTTTCGGTAGCAATCATCAGGAAAGTATCGTTTTGTTCCTGCATGGATGCCGAAATTTCTTCTGTACTGGCTGCATTTTCTTCGGTCAGTGCCGCAATATTGCTCATCGAGCCGGACACCTTTTCTCTGGCCTCATTGATTTTTTCATTGGCGGCAAAGATTTTTTCAATCGTATTTCGTAAATGCTCCAGCGCATCGGAAATTCCTTCAAATTTCTCCGACATGCCAGCGACATTGACCGACTGTTCTTCCACCACCCGGTTTGATTCAATAATCTGAGAAACGGCGTACTGCGTTCTCTCGGCCAGTGTTACCACTGATTTCCGAATCTGTTCGGTCGATAAATTGGAGCTTTCCGCTAACTTTCGAATTTCCTCAGCCACCACCGCAAAGCCGCGGCCACTTTCTCCCGCCCGGGCAGCCTCAATGGCCGCATTTAGCGCCAGCAAATTAATCTGATCGGAAATCGATTTAATCGTATCGCCCGCCAAATTGATTTCATCCACACTCTGCTCTGTATTTTTAATGGCTTCCTGAATTTTCACCGAAATTTCCGTATTTTGTTTGGTTGAATCAATCAGCGACTGCAGCTGGCTCTTACCCTCAACTTGTAAGAGATCGACTCGGTCAGAGGCACCAATCATTTCTTTCATCTGTACGGTATTGCTTTCCATCTGCACGCCCATATGGCTAAGCTCCGCTACACCGTCCTGAACATCACTGGCCTGAGCAGTTGCACCCTGTGCAATTTCATCTACCGTCCGGGTAATATCAGCCGCCATGGCGCTGGCGGAATTGCAGCTTTGGCTGAAATCCTTGGACGAAGACATCAGTTTATCAATCGAGGACCGAATCTGCTGAACCAATCCGGTGATATTCTGCCGGAGCGATTGAATCGCCCGGTAAATATCACCCAATTCATTTTTTCGATCGGAAAAATCATATGGTAAATCGCGCCCAATCTCAAGCCGAGCTAACTGCTCAATGTTTTCTTTGGTTCTAATCAGCGATATTGACAGCCTGCGTGCTAATAAAAAGTACAGCAGCAAACTCATCACTACGATTACAAATAGAGCGGAAATTATCAAAAAAGTTATCAGATTTCTCTGCACCTGCATAATTTCTTCTTTGTTAATCGACATCAATATTGTCCAATTTTTAACGGACATATTATAAAAGCCAGCTATCTTTCTGTTTCCTAAAAAATAATATTCACCGATACCTGTTTTCTCTTTCAAAATCTTTTCTCGAAAAAATTCTCCAACTTCTTTATAATCGGTATCCTGCTTCTCTTTTTCCAATATATTCAGCTTTTCTTCCACTATTTGGGAATTGGTATGTCCAACGACTTGGGTTGTCCGATCGTATATGGCAATAATACCGCTTTTTTTCCACGAAAATCCAGAGCAAATATCACTGATAAAATCAATTTTCTTGATTCCGCACAAAATTCCGGAAATCCTGTTCTCATTATAAATCGGCGTTGAGAAAATAAGAATGCTTTCGCCGCTTAATTTATCCGTCAAAATATCAGAAATATAGGTCTTTCCTGCCATACTCTGTTTAAAGTACTCTCTTTCTGATACATCAAACTCTTTTGCATCAGGACTTAAATTCTTGCCCTTTCCCGTTACATCAACAATATAAAAATTTTTATACCCCAAGCGTTTCACTGCATCTTGGGCATATTTCACTTTTTGTTCAAACGGAAAACCGAATTTTATAAATATCGGATTTGCTGCCATTGTTTCTATCAATCTCTGCTCAGCTATCAATTTATCATCTACTACCTGAGCAAATTCTTTTGTTAAATCTAAAATTTCATCATCTATTGTTCCTCTTAATGTCTTTGAAACAAAGAATCCACTTAATATCAGCATAATGCAGCAGGAAAGAAAAATTCCTACTACAACTCCTCCTACTGCTTGCTTGCCTATTGATTTGTTTTTCATTTTTGTCCCTTTCCACCGTAAATAATCATAGCTCTATGAAAGCTTTGTCTTAATGCTGCCAATCTTTCATAAGCATTGCTGTCTGCATTTGCCGCAAAAAATAAAAAGCAGGAAAAGACACTCCCACTTTCGCGAGAATGCCTTTCTCCTGCACTTTCTTATATAAACTTGGAATAATACTCAACGATTAAATGATCTTCAATCTCAATCGGAATCTCTTCTCTTTCCGGATTGCGAATCAGTGTCGTTGCATAATTTTCTTCGTCCTTTGATAAGTATGGATACGATCCGGCCGTGCCTAAGAAATTATCCTTAAACAACTGGATGCTTTGCGATTTTTCTGTCAAAGCAATCACATCCCCCGGCAGTACCGCATAAGACGGAATAGTGATTCTTTTGCCGTTAACCAGAATATGGCCATGTCCGACCATTTGTCTGGCCTGACGAATACTGGTTGCATAACCGCTCCGATATACTAAGTTATCCAGCCGCGTCTCCAGCATCCGAACCAGTGCCGTACCAGTGATTTGTTCATCTTTCATCGCTCTTAAAAAGTAACGATAGAACTGTTTTTCCATAACTTCGTAATAACCGCGAAGTCTTTGCTTTTCCAATAATTGAATCCCGTATTCGGAGAGCTTCTTGCGATCTCTCGCCTGACCGGCTTTTTCTGCACGCTTCATCGCTTTTGGATGACCACATACATTTAAGTTCAGTCTACGACATTTCTTAAATCTTGGTTCTCTCATTCTTGCCATCTTTATTTTCTCCTCACATAAATTGCGTGACAGTTCAGGTAAGCGGATATCTATGCCTAATAGTCCTTAACAGGCTGATTATTTCAAAGTTACCTTTGCGCCGACTGCTTCTAACTTCGTCTTGATCTCTTCCGCTTCTTCCTTGGTAGCACCTTCCTTAACCATCTTCGGAGCACCGTCAACTAATTCTTTTGCTTCTTTAAGACCCAAGCCGGTGATACCGCGAACTTCCTTAATAACCTTAATCTTTTCTGCGCCAGCATCGGTCAATTCAACATCAAACTCGGTCTTTTCTTCAGCGGCCGGAGCAGCGGCACCAGCACCGGCGGCTACGACAACGCCAGCGGCTGCCGATACGCCAAACTCTTTCTCGGCTGCTTCTACCAATTCATTCAATTCCAATACAGACAATTCCTTTACTGCCTCTAAAATCTCTGCTACTGTTAATTTAGCCATTCTTATTTCCTCCAATTAAACTTTTACTCTTTCATTTCTTTGGTTTCTTTGGTTTCGTTCTTATTCCGCTTCTGCCGGTGCTACCACTGCTAATTCGCCGGCCGTAGCCACGCCCTGCTCCGCTGCCTTGTCGGCAACTGCTTTGACCACCCGGGCAAAAGTTGCCATCGGTGACTGGAAGCTCCCTAAGAGTTTGGACAGCAATTCGTTCTTACCCGGAATCGATGCAATCTTAGCAATTCCAGCTGCATCATAATAAGTTCCGTCCACAACGCCTGCTTTAAATTCCAGTTTCGGCATCGTCTTGGTTGCTTCTTTCAGAATACGCGCTCCCGCAGTTGCATCTTCATAGCTGATAGCAACAGCGCTCGGACCTTCCAAATGGGAGTCTAATTGAGCGAAATCGGTTCCCTCAAAGGCAAAACGCATCATTGTATTTTTAAATACCCGATACGTTACATTTGCTGCTCTCAGGTCTTTCCGAAGCTGCGTATCCTGTGCAACGGTCAAGCCGCGATAATCAACCAGAACGACCGAAGATGCCCCTTGCAGATGCTCTTTAATGCCACTGATCACTGCTTGCTTTTGTTCTACTTTTGGCACAGTACTACCTCCTTATAATAAAAAAGCTCTTTGCCAAAAACAAAGAGATTACACGTCTTGTCAAGAAAGGGCTTACCCCTCCCGCTTTTCTATGTAGCCTCGGCAGGTTGATTTACGTTGTGCTCACGCACCTGCTGTCTTTGGTCAATTTTTCCACGTTTGCTATCATAGCAAAAGATTGTCCGCTTGTCAAGGACTTTTTCTTGAAACTCCATATTTTTCTGCATTTTTACGGAACATCACCCACTTCAGAAAATCAGGTTTATGATAGTTATTTTTTTATCGGAAAATCATATAAGAATATATCAAAATCCCACATCATCAACAAGGGCTAATCCACAAACGAATCAGCCCTCATTGCTATTACTTTATTAAATTGTTTACAGCTTGAACTCGCTACTAATCCGCTCTAAATCTTCACCCAGCTCCAGCAAGGCTTCGCTTTCGGCGGCAATCATCAGGAAGGTATCATTTTGCTCCTGCATGGATGCCGAAATCTCCTCGGTACTGGCCGCATTTTCTTCGGTCAGTGCCGCAATATTGCTCATCGAACTAGACACCTTTTCTCTAGCCTCGTTAATCTTTTCATTGGCGGCAAAGATTTTTTCAATCGTATTCCGTAAATGCCCCAGTGCCTCCGAAATTCCTTCAAACTTCTCCGACATACCGGTTACGTTCTCGGACTGTTCTTCCACCACCCGGTTTGATTCAATAATCTGAGAAACGGCGTACTGCGTTCTCTCGGCCAGTGTTACCACTGATTTCCGAATCTGTTCGGTCGATAAATTGGAGCTTTCCGCTAATTTCCGAATTTCCTCAGCCACCACCGCAAAGCCGCGGCCGCTTTCTCCCGCCCGGGCGGCCTCAATGGCCGCATTTAGCGCCAGCAAATTAATCTGATCGGAAATCGTTTTAATCGTATCGCCCGCCAAATTGATTTCATCGACACTCTGCTCGGTATTTTTGATTGCTTCCTGAATTTTCGCTGAAATTTCAGTGTTTTGTTTCGTGGAATCAACCAGCAGCTGAAGCTGACCCTTACCCTCAACTTGTAAGAGATCGACTCGGTCAGAGGCACCAATCATTTCTTTCATCTGCACGGTATTGCTTTCCATCTGCACGCCCATATGGCTAAGCTCCGCTACGCCGTCCTGAACGTCGCTGGCCTGAGCGGTTGCACCCTGCGCAATTTCATCCAACGTCCGGGTAATATCTGCCGCCATTGCACTGGCGGAATTGCAGCTTTGGCTGAAATCCTTGGACGAGGACATCAGTTTATCAATCGAGGAATGAATCTGATGAACCAACTCGCTGATATTTTGACGGAGCGACACAATCGCCCGGTAAATATCACCAAACTCATTTTTCCGATCTGAATAGTCATGCGGCAGCTCTTTGCCAATCTCTAACCGAGCTAATTGCTCAATATTTGCTCTAGCATCATTCAGCGCTTTTATCAGTGGCCGGGTCAAAACAAAATGCAGCACAATGCTCAGCAGTATGATAACACCCAAAGCAAACAAAGCCATAAGCAGAGCTAAATCATTCTGCGGCTTCATAATTTCGGCCTTATTGATTGAAATCAGCACCGTCCAGTCTTTCGTCTCCATATTGTAAAAACCGGCCAGCTTATCATTGCCCATAAAACTGTATTCTCCAGCCCCTGTTTTTTGGGTCAGAATTTTTTCTTTATAAAAGTTCGCCAGTTTCTGATAGCTGGAATCTTGCTCCGCTTTTTCCAGAATATTCAATTTTTCTTCCACTAACTTAGGATTGGTATGCCCAATGACTTGACCTCTCATATCATAAATGGAAACAATTCCGCTCTCAAGCCAAGAAAATTCCGAACAAATATTGCTGATAAAATCAGCGCTTTTTACTGCTCCAAACACACCGACGATTTTATCATTTTGATAAATCGGTGTGGATATAACAATAATGCCTTTTTCTGTCACCTTATCAATCAAAATATCCGAAATAAAGGTTTTGCCAGTCATGCTTTCTTTAAAGTATTCTCTGTCCGAAGCATCAAAGTCTTCCTGACCTTTGGTAAAGTTTTTGCCCTCACCCTTAACTGTTGATATAAAAAATTCAACATAACCTAAACGACTGGCCTGCTTTTGCATATATTCCGATTTCTGAGTAAAAGAATGGCTTGATTGCGTCAGAATCGGATTAGCCGCCAATGTCTCCACTATTTTCCCTTCCGCTGTCAGTTTATCATCAACTGCCCGGGCAACTTCCTTCGTTAAATTTAAAACTTCATCCTCAACCATTTTTTTCAAGATCTGGGAACCAAAAGTACCACTTAATGCCAGCAGCAAGCCGCAAGCCACTACAATCCCTGCAACCACTCCAAACGCTACTCGTGCGCCTATTGATTTTTTTTTCATTTTTTCCTTTCCAATGACCCTTGTCATTCTTATTCGGTTGAACTGGTTTCCTCACTATTTATAAAAAGTTACCCTGACGCCGGTAAATAACAGAAAAAGGCATTCCCCATCTTTGGTGAGAATGCCTTCGCTTTTGTTGTCTTATATAAACTTGGAATAATACTCAACGATTAAGTGATCTTCAATCTCAATCGGAATCTCTTCTCTTTCCGGATTGCGAATCAGTGTCGTTGCATAATTTTCTTCGTCCTTTGATAAGTATGGATACGATCCGGCCGTGCCTAAGAAATTATCCTTAAACAACTGGATGCTTTGCGATTTTTCTGTCAAAGCAATCACATCCCCCGGCAGTACCGCATAAGACGGAATAGTGATTCTTTTGCCGTTAACCAGAATATGGCCATGTCCGACCATTTGTCTGGCCTGACGAATACTGGTTGCATAACCGCTCCGATATACTAAGTTATCCAGCCGCGTCTCCAGCATCCGAACCAGTGCCGTACCAGTGATTTGTTCATCTTTCATCGCTCTTAAAAAGTAACGATAGAACTGTTTTTCCATAACTTCGTAATAACCGCGAAGTCTTTGCTTTTCCAATAATTGAATCCCGTATTCGGAGAGCTTCTTGCGATCTCTCGCCTGACCGGCTTTTTCTGCACGCTTCATCGCTTTTGGATGACCACATACATTTAAGTTCAGTCTACGACATTTCTTAAATCTTGGTTCTCTCATTCTTGCCATCTTTATTTTCTCCTCACATAAATTGCGTGACAGTTCAGGTAAGCGGATATCTATGCCTAATAGTCCTTAACAGGCTGATTATTTCAAAGTTACCTTTGCGCCGACTGCTTCTAACTTCGTCTTGATCTCTTCCGCTTCTTCCTTGGTAGCACCTTCCTTAACCATCTTCGGAGCACCGTCAACTAATTCTTTTGCTTCTTTAAGACCCAAGCCGGTGATACCGCGAACTTCCTTAATAACCTTAATCTTTTCTGCGCCAGCATCGGTCAATTCAACATCAAACTCGGTCTTTTCTTCAGCGGCCGGAGCAGCGGCACCAGCACCGGCGGCTACGACAACGCCAGCGGCTGCCGATACGCCAAACTCTTTCTCGGCTGCTTCTACCAATTCATTCAATTCCAATACAGACAATTCCTTTACTGCCTCTAAAATCTCTGCTACTGTTAATTTAGCCATTCTTATTTCCTCCAATTAAACTTTTACTCTTTCATTTCTTTGGTTTCTTTGGTTTCGTTCTTATTCCGCTTCTGCCGGTGCTACCACTGCTAATTCGCCGGCCGTAGCCACGCCCTGCTCCGCTGCCTTGTCGGCAACTGCTTTGACCACCCGGGCAAAAGTTGCCATCGGTGACTGGAAGCTCCCTAAGAGTTTGGACAGCAATTCGTTCTTACCCGGAATCGATGCAATCTTAGCAATTCCAGCTGCATCATAATAAGTTCCGTCCACAACGCCTGCTTTAAATTCCAGTTTCGGCATCGTCTTGGTTGCTTCTTTCAGAATACGCGCTCCCGCAGTTGCATCTTCATAGCTGATAGCAACAGCGCTCGGACCTTCCAAATGGGAGTCTAATTGAGCGAAATCGGTTCCCTCAAAGGCAAAACGCATCATTGTATTTTTAAATACCCGATACGTTACATTTGCTGCTCTCAGGTCTTTCCGAAGCTGCGTATCCTGTGCAACGGTCAAGCCGCGATAATCAACCAGAACGACCGAAGATGCCCCTTGCAGATGCTCTTTAATGCCACTGATCACTGCTTGCTTTTGTTCTACTTTTGGCACAGTACTACCTCCTTATAATAAAAAAGCTCTTTGCCAAAAACAAAGAGATTACACGTCTTGTCAAGAAAGGGCTTACCCCTCCCGCTTTTCTATGTAGCCTCGGCAGGTTGATTTACGTTGTGCTCACGCACCTGCTGTCTTTGGTCAATTTTTCCACGTTTGCTATCATAGCAAAAGATTGTCCGCTTGTCAAGGACTTTTTCTTGAAACTCCATATTTTTCTGCATTTTTACGGAACATCACCCACTTCAGAAAATCAGGTTTATGATAGTTATTTTTTTATCGGAAAATCATATAAGAATATATCAAAATCCCACATCATCAACAAGGGCTAATCCACAAACGAATCAGCCCTCATTGCTATTACTTTATTAAATTGTTTACAGCTTGAACTCGCTACTAATCCGCTCTAAATCTTCACCCAGCTCCAGCAAGGCTTCGCTTTCGGCGGCAATCATCAGGAAGGTATCATTTTGCTCCTGCATGGATGCCGAAATCTCCTCGGTACTGGCCGCATTTTCTTCGGTCAGTGCCGCAATATTGCTCATCGAACTAGACACCTTTTCTCTAGCCTCGTTAATCTTTTCATTGGCGGCAAAGATTTTTTCAATCGTATTCCGTAAATGCCCCAGTGCCTCCGAAATTCCTTCAAACTTCTCCGACATACCGGTTACGTTCTCGGACTGTTCTTCCACCACCCGGTTTGATTCAATAATCTGAGAAACGGCGTACTGCG
>CAUUKX010000037.1:0-18429 GCA_963545585.1 uncultured Lachnospiraceae bacterium
TTTTCTTGCTTTTTTGCGGCAAAACGATTATACTGAATTCAACTTTTTTGTGGTTATCACCAGTTATTTAGCGGCAGGTAAAAATCAGTAATAATGTCGGCAAATGGAAAGAGATATACTCACATTTAAGCATAACAAAAGTTAGGGCAGGATGCGCGCCCGCGCAGAAAGGCGTAGCCTTTCGACAGGGCAGGATGCGCGCCCGCGCAGAAAGGCGCAGCCTTTCGACAGGGCAGGATGCGTGGTGAGCGTAAAAGATGGAAAAAGCAAAAGGAGTTTCAAAAAGCGATGAATAGTTATGATTTTACAGTTAAAGATATAAATGGACAGGAAGTAAGTTTATCGGCATACCGGGGCAAGGTGCTGCTGATTGTCAATACCGCTACTCGCTGCGGATTTACGCCGCAGTACCAAGGCTTGCAGGCATTGTATGAAAAGTACCAGCCGGCCGGGTTTGAGATTTTGGACTTTCCCTGCAATCAATTCGGTGGGCAGGCGCCGGAGAGCGAGGCAGAAATCAAGAGTTTTTGCCAGCTTAATTATCAGGTTAGTTTTCCGCAGTTTGCCAAGATTTGCGTCAATGGAAAAAATACCGAGCCGCTGTATGAGCATCTGAAAAAAGAAAAGAGCGGCCTTTTAGGCGGCGCCATCAAGTGGAACTTTACCAAGTTTTTAATTAATCAAAATGGCGAGGTGGTAGCCAGATACGCACCGGCTGATAAGCCCGAGGATATCGCCGAGGCGATTGAAAAACTGTTGCGGCAGGCGTAAAAGCGGGACACCTGCCCAGAAAAACGAAGCCTTTCGATAGGGCAGGACGTGCGCCGGTACAGAGAGGCGAAGCAGGATGTGCACCTGCCCAGAAAAGGGAAGTGTTTCGGCAAGGCAGGATATGCGCCTGCCCAGAAAAGCGAAGCCTTTTGATAAGGAAAAACGGAGACATGAGGATTGAGATAAGAAAAGGAGTGAAAACTTGAAAATTACCACGATTTTATTTGATTTGGACGGAACCCTCTTGCCGATGGATCAGGATAGGTTTACCGAGGCTTATTTTAAGATGCTGACCAAAAAACTGCTGCCGCATGGCTATGAGCCGAAAAAGCTGATTGACAGCATTTGGGTGGGAACAGCGGCTATGGTTAGAAATGCCGGTCAGCAAACGAATGAGGAAGCTTTCTGGAAGAAGTTTATGGAGTTAAATGGTGATCAGGTTTTGGCGGATAAACCGCTGTTTGAAGAGTTTTATCAAAAGGATTTCCAGCAGGTTAAGGATTTTTGCGGCTATAATCCCAAAGCAGCGCAAATAGTGGCAGCCTTAAAGCAGAGGGGCTTTCGGCTGGCACTGGCTACCAATCCGATTTTCCCGGCGGCGGCGACCGAAAGCCGGATTGGCTGGGCGGGGGTGATGCCAGAGGACTTTGAATGGTATACGACATATGAAAACTCCTCTTACTGCAAGCCGAATCCGGATTATTACCGGGCACTTTTGGCAAAGCTAAAGGTTCAGCCGGAAGAGTGTTTGATGGTCGGCAATGATGCCAGTGAGGATGCAGCAGCGCTGAAAGTGGGAATGTCGTTCTTTTTATTGACGGATTGCTTGATTAATAAGGAAAATAAAGATATTTCTGAGTATCCGCAGGGTGATTTTGATAAACTGCTGGAGTTTGTGAACGAACTGTAAAATAAGGGGTAACGCAATTTTCCTATTATTCCTGCCCGAGTGGACGGCCTACCTAAAAAAGAGGGTTTTATCGGACATGGGAAAGTTGAGATGTTGACTTAGCTGTTTGCAGAGCGCCTTATTTAGAGCCGCAAAAAGGGCTTGTCTTTTTGTTGACTTTTGCTTGGCAGGGCAGGTTGTGTATTTGTCAGGAAATACGCAGCTTTCGGCGGGGAAGTTGAAGGAGTAAGAAATGGTTTTTTCAGGAATTGTATTTTTGGGTTTATTTTTGCCGGCGGTATTGATTTTATACTTTGGCTTGCCGTTTCGCCGGTGGCGGAATTATGTGCTGCTGGCGGCGTCCTTGCTTTTTTATGCTTGGGGCGAGCCGCTGTGGGTGCTGGCGATGATTTTCACCTCAGCGGTCGATTTTGTGAGCGGCTGGTGGATTAGCCGACTGGAAGGTTCTAAATACCGGCGGCTGCCGCTGATTCTTTCGATTGTCTTGGATTTGGGAATCCTGATGATTTTTAAATACTCCAGCTTCCTGTCGCAGGAAGTTTTTAGTTTGACCGGCATTCTGCTGCCGGCCTGGAATCGGCCGATGCCGATTGGGATTTCTTTTTATACGTTCCAGTCGCTGTCGTATACTTTGGATGTGTACTGCGGGCAAACTAAGGTGCAGAAAAACTTTTTCTACTATTTAATGTATGTGTCCATGTTCCCGCAGTTGGTGGCCGGGCCGATTGTCCGCTATGCCGATATCGCCGCTCAGATTGAAAACCGGCAGGAAAGTGAGGCAGGCTTTTATCAGGGGGCGCTTCGCTTTTGCGTGGGGTTAGGCAAAAAAGTTATTTTAGCCAATAACGCCGGTAAAGCGGCAGCTGCTTTGCTGACTCCGGCCATGACTTCCGGGAGCGAGATTCCGGTACTGAACGCTTGGCTAGGCGCAGTTTTTTATACCTTTCAAATTTATTATGATTTTGCCGGATATTCAGATATGGCGATTGGTCTGGGCAAGATTTTTGGCTTTGACTATAAGGAAAACTTTAATTATCCCTATATTGCCCGTTCTGTAACCGATTTTTGGCGGCGCTGGCATATTTCGCTCAGTAGCTTTTTTCGGGACTATGTGTATATTCCGCTGGGCGGTAACCGCCGGGCGCTTTACCGTAATATTTTTGTGGTTTGGATGCTGACCGGACTGTGGCACGGAGCCAGCTGGAACTTTATCCTGTGGGGACTGTATTACGGAGTCTTATTGATTCTGGAAAAGAAGCTGTGGGGGAAATACTTGGAACGCAGCAAATGGCTGGGACATATACTGACGATTCTGCTGTTTGTTTACGGCTGGGTGATTTTTTACTGTACTGATTTGGAGTTTTTGCTGACGGTCAGCCGGTCGTTGATTGGTTTTGGCGGGAAGTGGCTGGATTTAACCGGAAAGACTTGGTTTTTATCGAATATATGGATTTTGCCGGTTTATCTGATTGGGGCGACACCTTATCCGAAGCGGTTGGCGGAGCGGATTTTTCAGACCGAACGGGCCAAAGATTTGGCAGGCAGCGTATTTGTGCTGGTGGTGTTTATGGTTTCGGTTATTTTATTGATTGGTCAGACCTATAATCCGTTTTTATATTTTCGGTTTTAAGGGAGGAGATATGAAAAAGCTGACAGTTCTTGTTTTTTTGGTTTTATTGTGCGGCTGCGCTGTTTTGACGGCAGCCGCTTTCGGTAGTCAGGCGTTGATTTCGGAAAAAGAGAATCGAAGCTTGCAGGCGTTGCCAGTTTTAAACCGGCAGACGTATTTAAACGGCACTTTTTTTAAAGATTTGGAAACTTATATCTATGATCATGTGCCGCTGCGCGAGCGGGTTTTGGAATATACGGCGCTGTATGATAAAATAAAAGGAATCGAGCCGGAGATTATGGCGCTGGAAAAGGGAAATAACATGAATTTGGTTAATCCTGACGGCAATACAAAAGCACTGAAGCCGGATAAAGAGGAAAAACCGGAACTGGAGAAAAAGAAAGAACCGGTTCAAGAAGAAGCGCCCTCTTTGCCGATGGAACCGGAGCAGAAGGCAGAAACAGATTTTTCTCAGTATAAAACGCAGACGCAAAACATCTTTATTATGGCGGTGAAAGATACTTTACTGCAGCTTTTTCATTTTCACGAGGAAAATGTCAGCGCCTATGCCAAGGCGCTCAATACCTTTGCTGCCAAAATGCCGGAGAATGTACGGATGTATTCTTTGCTGGCACCGACGCAGGTGGGGCTAACCGGAGAGGAATATAAGGATTTCAGTGATCCGCAGGATAAGGCGATAGAGTATATTTATTCGCGGTTAAACCCTCGGTATGAAACGATTGATGTGTTTGCACCGTTGTTTGCGCACCGGCAGGAGTATATTTATTTTCGATCCGATCATCACTGGACGCAGTTGGGCGCATATTACGCAGCGCAGGCTTTTGCCCGGCAGGCGGGATTGACGATGCCGGATATGGCCGATTGTGAAAAGTATTCGTTGGAAAACTTTTTAGGCTATTTATACAGCAATAATCAAGTCAGTAAGGTGAGCCAGCATCCCGACCGGATTGATTATTATATTTATCAGGGCAAGAATCCAGAAATAGAATGTTTTTTTTATGATAAAACCGAAACTTTGAACTCTCATATGCAGACAGTGTTCAGCCTGTCAGCAGTGGAAAATAGCACAAATTACGGTATCTTTTTAAGCGGTGATTATCCGCGGCTGGTTTATAAAAACCCGGAGTCAGCGAATGGTCGGGTTTTAATGGTGGTAAAGGATTCTTACGCCAATGCATTCGTGCCGTGGCTGATTCATTCCTTTCAAGAGATTATTGTGATTGACCCCAGAACCTGCAAGGACAATATTTATGACTTGGTGGTCAAGGAGCAGGTCACGGATTTTGTGGTGCTTGATTATATCATGGCCGCCGATTTGGATGGCTTTATTGGGATGGTGCAGGAGCTGGCAGAGGGAAGGCGGAGCTGACAAAGAGAAGATTTCTTTAAAAATGTTTTTTTGTTTCACGATGTGTTGATTTTAGACTATAAAGATAAAATAATACAAAGACGAAAGGAGAATAACAATGGCAGCAAAAGTGATTACATTTATTAATATGAAAGGTGGAGTCGGCAAAACAACTTTGGCTGTAAATATTGCGCATGCTTTGGTGGCTGAGCATAATAAGAAAGTTTTGTTGATTGATATGGATCCGCAAATGAATGCAACCCAGTATTCTTTAAATCAAAAGCAAGTAGAAGAAATTCTTAATGATACGGCGATGTCGATCCATAAAATACTATCACCAAACTACAAGACAAACACAGTGATTTCAGAAATTGAAAAAGAGGATAAATCAGAGTATATCATTCAGACGGAAGGTGGGTTTGATATTATTCCATCCAGTTTACGGATAGTAGAATTACATTTGCTGGTTAGCCCATTTAAATTAGCACAATATATTAAAAATCAAGTGAGTGACAAATATGATATTATCATTATTGACTGTCCGCCTACGATATCGGAATATACAACGGTATCATTATTGGCATCAGATATGTATTTAGTTCCAATGAAAGCAGATCCACTGTCGGTATTTGGACTTCCAATTTTAACCAATTATATTGATCAGACAATTCGAGAGGAATTTGCTCATACTATTAAATTTTTAGGTATTGTATTAAATATGGTAATGTCCAATAAAGTTTTATACAAAAATCATTCCAAACAGTTAAGAACAAATTGGAAAGAAAAGGTATTTCCAGCCGAGCTTAGTCAATGTGAAGAAATTACCAAAGCCATAGAAAATGATAACCCCAAAGCTCGATATATTCTCAATTTGGATAAAGACTTAGAGGTAAAAAAGCAGATAAAAAACATAACTATGCAGTTAATTGCGAAAGGGGAGTTATAATGAAAGAAGAAATGAAAAAATCCATATATTCGGTATTAAATTTAATTGATTTTTTAGAAACGCTCGATTTTTTGACAGTAGATTTTAATAAAGTAAATCAGCTTAGACAAGTGTTGTTTACCAGTATTAATGAGGGGAAAGATCAGTCGGCAGCAATAAAAACAAAAGAAAATAATCGATATGAATTAATATCCATTTTACCGGTTTTTTTTGCCAGTAAAAAATTATTCAAAACCAAGAAAGAGATTACTAATTTTGCAGTGCAAAAAATGGGTATTACCGCAGCTGCAAAATGGGGAAATAAGACAATTAATGATATTACTGGTAATATCATAATGGAAATAATAAAAGGCGAGGACGAATTATACCAAAAAGGCATTTCTGTCATTAACCAGTATATAGTAGAAAAACCGAATTTTAACAAGAAAAATACTGCCAAAACGAAGAACGGCAATTTTATGAATATGTGGTTTGATTTTTTTGAAAAGTACAGGAAAGAAAAAGATGATATATAGTTATGAAATAGAACTGGAATATGCCGCCGTTGAAAAGTTTTTGCTGGATCATTATCAAGTGGATATCAGTGAGAATGAAAAAAGAAAAGAACTGATTAAAAATGAAATTGTGCTTTTGCAAAGCTTGAAAATTTGGCAAAAAAACTTACAGACGGAGTTTTTTGGAAACTGTAACTTAAATATGTATTTTCAGGAAATGGTATCTAATTCTGTGCATACGATAGCATTGTCGACATTAAATATGGTGTTGCCGTCGTTTATTATGCTAAGGAAGACGCTGGAATTTATGATGACCGTTTTATATTATAGTGAGCATCCGGTGGAGTTATATAAAAAGGAGCAAGAGTCCGGTAAGGCATTTACTTTGAAAGAAATCAAAGAATATATCATAAGTTATCCTTTTGCCATGAAATACAAGATATCTTCAAAAGCAATAAGGAAATTGGCGGAAGAGCTTATAACGGATTGGAGTAAGCAATATGAGGAACTGTCGAATTTTGTTCATTCCAGTCATTCCAAGTATTTTCAAAGCAAAAATCAGCTGAATGATTTTGAGATATTGGAAGATGTATTGACCATAGAAAAAACTTTGGATTTATTATTGGCACAGATTGTCAGAATAACTGGTATATTCAACTCTTTATATATTATCTTTTATTTTTCAAAATACATTTCATTTAATAATCAAGAAAAGAGTATGATTCGCAAAGCCATAAACAGTGAGTATGGATATAAGAAAAAGATTGTAGAATTATTTCGGGAGATTTAATTTGAAAGTCAATCCCTTTGTAGACTATTTTTGGGATATATTTGGATTGTGTGATAAACTTGGCAGCGACTTTTGGAGTATTTTAAAAGTTAAAAAGGGAAAACCAGACTATTAGATACCTTTACGAGCGTAGCACAATATGAAATTGTGAATGGAGAAAATTTAAGATGTCAGATATAGATAAAGCGATATTAGATACCAATAATGTGATTTGTAAAAATATTGAATTAATGGCCAAAGGAGAAAGAGGTTTTTTATCGCAAAACATTTTATCACAATTAAGGAATTTCGGGGAATACATTATCCAAAAAATATATTTTTCAGAAAATGCAGATCCAAATAATTTTGAAGAAAAGAAGAAGGCGACTGATTATTTAAAAAGTGAATATAGAAAAAAATATATTTTTTTGAAAAAATTTCATGACTTACTTCAGAAATCGGTTTCGCACTATACTTGTGATGAGAATGGTTCGGAACGACTAATGATAAAGTATTATGAATATCTTTTAAAACTAAAATTATTTTTAAGTGATGAATTTAATTTAAACACCTTACAAAACATTGAACAGTTCCCGATTAATTTAGATGATCAATTAATGGAATACTATCAAAAAATAGCGGAAAGAATAGAAAGAATAGAAAAAAAAGAAAGTTTAGTATCTTATAATGAGTATACAGATCGTTATTATATTCAAAAAATTAAACCATTTTTCATAAATAACAAAATTTACTATGAGGTAACATTTACAATTGCAAATGATAATGTAAGTAAATTTGATAGAATTATTGCATTTACAGATAAGGAAATATTAGGAAATTATGCAGTCAAATTATCAATTGTAGACAGTAGTATTAGTATTATGAAGCATAGTATGCCGATTCAAGTTATCACAGATTGGGAAGTATCCATTAGACCTTGTGAATTAAAAAATTATTTTCGCATATTTGGCCTCAATGTACCTATAGGTACAAGCAGCAAAGAATACAATCAATTGATGCAATTTATAAAAAAGCATAAAATCAATTTAGTTGATATCGTAACATCTTCGGATAAATACTATAAATTTGCAAAAGCCGAAGTTTTTAAAGAGGTAAATGCACCGATCTTTGAAAAAATACTTGACAGTAGTCGTGAAATAATAATAAATAAAAAAGATGGATCTAATACTTTAAGGTACTTATTATATAGATTAAATAATAAAATAATAAAAAAGCAGATTAATCGAGCAGAAATTTGTTCATGCTTATCCAATTTATATTTAAATATCCGTTGTATTCCATTTGAGAAAATGCCGTTTAATACATCATTAGTTAACCATAATCCTAAAATATTTGATTTATTAGACTGCATTGAAGCGGACGATAGAGAACATGAATTTTTAGCTCGAAAGATTAGGAATAATACAGAAACAAAAGGAACTATATTTACCGCAATTGGTGAATTGGATAATTTCAAGAATATAGATAATCTGGCAAAAAAATATAATAGTGAATTGTATTATAAGCATCAAGGACGAAAATTAGAAACGAATAAAAATCATATATATATTAAAGAAAATGCTGATAATTGTAAATTAATTATAGAAAAATTAAAAGAGTTATCAAATAAGAAAGTACAAGACTATACAGTATATGTAGATAAACAAATACAAGAGGGTAGATTAAATATAGATTGTGAAGAAAAAAAGAAATATTTAAGAGAAATGTTTGAAAACTCTTGTGTAGCATTAATTTATGGTTCAGCCGGAACGGGGAAATCGACTTTAATTAATCATATTTCTCAAGTTTTTTCGAAATTCGATAAATTATATTTAACCAAAACAAATCCTGCTATAAATAATTTGAAAAGAAAAATTAATATAGAAAATTGTAGATATATGACAATAGATAAGTTTTTAAGTATAAAAGACGGAAATGAGGAATCTAATAGTAAGTTGTTATTTATTGATGAATGTAGTACAGTTAGCAATAGTGATATGGTTAAGATACTGAATAAAGCTAAATTTGCTCTTTTAATTTTAGTAGGGGATGTATTTCAAATTCAATCTATCCAATTTGGAAATTGGTTTAATATTATTCCGGCATTTTTGTCGAAAAAATCTATTTTTTTACTTACAAAACAATACAGAAGCAAAGACAAGGGATTACAGTTGCTCTGGGACAGGGTAAGAAAAAGTGATGAGGCAATCCTTGAAGCATTAATAAAGAATGATTGTACCAAAAAATTAGATGATTCAATTTTTGAAAAACTAACGGATGATGAAATAATTCTTTGTTTAAATTATGATGGTCTCTATGGAATAAACAATATTAATCGACTTTTACAATCTAATAATAGTAACCCTGTAATTGAATGGGGGGTTAATAGATATAAGATTGGAGATCCCATTTTATTTAATGAGTCAAAAAGATTTGATCCTTTAATTTATAATAATTTGAAAGGGAAAATTGTGGGGATTGTAAAGGAAGAGAATAGGATACAGTTTGATATTGAAGTGGAGATGGTCATTAGCGGTATGGATGTGGAAGGATATGATTTTGAGTTATTAGGGCTTTCAGAAAAAAATAATTCAGTTATTCGTTTTTGGGTAAATAAATATAAAAGTTCAGACCATGATGATGAAGATATTAGTACAATTGTTCCGTTTCAAGTAACTTATGCTGTTTCGATTCATAAGGCGCAAGGTTTAGAATATAAATCCGTGAAAATTGTAATTACACATGATATTGAGGAGTTAATTACACATAATATATTTTATACCGCTATTACGAGAGCAAAAGAAAAGTTGAATATATACTGGACACCAGAAACAGAAAAGAAAGTTTTAGATAATATAAAGGACGTAAAAATTCTAACAACAAAAGATGGACTTGAATTAAAAAATAATGGAAAAGATGTTTCGCTGATTAAAGAGTTATATAGTATAGAATAAATAAAAAAGACAAATAATGTAAAAATTATAAAAAGTGAATAAAATAAGGAAATGAAAGCCGGTAAGAATATTAAATTCAGTTCTTATAACAGACATTTCTTGAGTCAAGATTTTTTGCCCCAAAATGGATTTGAGAAAACCGTAATTGAAGTAAAATAAAAAGGGGGTCTACTTTAAATATTAATTCACACAAAGGAATTAGCAAATCAGTGGCGGGAATGGAGAGGTTTTTGAAAATTGATGTAATATCTTTAAGAATGTCTTAATTGGTGTATCTGCACCATTTTTCGAAATAGAATGAAAATAGTTTAAAACTATAAAACCACAAAAAGGAGTTCTTATGTTAATCAAAAATGAAATCCCGATTTTGGAATATGATACTTCGCAGCAATCGGTTATTATGCCCGACCATGAGGGGCTGACCGGGAATTTTCCGAAAAAGGCGGTCTTTGCGTTTTTAAATGAGGTTTTTTATGATTTTATGGCCAGGCATGGCGCTGAGCCGATTTCTGTATTTGAGAGCATGACCCGTGATTTTCTGGTTTATCGGCTGAACTGGCGGGGCGAGGAGCTTTGTTTTTGTCAGGCGCCGGTGGGATCGGCACCGTCGGCCTGCGTGCTGGACTTTTTGTATGCTTATGGGGTGGAAGAGGTGATTGCGGTCGGCAGCTGCGGCACGCTGACGGATTTGCCGGAAAATGAACTGCTGATTCCTGAGGAAGCACTGCGGGATGAAGGGGCATCCTATCATTATTTACCGGCGGCTCGGACGGTAGTTTTAAACCGGGAAATGATAAATAAAATGGAACGGGAGCTGACCAGGCAGGGTTGCCGGTACGAGCGGGTAAAAACATGGACGACGGATGCTTTGTACCGGGAAACCAAAGATTTAGTGGCGTACCGAATCAGTGAGGGCTGCCGGGTGGTGGAAATGGAATGTGCGGCGCTGGCGGCGGTAGCGGAGTTTCGGGGCAAACGCTTTGGCCAGATTTTATTTACGGCCGATAGTTTGGCTGATGTGGAAAATCATGATATGCGCGGGTTTGGCGAGGCTTCCCATGAGATTGTGCTGCGGCTGGCAATTGAGGTGCTGCGGGGCGAGTAAACTATGGTTATGGGTTTGTGCGGAAAGAGAAGTGTTTCGGCCGGGAAAGCTAAGGCGGTTGTATTGTACCGGAAAATTCCGGCAAGATGAATTTTAATGCGTGCCGGGGTTTTTGGCAGGTAGAGCAGAAAACAGATTTAGGAGCAAAAATGATTCAGAGAAAGCGAAAAAAGATATATTGGCTGGTGGGATTTATGGCTTTGCTGGCACTGGGCGCGGCGGCTTTTGATGTGCGGATGAAGACGGTGTATTATAAGCTGTCGACCGACAAAGTGACGCAGCCGGTTACTATCGGCTTTGTGGCTGACCTGCACAGCTGTGATTACGGAGAAAAGCAGGAGCGGCTGACGGCAGCGATTGCCGCCACCAAGCCGGATGTGCTTTTGCTGGGCGGCGATATTATTGACGATGATTTGCCAGAGGAAAAAGCCAAGGAGTTTTTAGAGTGGGCCGGCAGCCATTATCCGACCTATTATGTAACCGGCAATCATGAATACTGGACGGATGAAATCGACCGGCTGCGGCAGATGGTGCGCAGCTATGGCATTACGGTCTTAGAGGGTGATACCGATTTACTGGCGGTCAATGGACAAAGTATTCAAATTGCTGGTATTAATGACCGGGAAGCGCCAACCGGCGAATGGGAAAAGGAACTGGCTCGCTGTGGCAAGAACAGAGATAAGGACAAGTTTTCCGTGCTTTTAACACACCGGCCGGAGGAAATTGCAAGGTATTTGGCTTATGGCTTTGACTTGATTTTGGCGGGACATGCCCACGGCGGTCAATGGCGGATACCGGGGCTGATTAACGGTGTTTTTGCGCCGAATCAGGGGATTTTTCCCCGTTATGCCGGTGGGCGTTATGATTTTGCTGGTGCGGCGATGATTGTCAGCCGAGGACTGGCGCGGGAATCGACCCGAGTGCCCCGCATTTTTAATCGACCGGAGTATGTGGTGGTTGAGGTGGAGCCGGAAAAATAATCATCCCTATGAAAGTAAAAGCTAAACATCTCCTTTCCATGCAAGCATGGACGGAGGAAAAGAAACTTTTGAAAAAAATCCGACGTGCACGCCGAAACCTACGGCTTCGGCGTCGTAGGGAATCATCCCTATGAAATAAAAACCAAACACCTCTTTTCGTGCAAGCACGGCAGAGGTGCTTGATTTTTATTTCGCACGTCGGATTTTTTTTCGAATACTGGTCTTTTGACCAATGGACTTTTTCGGGGATGAGGGTTAAAATGGAGTCAAATAAGAGATAAGCTTTATGGGCTATATAAAAAATGAGGGAGAAAGCAAGCAGTCGTTTAAACAAACGGCTGTTTGTTTTTGGTGCGGTCGAGTCTTTCAGGAGAAAAGAAAATGATTGAAAAAAATGCAAAAACGGTTGCGAAAACTAAAGGTTATAACAAAAAGAAGTTTATCATTCCGCTTGTTATTTACGGAATCGGTTTTATCATCTGTTTTATTTTTGCTCAACTATCAGAGGAGATTAATGCCGGGGCGGTGGTAGGATATATTGTGATTAGTGCGGGAACAATCCTGTTTTTTAGCGCTTGGGTAAAGGAAAAATATCGGTTAGGCAGGAAAATAGGATTTCCACTGAGCCTCATTTTTCCGTCGTATCCTGTGATAGAAGATTATGATGAATTGACGAGAAGCATGAGTTCGTTTAAAGCAGCTTACAGTGAGTTTATGAATAATGAAGATAGAAATAAAGACAACAGTACGCTGCAAAATCATGCGACCCAGTTACTATGGCATTGTATCCACCTGCAAAAAAGGCGTTTGGAAAAGCTGGGCATCCAAATAGATTTGCAGTCCAGTAGACGTTCTTATTCAAAGGGCTCTAATGGCGTCAGGGCGGCGACTTACTTTGATGGCAGATATGATGTTACGGATGTTTACGAAGAAATTTATGCTACCAGAACTTACCGGCAGGGAGGCAGAACCATAAAACAGCTATATGATAAGGAAGTTGCCCGGTATACGTTTTTGTCCGCTAAAAATATCGGCGCAGATCAGGTGGTATGCCCCAATTGCGGCAGTGTGTCATCAAAAAGCAATTTGATTGACGGCTGTGATTTTTGCGGCACAAAATTTACGATTGAGGATTTAAGCGGGAGAGTAGCCAATTTTGGATTCCGCCGTAATTTTGAGGTAGAAGAGGGAAAACGACAGGCGATAAGAAAACTAATTTACCCATGGGTTTGCTTAGGGGTAATGATGCCACTCATCAATATAGGATTTTTTATGCCCTTTTTTTATCGCAAAGACCTGAATGTTTTTGTGCAGTTTTTGACCGGATTGGTAAATGCGTTTGTATTTGGTGCCGGTGGATTTTTGATGGCTACCCTTACCATGCTTTTGCTTGTGCCGCTTGCTTTTGTCAGCAGTGCGTTTCTGGAAGAATTGGATTTAAATCAAAAATTGGTGTATCGTTCCCGCAAAGAATGGGACCGGGAAATCAAATGGGCAGAAAAAGTACGGAAACAGGATCCCTTGTTTTCAATTCAAAGCTTTTTTGGCGGGCTTGAAAACAAAATATATGCCATCCATTTTGCGAATACCAAAAATGAGGTCAATGCCTTTTCAAACTGCGATCTGTCCGAACATTTGCAAAATTATCAGGAAGTCGTTGATGTTGAAACGCTGTCCTTGATGCTGAATGCATACCAAATAAAAGAAGGCGTACAAACTGCGGTTGTGGGCGCCATTTTGCTGCTTAGGGAATTCAAAAACAATAAGATTGAAACCAGAAAGGAACTGGTGAGAATGTACCTTGAAAAAAAGGAAGACTGCAAAACGCAGGCGGTCTGTGCTCCGTCCATCCTCAGATGCAGCAAATGCGGGAGCAGTTTGTCGCTTTTAGAAGGTAAAATTTGCCAGTACTGCGGAAGCGAACTGGACATGAAAGAACATGATTGGGTGATTACCAAATATTTTTAAAAACAGACACACGAGGCTGCTGCCGGATATCGTCTGAAGAGTAAAAGCCAAAGAGGCTGTCTTAAAAGGATGTCAACTCATTTTAAGGCAGCCTTTTGATGTGCAGCCGGGTGAGGCTGATTAAGGGAAAGACTAAAATCCACTTCTTCTCCCTCTATGTGGAAATTATTTTTTCATTTTACCGCGATACTTTTGCAATATTTTGACTTGAGGTGGGCTAAAATATATGATAAGATGAGAATGGTAAAGTAGGCAGAGCAGGAAAGACCGGTCGCTGGGGAGACGAGGAAAGCGGTCGGCAAGGAGGAAAAATGTTTCATTTTTTTAAAAAAGAGACAAAAAAGAAATATGAAGAAATTAATGTCAACGAACTGGATGATTTAATTGGCCGGATTGAATTGATTGATGTGCGCGAGGGCAATGAATTTGAGGAAAGCAGTCTGAAAACGGCACAAAATATTCCGATGCTGGTGTTGCTGCAAACGCCGGATAAGTTTTTAAGCAAGGATAAGACCTACTATATTCTTTGTCAGACTGGAAAGAAAAGCAAGCTGACAGCTGAAACGCTGGCGGCGCAGGGCTACCGAGTGGTTAGTGTCAGTGATGGGATGTCGAATTATCAGGGGAAAAATAAAAAATAATAGTTATAGTTCAGGCAAGGGAAATCAAAGACAGCAGAGTGGTCAGTAAAAACTTGACTTTGAAAGCGGCAAGGAAAGGAAACAATGAAAAAAACGATTATTGTGGGGGTGGCCGGCGGCTCTGCCTCGGGGAAAACAACCGTAGTTTCGGAGATTATGAGAAGATTCGGCGATCAGGTCGAGGTGATGAGTCATGATTATTATTACAACGATCAGGCGGAAATGCCGATGGAAGAGCGCTATCGCCAAAATTATGACCATCCCGACGCTTATGAAACGGAGCGGCTGGTCGAGGATATCCGGCGGCTGAAAGAGGGGCAGGCAATTTATCGCCCGACCTATGACTATACGCGGTATACCAGAGGAAAAGAAGAGGTTTTGGTTGAGCCGAAGCGGGTGGTTATTGTCGAGGGAATTTTAATCTTAGAAGATAAAGCGCTGCGGGAGCTGATGGATATTAAGATTTATGTTGATACCGATTCCGACGAGCGGCTGATGCGCCGCCTGACCAGAGACATGGCTGAGCGGGGACGGACAGTTGAGTCGGTGCTGGAGCAGTACCGCAAAACGGTTAAGCCGATGCATGAGCAGTATGTGGAACCGTCGAAAAAGTATGCTGATATTATTTTGCCCCGAGGCGGTGAAAATAAAATCGGGATTGAAATTATTTTAAGGCATTTAAAGAGCTATATTCAGGCAGAATAGAGGAGAAATGGAAAAAACGGCGCAAAGAAAAGACGAGCATTTACAATATGCCCTGCACTTTCACAATCAGCAAAACCCGGAATGGGATTCGGTTTCCCTGCCGCTGTGTTCCCTGCCGGAGCTGAATCTGGATGAGGTCAGTCTGCACACGGAAATCATGGGATTTTCCCTAAATTATCCTTTTTATATCAATGCCATGACGGGCGGCAGCCGGCAGGCAGAGGAATGGAACCGAAGTCTGGCGATTTTGGCGAGGGAATGTGGTTTGATGCTGGTCATGGGCTCTTACGGCATTGCCCTGCACCAGCCGGAAGCAAAGCGGTCATTTGCCGTGATTCGCCGGGAAGCGCCGAATATTTGTCTGGGTGTTAATTTAGGGGCGGATAAAACGCCGGCTGAGGCCCAGCAGGCGATTGAGGAAACGGCGGCCGATTTTTTGCAGCTTCATATCAATCCTTTGCAGGAATTGATCATGCCGGAGGGGGAAAGAAACTTTCGGGGCTGGCGCAGTCATATTGAAGAAATTGTACAAAAAAGCCCGGTGCCGGTGATGGTTAAGCAGGTCGGTTTCGGTATGAGCCGGGAGGATATTGCGGGGCTTTTGGCGACCGGGGTAAAAACAATTGATATCAGCGGCCGGGGCGGGACGAACTTTGCCAAGATTGAAAATGCCCGCCGGGACAGGCCTTTTGCCGAATTAGAGAATTTGGGCATTTCGACGGTCGAATCCTTAAAAAACAGTTGGGACTTTCAGGGGCAGGCGGAGTTTTTAGCTTCCGGCGGGATTAAAAATGCGCTCCATATTGCCAAGGCCTTAGTATTGGGAGCCAAAGCGGCCGGACTGGCGGGGCAGATTTTATATTTGCTGAAAGAAAAGGGTCTGACGGAAACCATTGCCGAGGTTGAACACTGGAAAGAGGAATTAAAGCGGCTGTATTTGCTATGCGGTGTAAAAAACACCGCTGGTCTAAACCGACTGGCGGCGGGGGAAAAGGAGTGAAAGAGTCTTTCCGACCATGTGATATTTATTATATAAAATAGAGATAAATATCGATGTCAAGTAGGAAGAAAAATTACAGTTCAGGCAAGACACTCGAAATTCGTTGATGTTTCAAAGAATTTCGAGTGTGTGCGTTAAGCAAATGGATTTATATATGATACTCCCGTGTGAAAGCAAGCTTTCCCGAGCGGTATCATATATAAATCCGCTTGCCTGAACTGTGGACCATGACAAACGCATGAACATACAAAATGCACAATGAATATTCTTATACATCCATTTTACCATTCGCAAAAGTGTATAATTCTAAGAAACAAAGTTCTTGAAAAAGAAAAAAATCTATTTTCCAAAATATTTTTATGCAACTTTGCATTTAGGTGCTAATATTTTTTGTACAAAATTACATTCATGCGTTTGTCGTGAACTGTGGACAAAAACACTTGACAACTGGACTTTTATGCGTTATGATACATGAAATAAATAAACAGCGCCGAGGATAAAGAAGGAGTACGAGCCGTGTGTTTGCGCAGAGAGGTAGCGGGTGGTGGAAGCTATTGAAATGCCGGTTTGGAAGGTAGTCTTTTAGGTTCATTCTGAAATTGCAGTAGGAAATGACGGGTTGAGCTCACGTTATCGAGCAGCAGCATTGTTGGATGCGAGAGTGCCGAGTAATTCGGAAAAAAGGTGGTACCGCGAGAGATTCGTCCTTTGTATTGAAAAATACAAAGGACTTTTTAAATTTTTAATTTTTCCAGTAAAGGAGGAAGAAAATGAAAGAAAAATTAAGTTTAAGACAGTATATGTTGATTGGAACAATGCTTTTCGGAATGTTCTTTGGAGCGGGCAATTTGATCGTGCCGCCGATGACCGGGAAGCTGGCTGGTGAAGAGTTGTGGAGTGCTATGTTTTTCTTCAGCATTACCGCAGTAGCGCTGCCGGTTTTGGGAGTGGTGGCGGTGGCCAAAGCCGGCAGCTTGAAAAATTTGGCGGAACGGGTCAGCCCGCGCTTTGCGGGGATCTTTACGGCGGCTATTTATTTATCCATCGGGCCGGTGCTGGCTATTCCCAGAGCCAGTACGGTTGCTTTTGAAATGGGGGCTAAGCCTTATCTGCCAGCTGCTTTTTCTGAGCGTTTGGTTTTGTTTCTTTATTCTTTACTGTTTTTTGCTATCGTTTATTGGCTGGCACTAAATCCCAGCAAGTTAGTGGAGCGGCTTGGCAAAATCATTACCCCGACGCTGCTGGGCTTGATGCTGATTTTATTTGCGACTGCTCTGATTAACGGAATGCCAGCGATAGGAGCGGCAGCGACCACTGCTTATCAGGAGCATCCGGGGCTGACCGGGCTGATTGACGGCTATATGACGATGGATACGATTGCCGCCCTCAACTTTGGAATCGTTATTTCTATGGTTATTCGGGAGTTTCAGGTGACAGAGGAAAAGGCGATTGTCCGGGCAACGGTTAAGGCGGGCAGCTTTGCCGGGCTGCTGCTGGCAGTTATTTATTTCGTTTTGGCTTATTTGGGGGCTTCCAGTGCCGGACTTTTTGCCGATGCAACCAATGGCGCTCAAATTTTAAGCCGCTTGTCGAATCATCTTTTTGGACAAAGCGGTGCGATTTTAACCGGCGCGATTTTTACTTTGGCTTGTTTAAGTGTTTCGGTTGGACTGGTTACTTCTTCGGGTAAATATTTTGCTGCGATTTATCCGCGCTTTTCCTATAAAGCTTGGGTCAGCTTATGGACGCTGCTCAGTTTGGCGTTTGCCAATATTGGTTTGGATGCGATTTTAAAGTACAATGTGACGGTGCTTTATGTTCTTTATCCGATTGCCATTGTCTTGATTTTTTTGGCGCTGCTCCATCACTGGCTGCCGACCGGACGGCTGATTTACCGGGCGCCGGTTTACACGGCCATGATCATCAGCGCGGTGGCGGCGCTGGCAACGGAACTGGGAATGGAAATCCCGCTGATTTATCCGCTGTTTGCCCGGCTGCCGCTGCATGAGGTTAAATTGTCATGGCTGCTGCCGGCGCTGCTTATCTTTGGACTGACTTGGACGCGGGGGGGGGCGTAACGGCCGGGCGTAAACCGGTAGTGAAAAAAATTCCGGAATAAGATGGGCTTTACTCAGCGAATAATTTTTTTAGGGAATTTGAGTTTCCCCATTTTTTGACAACAAAACAAGTCCAACTAGCCAGTTGAAG
>CAUUKX010000038.1:0-18415 GCA_963545585.1 uncultured Lachnospiraceae bacterium
GCTACCGATGCCACATTTAAGATGCCGCCCCGCCCCCGAAAAACCATTCCCGGTAAAAAAGCCCGGGTCAGATACATCAGCGTCATCACATTGAGCTGCAGCATTTCCCATTCTTTTTTTACATCGGATTTATGAAATTCCCCATAACTGCCAAAGCCAGCATTGTTAATCAGGGTATCCACCTCATAGCCCTTTTCCCGTGTCCACTGAACTAATTTTCGCGCCGTTTCCGGTCTCGATAAATCGCCAGCAAAAGTCTGAACCCGAATCTGATAGCGTTCTGCCAGTTCCTCCGCCAGCTTTTTCATGATTTCTTCCCGGCGCGCCACCAAAATCAAATTTTCGGCCTTGGCCGCATAAATCTTAGCCAGTTCCAGTCCGATGCCGCTGGTCGCTCCGGTAATCAAGGTATATTTAAGCATTTCTTCTCCCGTCTTTGCTATCCATTTACTTATTTTTTACTTTTTGGCAGGAATAGCCGAATTTCCCCAGCTTTTCCCCCAAAGAAAAATATTCACCATGCGAATACGCTACCAATCCCAGCGAATTCAAATGAAACTTGCCGGTCTCGTCAATCTCCGACTGCTGAACCGATACATTGACAATTTCAGCCAGAAACATATCATGCGTCCCCAACTCCAGCCGGTTCTTAACCCGACATTCCAAAATAACCGGGCTTTCCCCAATTCCCGGCGCTTTGATTTGTTCAGACGGATACGCAGTCAGTTTCATTTCCTGAAACTTATCAACCTGCCGGCCGGAACGCACGCCGCAATAATCGGCAGCACGGGTCAGCTCCGGCGTAACCAGATTCACCGTAAACTCGCCGGTTTCACGCAGGATATCATAGGAATACCGCTCCGGCCGCACCGAAATCGAGAGCATTGCTGGCGCACTGCAAATCGTTCCCGCCCAAGCAATCGTGATAATATTCGGTTTCTCTCCCGGCCGTTGGCATGCAACCATCACCGCCGGTACCGGGTACAACATATTTCCGGCTTTCCAGTTTTGTCTTTCCATTCAGTTTTCTCCTATGCTTCGCCGTTTTCAGCCATAATCTTGCCCGCATAATCCGGCACAAACTTCTGCATCCGAATATCCGGCCGAACATATCCCTTGTCCTTTTCAATTTTCGGCAGCTCAAACTTTTTCTTTTCCGTTCCCTCGTAAGGAATCTGCGACAGCAAATGAGCAATGCAGTTTAAGCGGGCATGCTTTTTGATATCGCTTTCCACTACATTCCACGGTGAAATATAGGTATCTGTCCGCTCAAACATTCGATCCTTCGCCTTGGAGTATTCTACCCACTTTTTGCGGGATTCCAAATCAATATCGCTGAACTTCCATGTCTTGAGTGGGTCATCAATCCGATCCTGCATTCTCTTTTCTTGTTCCTCGTCATTAACCGAGAACCAATATTTAATCAAAATAATACCCGACCGAATCAGCATTTCTTCAAACTGCGGACAGCTTCTTAAAAATTCCTGATATTCTTCTTCTGTACAGAATCCGAACACTTTTTCTACACCCGCCCGATTATACCAAGAGCGGTCAAACAGCACAATTTCACCGGCTGCCGGTAAGTGCTGCACATATCTTTGAAAGTACCACTGGCTTCTTTCCTGCTCACTTGGTTTGGGCAGTGCCACTATTCTGCAAAAACGCGGATTCATATGCTCGCTAATCCGTTTGATAGCGCCGCCCTTACCAGCCGCATCTCTGCCCTCAAACAGCACCAACACTTTCAGCCCCTTGAGCCGAACCCAATCTTGAAGCTTAATCAATTCAATCTGTAGGCGGCGCAGTTCCTTTTCATATAGCTTATTGCTAATCCGCCCGGTTTTGGACTTCTTTTTTTCTTTTTCTACCAGTTCCGCTCCCGCACAGTCGGCACAGACTTCCGTTTCTTCTGGCCTTTTCGTTTCCAGACTCTCTAAGTTCAACCATTGTTTTTCCATTTTGGTTTTGCTTTTCTTCTCTTTCTTATTCTTTTTCATCATAACTCCTTTCATCAAGCACAATGCTTTCCCGTCAAATTGCATTTTCAGATATGGCTTTGTTCTTCTCAGGTGTTATCCAATGTCTCCGCCTCTCCTATCTTTTTAAGTATATCAGAATTGCTAAAAAAAGCAATAAAAATGATACCCTATCCAAACTATGAAAGCCCTTGTTTTTCCAAAGTCAATAAATACTGTTTCATCTCCATGCCGCCGCCGTAGCCGGTTAAAGCTCCGTTTTTGCCGATTACCCGGTGGCAGGGCACAATAATACTGACTGGATTATGATGATTGGCCTGTCCGACCGCCCGGCAGGCTTTGGGGCTGCCAATCCGCTGGGCAATCTCCTGATAACTGGCCGTTTGCCCAAACGGAACTTCGCACAGCGCCTGCCATACCTTTTTTTGAAAATCCGTTCCCCTCAGCAGCAGCGGCAGAGCGAACTCTTTTCTTTGCCCGGAAAAATATTCCCGCAGCTGCCGGTCAGCCTCTTTCAAAAGTTTTGTTTCCCGCAAAAGAAAACCACTCAGCGGCAGGTCTTCCGGTTTCACTTTTAAAACTTGAACCAGTGCCCCATCTTCTTCGCCAATCCCCAGCCGGCCAATCGCCTGCGCCGGATAATCATAAAAGTAAAACGCTTTCATTTTTTTCCTTTCTTCCCGGAACTGCACCTATTTTTTATAATACAGCTGGCCAACCCACTTCATCACATCCAGCGCCTGCTCCCAGTCGGCATTGCTTTCTCCCATATCCAGCAGTTCCCTGACAATGCTGGCCTGATAGGGCATTGCAATATAATTGGGCATCCGGTAATTAAACATTTCAAACTCGCCCCGCTTTTCCAAAATAACCGCTTCCTTGCCAAATATAGAAAAACGCAAATTTCCCTTGCTGCCGACAATGATTACTTCTTCCTGATCTTTATCGGCCGCATAGCACCAAGAGCCAGTGCCGACTGCTCCGTTTTCATAGCGGAAAATGGCCGTAACCGTCTCGCCTGCCTGGTCAGAACCGCCTTGATGGAAAACCCGCCCTGTAAAGTCGGTCATTTTGCCAAAATAAAACTCCAGAATATCCAGTGTTTCCATCCCCAGCTGCCAAAACTTACCGCCGCCCTGAAGCTGCGGCATCGCTTCGCCTCTTGCTTCAGCCTCGGCTGGCTTCGCCCAATGCGTTACTCGAATCATTCGGATGTCCCCAATCTGCCCAGAAGCCAGCAAGTTCTTAATATTTATAAACTTAGGCAATCCCCGCCGGTAAAGAGCAGCATAAGCCGACAGCTTTGCTTCTTTGGCCTTGGCATCAATCGCCAGTGCCTGCTCATAGCTTAACGCAATCGGATTTTCTATGTAAACTGCTTTTCCCGCTTCCAAACACTGCAAAGCCAAGGTGCAGCGCGTATCCACCGGCGTGGCAATCGCAACAATATCAATATACTGATCTGCCAGCATATCCTCTACGCTTTCAAAAACCTTGGCCGCCCCATGCCGAAAAGCAAAGCGCAGCGCCTTTTCCTTATCTTGATCATAAACGCCTTCTAATACGGAATTGGGGTTTTTATACAATCCCGGCCCGCTTTTTATTTCTGTAGCGTCACTAATCCCCAATAACCCCCAACAAATATTCAGTCGATTCATATGTCCCTCTTCTATCCCTGTTTCAAACAAACCGTCACTATATCTTATCTATTATCGGCACTTTCCGCAAAAATCAAAGAGAATTTTTCCTGTTTTTTTACTGTATTTCCGTTTCGCTCTCCGCACTTGCAAGCAAAGACCAGTAGGCTGCTCCTTAGCGTAATGCCTGAAATTCCGTCAAATTCGGCCGGTATTTGAGCGGCACATGCTGCTTTTGCCGTTTGTCGCTTCTTCTCTCCTCAACCGCACTATGCTCAAAATAGCCTTGCCACAGCATTTGAAAGCCAAGTTCAGCCGATGAGCGATGCTCTTTCATCTCTATCCGGCCGCCCATAAACGGGCGCAGCTCCCATCGCCCTTGATAGGCCACCAGCGCAGTATTACGGCCAGCATCATGAATCACGATTCTTTCCCGGTAAAAACGGTCAGAAAAATGCCCGGCCATCAGCTCCAAAATATCATTCTCCGGCGTGATGCGGGCATAAAGGCAGCTTTGACTGCCCTCGCCGATTTCTTCAAAGCGGACAAAGCCCAAAAAAGAATGCCTTTCTCGGCTGACTCGTTTGGCCAAGTCTGCAATCCGCCGGATTTCTTTTAGGGATAGAGCATTTTCGGCCGCTGCTCCCAGCCGAAAGGCCTGCTCAACAAACCGGAGCAGCCAGCTGTCCTTTTGCGTTTCAGCCGAGTGAAAAGCATAATACAGCCAGTCCATAACGGTCTGCCCGCACTTTTGCCACAACGCCTTTTCCACCTTGACCGCTTTTTCCGGTTCGGTTATAATTTCCCGACATTCATCCAAAAACAGCCCCGGCGAGTCGGCTGCAACCAAAACCTCCGCCCCTCTTTTTTCATAATAATTCGCATATACCACCGATAAAAAGCCTTGATAACTGCCATCATACAGATAAATCATATTATATCCCCAAAGTCAGCTGCTCATAAGTCGCCGGCGGTGCTAACAGGCTGCGCAGGCGTTCCGGCGTGGGAAGCTCGCGCCCAGCCCAATATTTGCCGCCGCAAGTCATAAAATAGCGGGCTTTTTTCAGGGAAACGCCCAGCTTTTGCACAGAAATTTCGGTCAGCGGAGCAAATCTTCTTTGCCGGATAATCTTTTTTGCGGTCAGCGGGCCAATCCCGGGAATCCGCAACAATTCCGCCAAGCCGGCTCGATTGATTTCAATCGGGAAAAGATCCAAATGCCGAAGCGCCCAAGTCAACTTGGGGTCTAACTCCAAATCCAGATTGGCATTGCTTTCCGGCACAATCTCATCTACCTGAAAATAATAATAGCGCAGCAGCCAATCTGCCTGATAAATCCGATGCTCCCGCAGCAGCGGCGGTGCCGTTTGCAGAGCCGGCAGGTTTTCCCCGCTGTTGACCGGCACATAGGCCGAATAATACACTCTTTTCAAATCATAATTTTGATACAGAAAACTGCTTCGGCCTAAAATCTGGCGATCACTTTCCGCCGCCGCTCCGACGATCATTTGCGTCGATTGTCCAGCCGGCACAAAGGCCGGCGTATAGCGGTACTTGGCTTTTTCTTCCCGAATCTGGTTTTGTTCCTCTTTAATCTGCGCCATCGGCAAATAAAGCTTTTCCATCTTTTTTTGCGGAGCCAGCAGCTTTAAGCCCGATTCGGTTGCCAGCTCAATATTAACACTCATCCGGTCAGCCAGCAACCCAGCCTCGTGAATCAGCTTGGAATCGGCACCGGGAATTGCTTTGACATGAATATAGCCGCCAAAGTTTTCCCGCTGGCGCAGAAGCGTCAACACCTGCACAATCCGTTCCATAGTGGCATTGGCGTTTTTTTCAACGGCCGAGCTTAAAAACAGTCCTTCAATATAATTGCGCCGATAAAACTCCATCGTCAGCATCACTACCTCTTCCGGCGCAAAGCTGGCTCTGGCAATATCATTGCTCGCCCGGTTGACACAATAGGCACAGTCATAGATGCAGTGATTGGTCATCAATATTTTCAGCAGGGAAATGCAGCGGCCATCCGCTCCCCAAGTGTGGCAAATTCCGGCGTTAGCGGCGCTGCCTAAAGATTTCACTCCTTTCCGGCTGTTGCCGGAAGAAGAGCAGGACACATCGTATTTTGCGGCATCTGCCAGTATCGCTAATTTTTGATAAATTTCCTGATTCATAATTCCCATTCCCCCGCTTTGAGCTTTTCACTCAACTTTCTCCTATGGAAACGCTGTACCTTTTGATGCAGGCGGGAAACCTGACCAAAAAGGCGATTTTCCTTTTCCAGAACATGGAAAAGTTGCGTTTTTGTTTATCCGTTTTTTTCAGTATATCACATTTGCGGGCGCAGGTCAAACATATGTTCGTATGGGCGAAACTTTTTTCTCTTTCCCTGTCTTTCTTCTGGTGTTTTTTTAACGGCCATGCTATACTGTGCTATGCTATGATTATAGAAAAAATACTATGCTATATTTTGATTATAGAGAGGAAATGCTATGCTGCGTAATTTGGGAAAACCATTTCAAATAAAGCAAAAACCCCGGCTGATTCAGCTTTTTTTGTATATCTTCGGGCTTATTATTCTGAATCTCGGGGTTGTGCTGACCGTTCATTCCGGAGCCGGAGCGAGCGGTTTTGATTCTCTAATTTTTGCGTTAAACAATATTTTTCAAATTCGATTGGCTTATGTTGTTTATATTGTATCTTTTTTATTCGTACTGACGGCGGCCGCTATCCGGCGCAGCTACCCGAGAATGACAACCTTTGTAACTTCTCTGATTTCCGGTGCGATTGTCGATGTCTGGCAAATGCTGCTGCATAACTTTTATGCCGTTAATCTGTGGACTTCCGTCCTGATGCTGCTGGCCGGCATCGGCCTGCTCAGCTTCGGAGTGGGTGTCTATCTGCTTTCTGAACTGCCCGCCGGACCGATTGACGATTTAGTGGTGGCGCTGCACGAAAGAAAACTGTCGCTGCGAGCGGCCAAATTATCCGTTGATCTTTCCTGCCTGACACTGGCCTTTTTCTTAGGCGGCAGCGTCGGCTGGGGAAGTCTGGTGTTAAACTTTGCCTTAGGTCCGCTAATTCAGTTTTGGAACAAGCGCTGCGCTTGGGTGGTGAATAAGAAGCAAGCCATATAATAGGCTTTACCGCCCTTTATATTTTCCGCCAAACACTGCAAAGGAGCTATGCTCGCCGTAATCCTTAATCTTTTCCATATTTTTTAAGATTTCCATATCCTGATCGGAAATGACAAAGTCAACGGCGGCATTGGCTTTCATATGCTCGGGATTGGCTGTTTTTGGCAATACAATCATCCCCAGCTGAAGATCATAGCGGATGCAGAGCTGCGGCACTGATACACCGTATTTTTCCGCCATTGCGGCAATCTTTTCATTTTTTAAAGCCTCGCCGTGTGCTACCGGAGAATAGGCCTCCATCACCATCCCTTTGTTCTGACAATACTGTATCAGTTCCAATGGGGTATTGGAAATATGGCACAACACTTGATTCACCATCGGCTTAATCTCCGCCGCCGGCCATAAGTTTTCCACATCTTCAATCAAAAAGTTGGATATGCCGATGGATCGAAGTTTCCCGGCCTCGAGCGCATCTTCTAACGCTTTCCATACCTGCCGGTTGCCCTCAATATAGCGGTTATCCGACTGATTGACCTCTTCCCACGGCTGCGGACTGTGAATAAGCATTAAATCAATATAATCCAGACCCAGCTTCCTCAGGCTTTCGTCAATGGAAGTGGCTGCCGCCGCATAGCTTTTATGCTCGGCTTCGACTTTAGATGTAACAAAAATTTGCTCTCGGGCAATCCCGCTGGTGCGAACGCCAGCGCCGACACCCCGTTCATTGCCGTATGCCTGCGCCGTGTCAATATGCCGGTAGCCCAGCTCAAGCGCCGTCCGAACCGCCTCCGCTGCCTTATCATCTGGCTGAATCATCCAAGTACCCAGCGCTAGCTGCGGTACTACTATGCCATTAGACAATGTCATGGTTTGATTATACATATCTGCCTCCTTTTGTTATTTCAATTTCTTTCTCCTATCTCTCGGTTCCTATTCCCAATCCATGTTTGGGATAAAATTACAATTCACGAACAGATCGCTAAAAGGGCGGCCTTCAGCAAATGAATGGTTACGCCTCTTTTTGCCGACCGTTTTCAATCATAACCACCTCATCGGCAATCCGAACGGTTGACCGCCGGTGCGAAATTAGTGCAATCGTTTTCCCCTTAGCCTCCTCTTTCAGCGAGCGGAGAATCACCGCTTCATTCAGACTGTCTAAATTGCTGGTTGGCTCATCCAACAGCAAAAACGGGGCATTATGAAGAAATGCTCTGGCCAGACCAATCCGCTGGCGTTCCCCGCCGGACAGCGTTTCGCCCAGTTCTCCTACCTGTGTTTGATAACCGTCGGGCAAAGTCAGAATAAAATCATGCAACGCTGCCTTGCGGCAGGCGTTTTCCACCTCGGCATCGGTTGCCTCCAGCCGGGCGAGGCGGATATTTCCAGCAATCGTATCGCAAAACAGCTGCGTTTCCTGCGTCATATAGCTTTCCATCATCCGCAGATTGGCAGTATCAATGGCATCAACACTGCGCCCCGAAATAGAGATGTTCCCGGTCTTAACTTGCCAAAATCGCATAAAAAGTTTAAGCATCGTCGATTTGCCGCAGCCGGATTGGCCCACCACCCCAATAATCCGGTTTTCTGGAAAGGATACCGTCAAACCGCTCAAAACTTCTTCTTCGCCATAGGCAAAGCTTACCCCGCTGCACTCCGCTCCGGCAAAGGAAACCGGCGGCTGTCCGGTAATATCTTCCGTTTCCGGCGTTTCATCCAAGATCGCCAGTACCCGCGCTCCCGAAGCAATGGTTGACTGCAAGGTTGTGCCCAGATTGGCCAGCGCCATGACCGGGCCAAAGGACGACATCAACGCCAAAAGCGGCAGCAAAAAGCCGTCAAAGCCGGTTACTCCCCGGCTGAAAAGTCCAGCGGCCAAGAGCAGCATGGCCACGTCAGAGAACAAAATCAGCGTATTCGCCAATCCAAAGTTCGTGCCTGTCAGCTTGCTTAACTGCTCCTGCCGCCGGCTCAGTTCATCGGTTTTCCGGTTCATGCTCTCTATACGCTGGCCACCTCCGCCATATTGAATGGTTTCATCCAGCCCCCTGATATTTTCCAGCATATGAGCCGCCAGCTCCCCCGACTGCGCCCGCAGCTCATCACCCAGCGTACCGCTCCGGCGGGAAATCACTGTCGGCAAAGCCAGTCCGACCGTCAAAAAGGCCAATGCCGCCAAAAGCCCTAAGCTCCAATGATACGAACCGATAAAAACACACATCACCGCCGATGTCAGGACGGCAATGCAGATCGGCGACAGCGTATGGGCATAAAACACCTCCAGCAGCTCGACATCGGTTGTAATCAAACTAATTAAATCTCCCTTTTCCCTACTTTCCAGCTTAGCCGGACAAAGCCGCCGGAGCGCCCGGAACACCCGGTCACGAATCAAGGCCAGCAAGGTAAAAGCAATATAATGATTCAGCCACTGCTCGCCAAAACGCAGCACCGCCCGAAAAAGCGCCGCAAAAAGCAGCAGCACGATAATTTTTTCCACCCGGAGCACCCCCTCCAGCCCTGCAAGCAAAGCATAACCACCTATAATCGGAATAAACTGGGCGCTCAAAAAGCCCAATGTACCCAGATCACCGCCAGCAGCATGAACCCGGTCAAGGGTTTCACTACGTTTACCAGACGCAAAAGTGTTTTAAGCTTCGACTGCTTCTTCATCGTCCGTCTCCTTTCCATAGCGCTCCAAGGCTTCCTGCGTCCGCCAAAGTCCGGCATAAACACCGTTCTTTGCCAATAGCTCCTCATGTTTTCCGCTCTCTGCCATTCGCCCTTGCTCCAGACAATAAATCCAATCCGCTCCGGCCACATTGGCCAGCCGATGAGAAATCATGATTACCGTTTTTTGGCCGGTCAGTTCCCGAATTTGTGTCAGAATCGCTTCCTCGCTCTCAATATCAATATTGCTGGTCGCTTCATCAAAAATATAAACCGGCGTATCATGCAAAATCGCTCTGGCCAGAGCCAGCCGTTGCTTCTGCCCGCCGGACAGATTGGCCGCATTTTCTAAGAGCGGCGTATCCAGCCCATTTTGCTCCTTTAAAAAAGCCGACAGGCGGCAGCGCTCCAGCGCTTCCCACATTCGCCCCTCATCTGCTTCAGCCATAGCCAGTGCCAGATTTTGCCGGACTGTGCCCTTAAAAAAGACACTGCCGAAACCGATATAAGTAATGGTTTTCATTAAGCTTTCTTCCGATATCTCACCGATTTCCCGGCCACCCAGAGTGAGTTGTCCTGATTTCACCGTGTTCCTGCCCATCAGAAGCGATGCGATGGTTGACTTGCCGCTGCCGGATTCCCCAACAATACCGATAAAGCCATGCTCCGGAATAGTAATGGTAACATCCTGCAAAACCTCTCTTTGCCCATCATAGGAAAATCCCACATTCTGTAAGACAATCGGGCCGGCCGGTGCTGCTTCTTTTTTCTCCGGGCTTTCCGCTTCCCCCAAAAACCGGAAAATCTTGGCGCTGGCCGCCATGCCGTTCATCGCCACATGAAAATAACTGCCCAGCCGGCGCATCGGCAGGAAAAAATCGGCAGATAAGAGAATCATAAAAATAGCAGCGGTCAAAGACAGGCTTTCGCTCAGAAACGCCTTAACCGTCAGGATAATACCCAACGCCGCACCGCCATAAGCAACAAAATCCATAATGGTAATGGAGTGGAGCTGCATGGTCAAAACCGCCATCGTCGCCTTGCGGAAATGCTCAGACTCCACATTCATTTCCTTATTTTTAAGCTCATCCGCCTGATATATTTTCAGGGTGGTCATACCTTGCAAATTTTCCAAAAAGGCCGAACCCAGCTGCGTATATTGCCCCCAATAACGGCTCAGCAGTTTTTTGGCCAGCTTCTGAACAATGATGATTGCTCCGGGAATCAGCGGCACACAAACCATCAACACCGCCGCTACTTGCCAGCTGCCCGCTATGCCAAATAAAAAAAACAAGGTAATCGGTGCCAAAAAGGCATAAAAGAACTGAGGCACATACAGCCCAAAGTAACTTTCCAGCTGCTCCACACCTTCCACGCTGACTTGCACCAGTTCCGCCGTAGAGACTTTCTCCCGATACGTTCCGCCGAGGCGCAAGAGTTTCGCATAAATTTTCTGCCGCAGCGTTCGCTTAACGCTTCGCGAAGCTAAATAGCTCATCCGCACCGCTAATCGGGCCACAAAAAAGCGGACGGCTATCGTCCCCGCAATCAGCACAGCCGTTAGCCAAAGCTGGTTCACATCCCATTCCCGCCGATACAGCCGTCCGGCCGCTCCCGCAATCAGCAGCATCATCAGCGTGTTTAAAATCAGCTCCAGCCATTGGCAGAGGACATTCCCCGCCATATATTTCTTGCTTTCCGGGCAAACCCGGAGGAGTCTTCGGTCAAACATATATTTTCTCCTATCTTGCAGCTTCGTATATTTTTAACCATTCCTTTATAAAGCTATATGGCACTGACCAGAAAGGGCATCAGATAAATTGGTTTTTTTTGCAAAACTCCCTCTGCTCCCACATCTTTTTGCGACAGCACATATATACCACCTACATTCGCCGAGAACTTTTTGGCGAATTCATTGATTGACTCATGTTTTCCTGTTCCAGATGATTTAATTTCAAAAGCCGAAATTTTACTGCCGCCTGAAATCAAAAAATCAACTTCGTAGTAGTGCGTACTGCCGGATTTTTCCCATGTATGATAATACAATTCGCAGCCGGCGGCATGAATCATTTGCGCAGCCAGATTTTCATACAAATAGCCTAAGTTGGCCGGCAGCTTATCTGAAAGCAGTTTTCCATATATTTCGTTTTCAGCCGCCGGTCTGTCAATAAACATCAGTGTAACAAACAAGCCTGTATCGGCCAAATATAGTTTGTAGCTGTCAAAATCCTTAGTATTTGGCAGGCTTACTCTCGGATTTGTTGAATTATAGCAAGGCAGTACCGTTTTGGAATCAATCAAGTCATAGAGCAGTTCTTCGGCTTTGGTATTATTGCGTTTGCCAATCGCCGATGTTATTCTGTATTTCCTCGAATTCTTGGACAACTGCGCCGGTATGGTATGATACATTGCCGATATTCTTCCTGACGGATCTATTTTTTTAAAATCATCTTCATATAAAGCGATAATTTGACGTTTTACCTGATCAATTTGGGTAAAGTTCTCTCCCCGGACATAGGCTTTTACTGCCTGCGGCATACCGCCTACCGCCATATAAACTCTCAGATCCCGCATCAGCTTTCGATTTGTCGCCTGACCGACTGCGGTTCCGCCCTCATAAATTTGTTGCAGCAAGGAGTAGTTATAGCCAGCTGCACCGCAAAATTCCTCATAGTCCATAGGCGCAACCGGTATTTTCATTTCCTCTGATGGAATCAAAATATCTTTCACATTTTTCTTAATTGAAATCAAAGAGCCCGTTTCCAGATAATGATATCTTCCATCCCTGATAAGGTGCTTAACCGCCTGTCTGGCCTTGGGAAAGAGTTGTACTTCATCAAATATAATCAGCGACTCATGCTCATAAAGCATAATCCCCGTTTCCGCCTGTATTCTTAGGAAAAACATATTTAAGTTTCCGATATCGTCAAAGCATTTCTTTATATTATCTGCATTTTTCGAGAAATCAATGAAAATATAGGATTTGTATTCCTTTTTAGCAAACTCTTCCGCCACTGTTGATTTTCCGACTCGTCTTGCCCCTTCCAGCAATACCGCATAACGATCCGCATAATCTTTTTTCCACTCCAGCAGCTTATCCATAACCTTTCTTTTGAAAATCATACACTTCCCCTTTTCTGCAAAAAATCCCCGCAATAGATTTCTATACTTTTAATCCTGATATCATCATATCAGATTTTGTGCATTTCTTCAATTCTTATTTTATGGAATTTGTGCATTTCTTCAAAGTTTCATTTTATGGATTTGTGCGTTTCTTCCAGATTTTTCCATGATTATAAATTTCCTGATTTAAGCCTCTCTGCCGCTTCGTTTTTCTACAGACAGCAAACCTCAAAAGATACCGCTAAATCACCCAGACCGGCACAATGAAATTGTTCCGATCAATGGCCGACAGTTCCGACTTCATACATATAACCGCTCCTTCAGCGCATGGAGCGGACGCTTTATCCAGCAAGTGAAATACCTTGACCAGTTCCGATCCGGGATTGGCGGATTTCTTAATTTCTATGGGATTAAGCACGCCGTCATGCTCCAGCACAAGGTCAATTTCCTTTGCGTCCTTATCCCGGTAATAATACAGAAATGGCTCCCGACCGCTGTTTAAATAGGTTTTCATTATCTCGGAAACAACATAATTTTCCAAAATTGCCCCATTCATCGCACCGCTTTCCAGCGTTTCCGCGCTGCTCCACTTCGTCAGGTAGCAAACCAAACCGGTGTCATAAAAATACAGTTTCGGCGTTTTTACCAGCCGCTTCAGCAAATTATTGGAATACGGGTGCAAATAAAAAATAAGGCCTAATGTTTCCAAAATCCTCAACCAGTCTTTGGCCTGCTTTTGATTGATATCCGCATCCCCGGCAATATCAGCGATATTTAACATCTGTCCGCATCTTGCTGCCACTGACGTTATAAATCGAAGAAACTTTAAGGAATCCACCAAACCGGAAAGTTCTCTGACATCTCTTTCAACATAGGTTGCCAAATAGCTGCTGTAAAAAATCGAATGACTGCTGTTCTGCTCGCTGACCACTGCCGGCATGGAACCTTTGAAAATTCTGGAAAAAATATCTTTCACATCCGCTTTTTTTCTTTCCTTGCTTCTTACTAAAAGAGCATCCCAATCAACAGTAAAAGGCTCGGCAGCACCGCCCCCGATCTCTGCCTGTGATAAAGAGGTTAAGGAAAGTACCGCTGCCCGGCCGGCCAATGACTCCTGAATCCCCCGCATCAGCTTAAACACCTGCGAACCCGTCAACCAAAAATCT
Source organism: uncultured Lachnospiraceae bacterium (assembly GCA_963545585.1). Classification (GTDB taxonomy): domain Bacteria; phylum Bacillota; class Clostridia; order Lachnospirales; family Vallitaleaceae; genus W11650. Next base: position 13,704 of record CAUUKX010000038.1, read on the forward strand.
CCCATTCGGTGGTTCTTGTCAACATATATTTTTATATAGGTAAATAATTCCGGCGCATACTGCACCTCATCAATCAGCACCGGCGGCTGATGCAGCTGCAAAAACAACTCCGGATCCGTCTTTGCAAGATTTCTCTCATTCCAGTCATCCAGCGACACATAGCTTCTATCTGTACCCGCCATCAGTTTTTGCAGCATGGTGGTTTTTCCTACCTGTCTGGGGCCCGTTACCAGCACAACTGGATATTCCTCCGTTGCTTGCAAAACTACCTTTTCCAAATTTCTCGGGATATAGTTCATCACAGCCTCCTTTCGGCTAATCTGTATTCTGTTTCCATTTTATCCGAAAATCAGAAAAATGGCAAGTACATATCTATCTTTAATCCATATTGTATTCGTCTTTTTTCCTTTTGCCCAATAAATGCCCCGCTCCCTGCCCGGCCAAACTTAGCGCACCATATATTCCGGCGTATATGGCAGCACTTTCATTGTAGTAAATGAAAATAGACGGCAGCCAACAAATCGCTGCAATCAAGGAGAAATACCAGCGAAATCCATTGATTTTCGCATACCAAAACGAAATCGCCAGTATAATCCACGGAAAAATAATCAACAAGCAGACGATTGCGCTGCCGGTATCTTTAATCAACAGCGGCGGCACTGCATAAAAGGTAATGATGATAAAAAGATATGCCAAATATTTTTTCATACAGTCCTTCCTCCCATTCTAATGAATCCAAATCTTTTTCCCAAGCTTCATCTGCTGCCGCCACTCCGGCGCAGCACCGTCATCCGCCCAATATTCGTCCATTTCCGTGATTAATCCATTTTCTATTTTAAAAAAACTGACAACATGAAAGGAACTGCTTTTATCCGCCGGATAAACCCGAACAACGGTTATGATTTGACCCGGCATTTCCTCCAGCCGTTCAATTTCTCCCTGCCATTTTCCGGGGTATTCGCAGTTGACCCGAATATAATCAGACACCGTAAATAACTCATTGCTGCAATGCCAGCGGATTACCGCATTTGTATAAAAATACCCGGGCAGCCTTTCCTTGTCCTGTGCCAGTACGTCCCGCCAAAACTCCTGTATCTTCATTCTGTTCTCCCTGCTTTTGATTATCACATTATTTCCCATAACCAGCCATATACTCCCCTAAACTTTCTATTTTTGAGGAATCCATAATATACCAACATCTTTGAAGAATTTTACAATATCCAATAAAACTGTACCAGTATATCAATGGACACAAAAAATGAACATCTTATAACTCAACTTTTTCCTGTTCTGTAAAACCAGAACAATCTTTTTTAGCAGAACGCTCGCCCGGGCAGAAGCGCGCGGCATTTCAAGCAGAGGAAATTGGGTTATAAGCAGCAAGCAAAAATAATACCAAGAATAAACACAATGGCTTGGTTTTATATTACACTAAATCAAGAAGAAATTCTACAATTAATTTCAAGTGATAAGGATGGTGCATTTGCAATGCTTTTTTAGAAAATCAAACAAGGAGCACGCCCAAAGCTGCTCCTTGTTTGATAGTAAGCTATTTCCTTAATTTCTCAACTTGCCCATATTTTGTAAAACCAGAACCGTCTTTTTCGGCAGACCGCCCGGGCAGAAGTGCGCGGCACTTGAGCAGGGGCACGACTGCCTGCCTAGGTGCAGCACTTCAAGCAGAGGAAATTGGGGTTGCTACTTCCCCACCGTCATCATATACTTTTGCAAAATCACTGCTATCTCTTCGCGGCTGATTTCCGCTTTGGCATCCAGCAAGCCGTTTTCAACTGGCAAAATCTGATTTTGCAATGCCCATTTGAGCGCATGTACCGCCCACGGAGAAATGCTTTTTTCATCCACATAATGCTGCCACTCAAAAGCATTTAAATTTTGAGGCAATGGCGCTTTGGGGTCTGTTTCCGCTAACCGGAACTTGGTAAAATTATGTAAAATCATTGTCAATTGCTCCATCGTAATGCTTTGCTGGGGAGCAAATTTATTTTTTTCCACACCGGCAACAATTCCATTTTGCATTGCCCATAATACGGATTTTTCATACCAACTGCTGGGTTCCACATCGGCAAAGCTATTTTCTGCTTGCACCTGCGGAGTTTTCATAAAGTTATACAAAACCTGAACCACCGCTGCTCGGCTTGTCTTGGCTTTCGGTGAAAAAGTCCGCTGCTCTGTTCCCTGCATGAAATGATGGGATAACACAAATTGAATGGCAGCTATATAGGGAGAATCTTTTGCAATATCATCATAACTTTCCATAAGCTGTTGTTTGGCAGCTTCTTCCGCAATTTCAGCCGGCTTCTCTTTACCGGCTGCCACTTCAGCTTGAGCCGTCAGGCTGCTGTCTGCTTTGATTTCCGCTGCTTGGCCGGTATCCTCTGATTCTACTGAATCCGGTGCAACATAGGACTGCAAAACAGCCGTTGATTGTTCTTGCTGCGGTTGCTCCTGTTTCGCCTTTTCTTCCTGCTCCTTTTGTTGTTGCTCTTGCTTGGCTTTTTCTTCTTGCTCTTGTTGCTGTTGCTCCGGCTTGGCTTTTTCTTCCTGCTCCTTTTGTTGCTGCTCCTGCTTGGCTTTTTCTTCCTGCTCCTTTTTCAGCTGCTCTTGCTTGGCTTTTTCTTCTTGCTCTTTTTTCTGTTGCTCTTGTTTGGCTTTTTCTTCCTGCTCTTTTTTCAGCTGCTCCTGCTTGGCTTTTTCTTCCTGCTCTTTTTTCAGCTGCTCCTGTTTTGCCTTTTCTTCCTGCTCTTTTTTCAGCTGCTCCTGCTTTGCCTTTTCTTCCTGCTCTTTTTTCAGTTGCTCCTGCTTCGCTTTTTCTTCCTGCTCCTTTTGCAGCTGCTCTTCGGTTTTGCCCTCTTCTGGCTTTGCTTCTTCTGACGGCTCCTCAATCGGATCCGCTGGTGTTAATTCAATCAGCGCTGTTTCTTTTCCAAATACCGCCGTAATTTCAACATCTTTTTTCGGCATCACAAAAGAATGATTGCTTATTTCCAAATCTTCTGCCTGCCATGCTTTAAAATAATGTCCTGCCTCCGCCTCATAACTAAGACTGATGGCTTCCCCACTTGCTGCCCGCTGTTTGCTGGCCGCAGCAGTTCCTTGCCCTTGAATCTTAACGGTAATCGCATAATCCTTGATGACATTGATTGAAACTTCTGCCGTTTTCCTTTCATCTAAAACCGATTTCGCAACCACCGTCAGTTTTTCCGCCGTTTCATCTTCTCCAATCGTAAGCACACCCTGCGAACTAATAACAGTCTTCGCATCGGTATTGTTTTTCACTTCCCAAAGCACTTCCGGCGATGGATTATTTTTACCGGCAACTGCTGCGGTAAATTGAACGGCTTCGCCTTTTTGAATGTTTTTGGCAGCCGGTAAAATTTCCACCTTTTCTACGGTTGGCACAATCTCCTCGGTAATTGCCCGCAATGACAAATTATAGCTGTCCTTTCGCACAAATTTCCCGTCCGCACTGCTATAAATATAAGATGAGCGATGCTGGTGGTCATTAACTTCTTTTCCATTCCCAATCGTTGGCGTTTCTCCGCCATTGCGATTGATTACCAATTTAACGGCAAAGTATTTTTGATTTAAAATATATTCATCTAATAAGGCAATGGTATAAAAGCCATTGCGATTGATGCTTTTGTCGGTAGAAACCAGAGTAAAATTATTCTCGTCATTAATCCACTCTCTATTTTCATTATTGCTTTGGCCAATATAGACCTTATAATCCACTTCCTGCTCTCCCACTTGATAAAGCGAAACCGGAATATCCGTTACTTTTTCCGGATTTTGGGTTTTTCTTGCAAATACATTCAGGAAAATATTTTGCGGATTATCCACCGGAACTCCCGATAAAGAACCGGTGCCATAAGTATCGTACATGTAAACATTGGCATTTTCTTTTCGGTCCGCCACATTGGTAAAAACATAGTTTTTATCGGAGGCAAACGACGAATAACTAATCCAATAGTAACCGTCCATGCCCCTTAACTTTGTGCCCCAACTGTTTTTTACCAAATAAGCGCCTTTGACTTTCTTATTGGAATACAAGCTCTCTTTAATTTCAATATTATCATCCCAGCCCACTAAAATTACCGCATGGTTTGCCCGGCGCTTTTGAGCGGCATGATAAGCATTTTCAACCCTGCTTTTATTTCCCACCGTTTCTGACATAACCGGCCCAAACAAGCGATCCGTTTCCTGATAATAAGAACTCATGACTGAGCCATATTCCATAATATATCGCTTCATTTCCTCAACGTTATTTTTAATTACTATCATATCGCCGACAAATTTCATATGATATTTTTTATTCACATCTCTGAGCAAAGGAATTCCGCTAAAAGTAGTATTTTTTCCTGCTCTGGAAATACTAAATTCATAAAACGGGCTGTCTTCTCTAAATTTTCCATCTTTAACCGGACCATCCAAGCGCGAAAAATAGTTAATCGCATCATAACCAGTGCTGCCGCTTTGCAAGTCGGTCAGGGGCGAGGAATTGGTTGCCAAATGCCCTTCCGAAAAATCATAAAAATCCGTTCCCAAACCGGCCTTTTTAAATGCCGTCTCTACACTGGACATGGCAGCATGAGCCCAACAGGCATTGGAGTTCCTTTGGTCTTTGACCGGGGAAACCAGTCCCAATTCCCTGGCATCATAGCGCTCCGGCAATCCGCCGCCCCCGCTTGCCG
>CAUUKX010000039.1:0-17808 GCA_963545585.1 uncultured Lachnospiraceae bacterium
TTCACTTTCAAATTTAGGAACATTCTCATATATATTTGACATAGTTTAGTCCTCCTAACCAATATATCTCTCCTCGAATTTGTTATATATTATACCATTTTTAAGCCGTTTTTTCTACCGTCAGATTTCCTACTTGCTTTCAGGACTTCCACAAAAACAGATATGAAAAGAATGGGAATATCGTTATTAAGGGGGCTATTTCACCTTATTATTTCTGTTCCGATTTCACTACCTTTAACAGCTTATCTTGAAATGTTTCTTTGCTGTTTTTATTAAAATATATCTCCGTTACAAAGGTCTTCCCTCTAATCTTTTTTATCATAATACCGTTCGGTTTTTGGGGTGTGGCTCGTTCTTTGTTGGTCTGTATTTCACTGCTTTGTGCTTTTTCATTTTCTACCATTTAGTCCTCCTTTCGACTTGCACAAAAAAAGATTTCCTGTAATTAGGAAACCTCTTTGAGCGTTTCCATCACATCATCGACATCAATACGGTGAGGAGAATTACATTTAGGGTGCTTAGCTTTGCCTTTGGCATATTCACTGCAATAGGTTACATGCTGTACCTTATTGTTCTTGTGTATGGTACGAATGTGCATTTTTGTTCCGCAATCTTTGCAATACATCAATCCCGATAATGCGTGAATTTCTCCATCTCCGTTTGGTCTTTTTACAGGTGCATTTTTTAATATCCGCTGTACATTTTCATAGGTGTTTCTATTTATGATTGGCTCATGCACATTATCTATAATCTGCCATTTGCTTTTATCTACATAGTGGTTTCTCTTATCCCTATAATGCTTTTCGGTTTTGAAGTTGACTACATCGCCACAATACTCCTGCCTTTTCAATATGCGTGTTAGAGTAGCCTTATTCCAGTTATAGCGGTTTTCTTCATTCAGCTTTCTGTTTTTTGCCGTTTCTCCTTTTTTGTGTCTATATATCATTCCTTTACAGTTAATATTATGCAACCCAGTTTTCGTACCAAGGTAAATAGGAATGAATAGATTATCCGAAAATACTGAAATTTTGCTTTATACGGCAAGATCAGTTCAATATTGAATACAATCCCCTAAGTTGCCATGAATGACACTTTTCTTTTTGCAAAGAGAGCGAAGAAAAACAAAACCAACGGTGGATTTGGTTTGACATTTGGCCGGGGCGTGCTTATAATCTGTAGTATGAAATATAATTTGCATCGGAGAGCAGCCGAAGCAGACAATAATGGTGTGATTAATCCTAAGAAGTTTATAAAAACGGATGGCAACGTGACGAGTGCGACTAAAGGTGCGACTGATATATCTGCTTTGTTTACTGATAGAGAGCACGAGATCATGGAAGCTATCAGAAAAAATCCTCAAATTACGCAAAAACAGCTTGGTGAAGCAACAGGAATTGCGGTGGGAACAATCAAGCGCTTGCTTCCCAAGATGCAGGTACAGAGAATCCTAAAAAGAATTGGCAGCCGCCGTTCGGGTAAGTGGCGGGTTTAGAACAAGCCGGCCATAAAGCATGGTGGTACAGGAAGGGAGCGGAAAATGGATAAGGAAAGCGGCAAAGAGGCGGTAAAAAATATAGAAAAATGGGCGGCGGCGGCGGCAACCAACACCAAGATTCCAAATGAGCTTTATCCTAAGTTTGATGTCAAAAGGGGATTGCGGGACAGCAACGGCAAAGGCGTTTTGGCGGGGCTGACCAATATCGGCGGAATTCATTCCTATTATGTGGATGAGGGCGAAATCGTGCCGGTTGACGGTGAGCTTTTTTACCGGGGCTACGATATCCGGCAGTTAGTGGATGGTTTTGTTCGGGAAGAGCGGTTTGGCTTTGAGGAAATCGTTTATTTGCTGCTAATGGGCAGTTTGCCGAATCGGGCGGAATTAGAGGTTTTTCAGCAGGAATTAAGCGGCTGGCGGCAAAGATTCCCGGAAGATTTTACCCGCAGCATGATTTTGAATATGCCCAGCCATTCGCTGATGAACAGCTTTGCCAGAAGCGTTTTATCACTCCACAGCCTTGACCCGGATGCGGAAAGTGCTGAACCGGAAAAGGTGTTGAAACAGTGCATCCGGCTGATTGCGATTTTTCCGATGCTGGCGGTGTACAGCTATTATGCGGCGGAGCATTATCATAAAGGAAAGAGTTTAGTCATTCATGCGCCTGAGGCCGGTTATTCAACGGCCGAAAACTTTTTGCACATGCTGCGTAAGGATAATCAGTTTACTCCGACCGAGGCACGGTTATTGGACATTTTGCTGGTGTTGCACGCCGAGCATGGCGGCGGTAATAACTCCACCTTTACCGTCCATGTTGTTTCATCGGCCGGAACCGATACCTATTCGGTCATAGCGGCGGCTTTGGGGGCGCTGAAAGGCACAAAGCACGGCGGGGCGAACAGCAAAACACCGCAAATGATGAAGGACTTAAAGCAAAATGTTAAAGATTTGACGGATGAAGCGGAACTGACGGCTTATTTGCAGGCGGTTTTGGACAAGAAAGCCTTTGACCGGCAGGGCTTGATTTACGGTGTCGGCCATGCGGTTTATACCGTATCTGACCCCAGAGAAATATTGCTGAAAAAATATGCGGCCGATTTGGCGGCAGAAAAAGGCCGGGAAGAAGAGTTCCGACTGTACCAGACAGTGGAACGGCTGGCGCCGCGGCTGGTCATGCAGCAAAAAGGTTTAAAAACGCCGGTAGCGGTTAATATTGATTTTTACAGCGGCTTGATTTATGATATGCTGGGCATTCCGGAGGAATTACTGACGCCGCTGTTTGCAGTGGCCCGGATTGCCGGCTGGTGTGCGCACCGGCTGGAGGAGTCGGTCAATCAAAGCAAAATCATTCGCCCGGCTTACAAAATGGTGGGCGAGCGCAAAGAATATACGGAACTATCGAAAAGAGGTTAAGGAAAATGCTGGATAAGGAGAAATATCAAGCGGAATTAGGGAACGGACAGCACTATTTTGACATTGCTGGCTGGTGTGCGGCACATGAGGTTGATATTGATGAACTGCCGTTTTCGATTCGCTTATTATTGGAAAATAATTTACGTCATTATGACGGAAAATACTTTACCGAGGAGTATTTGCGCAGGCTTTCCGGCTGGAGTAAGTGCTATGAGGCGAAAGAGGTTCCTTTTTTGCCGGGTCGGATTCTGCTTCAGGATTTAACCGGTGTACCGGCAGTGGTTGATTTGGCGGCCATGCGCGAGAAAGCGGCGGCGATGGGGCTTGACCCGACCGCTATTTACCCGCAGATTCCGGTGGATTTGGTCATTGACCATTCTGTTTCCATGGATTATACCGGCACGTCCGAAGCACTGGCTCAAAATATGGAATTGGAGTTTGAGCGCAACGCCGAGCGCTATCGCTTTTTGAAATGGGCGGAAAATGCCTTGCCCAATTTTAAAGTGCATGCACCGGGGCAGGGGATTTGCCATCAGGTCAACTTAGAGCAAATCGCCGGCGTGGTGCTGGCTGATGGCAGTCTGTGCTATCCAGATACAGTTGTCGGCACGGACAGCCATACCACTATGATTAATGGTCTGGGTGTCTTGGGCTGGGGTGTTGGCGGCATTGAAGCCGAGGCGGCCATGCTGGGGCAGCCGATTTATTTGCTGAATCCCGAAGTTGTAGGAGTTGAGCTGACGGGTCATCTGCCGGACGGCGTAACGGCCACCGATTTAGTTTTATATTTGACGCATTTGCTGCGGAAAGTTAAGGTTGTGGGTAAGTTTGTTGAATATTTCGGGGAAGGCGCAGCCAGTTTAGGCGTAACCGACCGGGCAACCGTTGCCAATATGTCGCCGGAATACGGTGCGACTATGGGCTATTTTCCGGTTGATGAAAAAACTTTGGATTATTTGCGTCTGACTGGCCGCACACCTGAGCAAATCCAGCTGGTGGAGAGTTACTGCCGGAAGAATAAGCTGTTCCGGGACAAAGACAGTCGTCAGCCGAAGTATACGCAGGTAGTAACCGTTGATTTAAGTGCCGTCCGACCGGCTTTAGCCGGGCCGAAACGGCCGCAGGATTTGGTGCTGCTGCCGATGGCAAAGGTTAGCTTTGCTGCCGGTTATCCGCTGCGGCCAGAGCCGGGACAAGCAGAGGCGGCCAAAGAAAAAAGCGATACTTTTACTTTGGCTAATGGTGATATTGTGTTGGCGGCAATTACCAGCTGTACCAATACCTCTAATCCGCAGGTTATTTTGGGGGCGGGGCTTTTGGCTAAAAAAGCGGTTGCAGCCGGTTTACGAGTCCCCGGCTATGTTAAGACCAGCTTTGCGTCGGGCTCTTTAGCCGTAACTCGGTATCTGCAAAAAGCAGGTCTGCTGTCCTATTTGGAAAAGCTGGGCTTTGCTGTGGCTGGTTACGGCTGTGCCACTTGCATTGGCAACAGCGGGCCTTTATCCGAGGAAGTCAGCCGGCAGATTAAGGCCGGGGACTTGCAGGTGGTTGGTATTTTAAGCGGCAACCGAAACTTTGAGGGGCGGATTCATCCGCTGATTCCGGCTAATTATTTGGCATCGCCGCTTTTAGTAGTGGCCTTTGCTCTGGCCGGCCGGATTGACATTGATTTAACAACTGAACCGCTGGGCTTGACCGCAGAAAAGAAAGCGATTTACTTTAAAGATATTTGTCCCAGCCGGGAAGAGATTGAGGCAGCCGTTAAGGCGGCGGTGCTGCCGGAGTTTTTCCGTGAGAATGTCAGCGCCTTTACCGAAAAATGGCAGGCGCTGTCGGGCAAAACCACACCGCTTTATCCATGGGAGCGGGATTCAACCTATGTCCGCCTGCCCGGCTTTTTTGACCGTCTGCCGCAGACAGGAGCAGCCGGTGGTGAAAAAATGGCTACAGAAGCTGAAAGAGAGCTTGACGGCGTGCGGGCAGCTGACAGGAATCAAGCCATAGAGCAGACGGTAGGCAGCCAGCCGGAACGAATCGCAGCGGCGGAGCAAGCGCTTTGCTTTTTAGAAAAAGCTAAAGTTTTGGGTGTTTTGGGCGATTCGATAACAACTGACCATATTTCCCCGGCGGGCAGCATTGCACTGGATAGCCCGGCTGCCCGATATTTGACTGAACATGGCACGGCGCCAGCTGATTTTAACTCTTACGGCTCGCGGCGCGGCAATCATGAAGTGATGATGCGAGGAACTTTTGCCAATATCCGTCTGCGGAATCACATGGCAGGCGGCAAAATCGGCGGCTACACCATGAAAGATGGGCGGCTGCTGCCGATTTATGATGCAGCGATGGAGTATCAGAACGAAGAAACACCCTTGATTATGCTGGCTGGCAAGGAGTACGGCACTGGCAGCAGCCGGGACTGGGCGGCCAAAGGGCCATTGCTGCTCGGGGTTAAGGCGGTCATTGCCGAGAGCTTTGAACGGATTCATCGCAGCAATTTGCTGGGCATGGGTATTTTGCCGTTGGAGTTTTTAGAAGGGGAATCGGCGGCAGGGCTTGGACTTAGCGGTACAGAGGAATATACCATTTGTCTGACCGGCGGCTGGCGGCCGAATGTACTGTTACAGGTCGAGGCGGTCGGCGACGGCAGCCGGAAAAGCTTTGCAGTCAGAAGCCGGCTGGATAATGAAATCGAAATCGAATACTTTTTAAATGGCGGGATTTTAAATACGGTGTTATTGGGTCTGTCATAGCACATACGGAATCTTTGAAGTGGTAAGCTGCGGGTAAAGTATGAGCAAGGGTTTCCTCGATGAGGGAAGGGGCTGGATAGGGGCGGAGAGCTGCTTTCGGATTTTCGTTTGACATCGTATGAAAGAGCAATAGGAAAGATATTAGTAGAAACGGAGCAAATATGAAAAAAGACTTGGATTATGATATTGTCATTGTCGGGGCGGGGCCGGCTGGAGCGACTTTGGCCCGGCTGCTGCCGGATTCTTACCGGGTGCTGCTGCTGGACAAAAAGCCGCTTGCCGAGGCGGACTGGCCGATGAAATGCTGCGGCGGACTGCTGTCGGAAAGCGCCCAAAGGGTAATGGCTGAGATGAACTTAAACTTGCCGACGGAGGTGCTGATTCAGCCGCAGACCTTTGTGCTGCGGGTGATGGATTTAAATTATCCGCTGGAACGCAGTTATCAGAAGCGCTATTACAATATGGACCGGGGAAAGTTTGAACAATGGCTGGTCAGCCTAATTCCGGATACCGTAGAAAAAAGAGGCGGCTATGCGGTTAAGGACTTTCACCGCTGCCTGCAAGGGGTTGAGCTGGTTATAAAAAGCCGGGCTAATGGTGAGGAAAAAAGAATCCGCAGCCGGATGGTAGCAGCGGCGGACGGAGCAAGCTCCGTTTTCCGCCATAAGCTCTATAAAAACTGCGATGATTCCCGCTATGTGTCGATTCAGGAATGGTATGAAAATACGGGCGGGATTGATTATTATGCGGCGATTGTTGACGAGCAGATAACAGATTTTTATTCTTGGCTGATTCCCAAAGGGAATGCCGTGATTTTGGGCGGTGCGTTTCGGCAGGATAAAACGCTGGGTAGTCCGAGCGACTGCTTTTTACGGCTGAAAGAGGGATTGGCGGCCAGAGGGCTGTTGTTTGGAGAGAGGCTTCGCCGCGAGGGCTGTGAGTTGCTGCGGCCAGTTAATAACCGGATGATGACTGGTAACCGCAAGATTGCCCTATTGGGGGAAGCGGCCGGTTTTATTAGCCCCAGTTCAGCCGAGGGCTTCAGCTATGCCTTTCGCTCGGCTTTGGGTTTGGCCGAAGCCATTAAAGCGCGCGGCATAGAGAACTTTTCCGGACAATACGCTGCCGCCTGTCGGCCGCTGAGAAGGAATATTTGGCTTAGAAATATTAAGGCTTGGGGAATATACCATCCGCTTACCCGCAGGGCCGCACTGCGCAGCGGCTTCGGGGCGCTGAAAGGATAAGAAAGAGGAATTGAAAAATCTCAAAATAGAGAAAATTAAGCTAAAAATAAGAAGTTGTTCTTTGAAATAAATAAAAAATGCCCGCTTTATTAAACAAATTATGCATACCATCCAATATAGGAGATGTAAAGTAAATGAAGTATATTGAGTTATTAGATAAAGAAAATAAAGGAATGATTATGCGATTAAATGGAAAAGAGCAATTTGTTTATGAAAAAGGAATTGGCTGGAAAAGATCAGCTCTATTTTTAGATTACTCTTGGCCAGAAAGCAATTTATATGACCTATATAAAGAAATATCAGAAAAACAGGCTATGAAGAAAATTGCGATTTTAGAGCAGAAAATAGATTCATCCGTTTTAAGCCAGAAGAAAGAATATTAAGAATCTATGATTGCTTATTCCTTTTTTGTGATTAGCTTTTGTAGAAACGGCAGTCATTGAAAATGAAGAAAGGTTTAATCTAAAAGAGAATGAACTTCATAAACTATAGGAAGGGTCAAGACTTTTACCAGATGCTCTCAATAGTTTGATAAAATCAACAAAGAATGCTGTATTTATCAGAAAAATTAAAAGTGCCAATTAATATAGGAGATGAAAAATGAAATATGAATATGTTGAATTATTAGACAAAGAGCATAAAGGTATGATAATGCGGATGGATGGAGAATATCAATTTATTTATAAAAAAGGAATAGGATGGGTAGAATCGGGCTTGTTTTTAAGGTATTCTTGGCCAGAAAGCAATTTGTATGACCTATATAAAGAAATATCAGAAAAACAGGCTATGAAGAAAATTGCGATTTTAGAGCAGAAAATAGATTCATCCGTTTTAAGCCAGAAGAAAGAATATTAAGAATCTATGATTGCTTATTCCTTTTTTGTGATTAGCTTTTGTAGAAACGGCAGTCATTGAAAATGAAGAAAGGTTTAATCTAAAAGAGAATGAACTTCATAAACTATAGGAAGGGTCAAGACTTTTACCAGATGCTCTCAATAGTTTGATAAAATCAACAAAGAATGCTGTATTTATCAGAAAAATTAAAAGTGCCAATCAACATAGGAGATGTAAAGTAAATGAAGTATATTGAGTTATTAGATAAAAAAAATAAAGGAATGATTATGCGATTAAATGGAAAAGAGCAATTTGTTTATGAAAAAGGAATTGGCTGGAAAAGATCAGCTCTATTTTTAGATTACTCTTGGCCAGAAAGCAATTTATATGACCTATATAAAGAAATATCAGAAAAACAGGCTATGAAGAAAATTGCGATTTTAGAGCAGAAAATAGATTCATCCGTTTTAAGCCAGAAGAAAGCAAGTAGTTAGACAGAAATGACAACGACAATTAACATCAAAAATAAAACTCCAGAGATACCGCTGGAGTTTTATTTTAGGTGTACTGTTTAGATACATTCTCATTCTTGCCTATAACTATAGTAGCACATAAAAATGATGCTGTAAATAATTTTTACCAAATAATTTATTTTTTAAGAAAAGCCAAAAAAGTATTGACAAACGAATATACATCTGATAAAATAATAATCAGAAAGAGAGGTAAAAATGAGCAAAAAGAAAAGCGTTATTGGTAATTATTTTAATCAATTTAATAATTTCCCTTATAGGGTTGGCAAAAGCAATAGCCCAGTAAATAATCCTTTATAATGATGTAATATCATAAATTGCTCATTAAAACAAGATGGAATATTCTCAAAGAATGACATTGATTAGCGCAATCACCACGTTGAATTTGCTGAATTCGTTTATTCGAAATCTATGGCTGTTTGTTTTCACAATAGTATTATGTATGATTTTGATTTACTATTTAGGAAAGGAGATTTATGGAAAAAAAAGTAAAAATTAAATCAGCAAACATCATAATAAGAGTTGAGGAAAGCCAAAAAAAGAAATTTGAAAAAGCGGCAGAAGAGTCTGAAAAATTTCTAAGTCGTTGGATAAGAGATGTTTTGGAAAAAGAAGCAGAAAAGGTATTAAAAAATAAAAGCTAAATAATAATGGTATTTTTTGAATAAAACTCCGACAATTAAAATTACTGGAGTTTTATTTTTTATGGTCGGTACTATAAAACTGCAAAAACCTTATTTTCCATGGGCAGGATTAAGAAAAAATCCAGTATTTTAGAGAAAAAGACTTCTATATGAAACAAACGGGAATATTTATTTTGGAAATTTGTCGGCAAAAAAATTATCATTTTTTATTTGTTTTTTCTAAAAAAAGAATATAATATAGATGCCAACAAAGATTATATTTATAGAAAGGAAGATAGGCCGTCCGGGGTAAAAACCAAAGTCGTCCAGTATTGATGGTGCACAGAAAATTCGCACCGATTCGGCCGGAAAACAAAACTTTGCAAAAGATAGGTTGCGCCTATGCCCGATTGTCTTACGAAAAAGAATAAGCTATAATTCAGGCAAAACATGCCTAATTCCTTGAAATGTGAAATAATTATGGGTTGATAAATGACGGATTTCGACAAAGTATAAACTCAACTTTCCTATGTCATGCAAAAATAGTGTAAATTTATTTTAAAAAAAACTTGACAAGCGAGGGAATCTTTTATATGATAACGAATATCATTATCATATAAAAAGGAGGAAGTATTTGCAGATTAGATTAGCCTGAAAAACTCCGTTTTAAGTTTTACTCAAATGTAAATGGGATGATTTGGGAAATGGTAAAGCTGGAAAGATTACGGATTTCGCTTTTACTGGCGCAGAACGGATCAATCCAGTTCGGGAATGTCAAGCGTTAAACTGCAAAGAAAAAAGAAAATGAATCAACAAGCAAACAACCAACAATGGAAAGGTTTTGCCCGGCTAAGAAAGGCGAGCGCGCTGTTCTTGGCTCTTTTTTTGATGATTGGCCTTGCTGCCTGCGGGCAGCCGGCGGCGAACGGAGAAAAGAAGGCGGACACGGCGAATAAGAAGTTTAATGTCGTAGCAACTTCCACCATGCTGACAGATTTAGCCAAAATTATTGGCGGCGATAAGGCCGAGGTCAATGGTCTGATGGCGGCCGGCGTTGACCCGCACTTATATCAGCCGACGGCGGGCGATGTGGCCAAGCTTCAGGCAGCCGATATGGTGGTTATCAATGGACTGCATTTAGAGGGTCAGATGGGCGAGGTTTTTTCCAAACTGACAGAAGCTAACAAGCTGGTGGCGGAAGTTGGCGAAACCATTCCGGTTGAGGAGCGGCTGCCCTTTGCCGAGTCAATTTATGACCCGCATATTTGGTTCAGTGTGCCGAACTGGAAGTTGGCGGCCAGAAATGTAACCGATACTTACGTTAAGCTGAGTGAAAAAGACAAGGATTACTTTGAAGCCAATTATGAAAAATACATTAAGGAACTGGATGAATTGGATAGCTATATCCGTGCCCAGATTGAGAGTCTGCCGGAGCAGTCAAGGAAGCTGATTACGGCGCACGATGCATTTAACTATTTTGGCAAGGAATATCATTTTGAAGTTATCGGTTTGCAGGGCATTTCGACCGAATCCGAGGCGGCGACCTCTGATGTGGCTGATTTGGCAGATTATATCGTGAAAAATAAGATTAAAGCGATTTTTGTCGAATCCTCCGTGCCGAAAAAGAATATTGAAGCCTTGCAGGAAGCTGTTAAGGCCAAAGGCTTTGACGTCCAAATCGGCGGCGAGCTATATTCCGATTCGCTGGGTGTGGGCGAGGACGGCACCTATATCGGTATGTTTAAGGCTAATATCAATACTATTGTCAGTGCGTTGAAAGATTAACCTAACAGTTGGTGAAACCTTATTCGCGCTTGCCGGCGCTGGCCTGTCTGTTCTTGGGAGAGACTGGCCAGCGCCGGGCGTTTGCGGGAAGTCTTAGCAAGCATAAATATCTGCCTGTCGGAACTGGGGAACAAATAAAAATGGAATAGGGGCATAAAATGGAGAAAGAAACGAAGTATATTATCAATGTCGAGGATATGACAGTGGCATATCAGATTAAACCGGTGCTGTGGGATGTTGATTTCCGAGTGCCGGAGGGGGTTTTGATGGCGGTAATCGGGCCGAACGGCGCAGGGAAGTCGACTTTGATTAAGGCGATGCTGGGGCTGTTAAAGCCAGTTTCGGGCACGGTTCTTTTTTGGGGAAAACCCTATCACAGTGAGCGGAAAAGAATCGGCTATG
Organism: uncultured Lachnospiraceae bacterium; assembly: GCA_963545585.1. Taxonomy (GTDB): domain Bacteria; phylum Bacillota; class Clostridia; order Lachnospirales; family Vallitaleaceae; genus W11650. The sequence continues at coordinate 11,080 of CAUUKX010000039.1, forward strand.
TGCCGCAGCGGGGGAGCGTCGATTGGGACTTTCCGACGACGGTCTTAGATGTGGTTTGTATGGGGCGCTACGGTGCGGCTGGCTGGATTAAGCGGATCAGCAAAGCCGATAAGCAGATAGCGCTGGAGGCGCTGGATAAGGTCGGGATGCTGGAGTTTAAAAACCGGCAAATCAGCCAGTTGTCCGGCGGTCAGCAGCAGAGAGTCTTTCTGGCGCGGGCCTTAGCGCAGGATGCCGAGGTTTATTTTATGGACGAGCCTTTTCAGGGGGTGGATGCCCGGACGGAAAAGGCGGTGATTGATATTTTAAAGAGACTCCGCGATAACGGCAAAACGGTGGTGGTGGTTCATCATGATTTGCAGACGGTGCCGGAGTATTTTGACTGGGTAACGCTTTTAAATATTCAGCTGATTGCCAGCGGGCCGACAGCGGAGGTTTTTACCGAAGAAAATCTGAAAAAGACCTATCGCACGACCGGCGAGGCGATAAAGGAGTAGTTATGGCAAGTATTTTTTCGGACTATACGACGCAGATTGTTTCCGCAGGGGCGACTTTGCTGGGAGTTTCGGCCGGGGTTTTAGGCTGTTTTATTGTCCTGAAAAAAGAATCGCTGGTGGGCGACGCCATTTCCCATGCCGCTTTACCGGGGATTTGTCTGGCCTTCCTTTTGCTGGGGACAAAAGACCTGTCCTTGTTTTTATTGGGTGCGCTGGCGGCCGGACTGCTGTCGATGCTGATTGTCCGGACGGTGGTAAAATATTCCAAGATTAAGTTTGACAGTGCGTTAGCTATTGTTCTGTCCGCTTTTTTTGGGTTGGGTCTGGTTTTTCTGACCTATATTCAGCGGATTCCCAATTCCAATCAGGCGGGCATGGAAAAGTTTATTTTTGGTCAGGCCTCGACCATGCTGAGGCGTGAGGTTTATCAGCTGCTGGCGGTGGGGATTATTTTGCTGGTTTTGATTGTTTTGTTTTGGAAAGAGTTAAAGCTGTATGTTTTTAATCCGGAATATGCCGACAGCTTGGGTTTTTCCACCAAGCGCATCAGCCTGCTCTTAGTTTTGATGACGGTGTTGGCAGTGGTGGCCGGTTTGCAGACAGTGGGCGTTATTTTAATGAGTGCCATGTTGATTTCGCCGGCAGTCGGCGCCCGGCAGTGGACAGACCGCCTGTCGGTCATGGTAGTTTTGGCCGGATTTTTTGGCGGAGTGTCGGGCCTTTTGGGGACGCTTGTCAGTTCGTCTATTCGCAATATGCCGACCGGGCCGTCGGTGGTGCTGGTACTAAGCGCCTTTGTGCTGCTGAGTTTGATTTTTGCCCCGAACCGTGGACTGCTGTGGCGGCAGATTCGGCATGTGCAAAATATTAAAAGCATCGGCCGGGATAAGGTGTTGATGAACTTATATTATTTGTCTTTGCAGCATCAAATGCCGCATGCTCACTCGCTGGATGCGATTGGTCTTGGCCGGGAGAAAGGAAAAGAAAAGCATTTTCGCCGGGTTTTGGATAAATTAGTGGAAGACGGGTTTGCGGTGAAGGAAAAGCCGGATTATTACCGGATTACCGATAAGGGACGGGAGCATTTAGCGGAAAATGGACTAATCGAGGGGGTAAAGCATGGTTTACTTTGAGATTCAGTTAATCGCAGTGGTAGTGGTTGCAGCCTGTGCGATTCCGGGCGTTTTTTTGATTTTGCGGCAAATGGCAATGATGACAGATGCCATCAGCCATACAGTGCTGTTAGGGATTGTTTTGGCGTTTTTTATGACGATGGATTTAGGGTCGCCCTTTTTGATTGTCGGAGCGGCGCTGATGGGGATTTTTACGGTTTATTTTACCGAGGTGCTGAACCGGACAAAACAGATGGCGGAGGATTCGGCGATTGGCATCGTCTTTCCGTTTTTGTTCAGTATTGCCATTGTGCTGATTTCGCTGTTTGCCCGCAATGTTCATTTGGATGTTCGCTGCGTGCTCTTGGGTGAGCTGGTGTTCGCACCGTCTTACCGGCTGGTGATTGGCGGAGTTGACTTAGGGCCGCGCGCCCTGTATACAATGGGCACGATTTTGCTGATTAATTTGGGCTTTGTTGTAGTTTTCTTTAAGGAATTGAAATTAACGACTTTTGATGAGAATTTAGCAGCAGCGCTGGGATTTGCGCCGGTGTTTCTGCATTATGCGCTGATGACAGTGGTGTCGGTAACGGCGGTCGGCGCATTTGAGGCGGTTGGCTCGGTGCTGGTCATTGCCTTTATGATTGGGCCGGCAGCAACGGCTTATCTGCTGAGCAATGATATTAAAAAGCTTTTGCTGCTCAGTGTTTTGATTGGGGCATTTAATGCTATTATCGGCTTTTGGCTGGCGATGTGGATTGATGTGTCGATTTCCGGCATGATGGCAGTGGTAACAGGGCTGACGTTTGGTCTGGTCTTTATTTTCGGCAAAGACGGTTTAGTGGCGATTGCCCGTCGGCGCAAGCAGCAGGAAAGAGATTTTGCCGATTTGACCATGCTTTTTCATATTTTCCGGCATGAAAACAGTCCACGGGCGGAGATTGAAAACGGAATGGATACGATTTCCAAGCATCTGAATTGGAAAGAGGCTAAGATTACTGCCCGGGCGGCTGACCTAATCGGCAAAGGCTTTTTGGTCAAGGAAAATAATCAGCTGATTCTAACCGAAGCCGGCCGGAATTACACCAAGGCCAGCTTTGCATCATGGATTCAGGCAAGATAAGAAAAAGAAATAAAGAAGCGCCGGTACATTGCCCGGCGCTTTTTAGTTATTCGCTGTCTGCCGCTCCCCCCAACTCCGCCGCCCGCCGGTTATACTGCTCCTGCATTAGGGCAAAGCTTTCGCTGTGGCCGCCGGCATCGGGATGATAGATTTTGGAGAGCGCCCGGTAACGCCGCTTCAGATCTTCTTCAGTTTGACAGCCAGCAAAAAAATCAGGTGCGGTTTGATTCTGCTGGGTCTTTGTCTGCCGGCTGAGGGCGGACAAAACTTTTTGCGTCAAATCATGAGAGAGCTTTTGCGCTTTTTTAATTTCGGGAATAAATAAGGTTTCAAAGTCATGGCAGGGAATTTCCTTTTTATATTTCGAAAAGTCTGCCAGTATTTTTTCAAGCAAGCGCATATACTCCGCAAAATCATAGATCAGAGCTGGGTCGGGCTTGATATGCATGACCGCATCAACCTGCTGCTGCAAGCTCTCAGCCTCATTTAACAGGAGCTGCAAGCTGTCCATATACTCCTGACACTTGGCCGCATCGCCGGTGCTGTCGGACTCTGCCAGCGGAGAAAGGGGGACGTCCATCTGTAATGACTGTTCCAGCAGGGCATTGCGGTATTCCTGATAATTTTGGGTGGAGAACTTCAGCAGCTTCCCCCATTCCATCCATTCCATGCCGAGGGTTACCAAAGCCGTGGCAATGGCCAAAGCGGTAACGACGAAAGAAAGGACGGAAAAAACGACATTGACGGTGGGGAACAGTTTTAAATAAGCAAAAATGCCAAGGCCAAAGCTTTGGCCGGTAAAGCGGTAAACTGAGTAAATCAAGTACCCGATTATTCCGACGGAGGCGCAAATTGCCAGCGGCCCGGCGATGGAAAGCAGAAAAATAATCAAGGCGTTCAGCCCCTTCATCAGATAAAAAAAAGGACAGGCCAAACGCAGAGCCGAACGGGTCGAGTCGGCACTTAAAGTGCTGTGGTCACGCCTGCAAATATCAAACAGTCGGCAGTAAAGGTCATGACAAAGATGAAAGACTGAGTCCAAAATTGCCGTCAAAAGCGAAATAACGGCAGTTACCAGTACTGCTGCTACAGATCCAAATAGGAACAGGACACCAGCAACAATCAGGATAATGCTGCCAAAGACAATGAGTATGGCGAAAAAAGTGCCTAATCCGTCTAAAAAGCCGCCGGGATTATTAAAAAGCAGGTTTAAGAGGAATAAAGCGAATAAAGCTGCGCCCAGCCCGATGAAAACCATTGTTTTTTGCACCGCTTTCATCAGCAGCTGGGCAAGGATGCTTAACAGGAAAAAGGGCAGAGCCAGCAGCGAAAGAAAATTAATTTTTAAAACTTTTAGTATATTTGTCATGATATTCCCCTATTCGTATCGTTCAAACTCATATAAAATGCTGCCGATAAAATTATCCTCAGCGCCGACAGTCAGGCTGAGCCGATCACCGCTGACGCTGTCCAGATAAACCAAAGTAGTCTTGTCATGGCCGGTGCCGATCAAAGGGCTGCCCTGACAATAAGCCGGCGTGCCTAAGATGCCGGTTTCTTTATGGGCGATTTCCGCCAAACTCATACCCAGCCGAATACCTCTGGGAAAGATGACCTGATTGCTGCGGAAACGGACGCCGATAAACTGGGCATCTTTTAATGCCGCTAAACTGCTACTTTGGTTTTGGACGACCATTGCTACCCCGGCATGACTGGAAGAAGCAATGTCATAGGTTTCGGCAGGTTTAAGCATCTTATTTTCAAGTGCGGAAAACTGCATTATCTGCGGAATGGCGGTTAAGTCAAGAATTTGCCCGTTATACTGGACTTTTCTGGAATAAGGCTCCAAAGCTAAAATTTCAGCGGAAGCCTGATTGCGCAAAATAGAGGCGGCAAAGCCGTCCGGGTCAGTCAGCATGAGCGGCAGCTCCGTTTTTTCGTCTTTGCGGATATCAATTGTTTTTAGGTCGGTGGTAACGTCAAACATTGCCAAATTTTTATCGCTCATATAAAGGCTGGCGATTTCATAGCTTCCCGGCAGCAGAGCTAAGTCGGCGGAATAATGATTGGCATCGGTCAGCTTGGCTCTGAACTTTTTATCAGAGGTGGTGTGCCGCAGCGTGATGGAGATGGTAACTGCATTTTTAATTTCCGGGGAAAGCTGGTCGTATTCCGGCGGAAGCTGCGTCAAAAAAACATGACAGCTGGCATTCCATTTGTCGGTATTTTCCATGCCACAGCTGGAAAACAGAAGAGCGCTCAGGCAAAGTGCGGATAATAAAATGAGTTTCTTTAATTTTAAGTTTTTCAAAACAAATCCTCCTGTTTTGGGGGCATATATTTGTTAAAGTTAATTTTACTTACCTGCTTGGTGTTCCCATTACTGTGCGGTAAACACCTTATTTGTGTCTGCCGAAAGGCTTTGCGTTTGCACCGGGCATTTGCATATTCTGTATATTTTTTCAACAAAAAGACGGCATCTTTTCGCAGAAACGGAAACTGCCTTTGTTTTCTTCCTATTTTAAGGGCTGTACCCGGCTTTGTCAATCGGGATTTTGCGGTCATGCCAGCGAAAACAATGAAAATAATCAGGATTTTGCGGTCACGCCAGCGAAAACAATGAAAATAATCAGGATTTCGCAGTCAGACCGGCGAAACCAATGAAAAAATGAGGATTTCGCAGTACACAAATCGGAAATGTGGAAATACCGGCCAAACGATAGTAGTTGTTTTTTACAGAAGAAAAAGGCAAAGCCTGTTTTTAGACTTTGCCTTTGAAAATCAAACTGATTTTTATTGTTTATTGGGATTCTCGTTTAAGCAGAGGGTTTTGGTTTTTGCAAGAACGACAGCTTGGTCTCCGAAATGATGATTGCGCAGAAAATCAGGACAAAACCAACTAATGATTTAACGGTAATTTGTTCCATGCCCAACATCCACGGGAAAAGAATACCGAAAATAGATTCAAATCCCAAAATAATCGCCGCACTGTTTGGGTCGGTATGCTTTTGGCCAAGGTTTTGAAATAAAAGTGCAACGCATGTACACATAAGCGCCAGATACAGAACCTCTAAAACAGGGCGAGTATTCCAAACGATGTGCGAGTTATCCTCAAAAGCTAAGGTAGTAATCCACGAAAGAATACCGGCAGCAACAAACTGTAAAATCGTCATCAGGAAAGGGTCTTTTCCCTTAGAAAATTTAGCAACGGCCACGATATGAGAAGCAAATAAAACCCCGCTTAAAAGCGCTAAACCGTCGCCCATTAATTCTTCATAAGTACTGGGAAAAAGCGAGCCGGTGGAGTTAGACATGGCAATAAAAAAGATACCGGTAACACAGAAAACAGCCGCCATAATATTATATTTGTCCGGTTTTGTCCGGTCGACAAGCCAGAATAAAAACGGCACGATAACGCAGTAAGAAGCAGAAAGGAAAGCAGACCGGCCGGGGTCGGCAAAAGTAACCCCCAAGGTTTGACTGGAGTAAGCAATAAATAAGAAAAAGCCGATAATAAAGCCAGAAATGATATTTTCCTTATTCAGCATCTTTAATTTTTTATAAAAAACAATGGATAAAACAGCGGCTGCTACGATAAACCGAATGCCTAAGATGAAATTGGGGTTAAATGTAGCGGAAGCAGTTTTGACAAAAGTTAAAGAAGTTCCCCATAAGAAAGCGGTAATTAACAATGCTAATTTGGCAAGAAGATCAATTTTTTTATTCATAGATTTCACATCCTTCTTTATAGACAGATTGTTTTGTAAAAAACACAAAAATGTTTAAAAGGTATAAAAAACTCAACTTTTTTGAAGTATCTTTTGATTTATTAAAAAACTAAGTAATAAATATAAAAAGTTGAGTTTTTAATCTGTTTAGGAAAAGTTTGGTTGAATCTAAGTTTTAGTCAATTCCTATTTTACAATTTTCGTCCCGGTCAGACCCTTGATGGCTTCATCGGCCTTTTCTAGTGAAGTAATGATGGCTTCACGGTTTT
>CAUUKX010000040.1:0-17533 GCA_963545585.1 uncultured Lachnospiraceae bacterium
GTTAGGCATTATTGTCTTGGTAATCGGTATTTTATGCATGGTTGCTGAGATTTTTATTCCCAGCTTCGGCGTGGCGGGCGGTGTTGGCTTTTTGGCAATGACAGTCGGCATTATTATGATGGCGCAGACCTTTGCGCAGGGGCTGCTGTATTTTGCCATTATGCTGTTCATCTCCGTTCTTTTTTTGATTTTGGGCTATCATTTTATCGGCAGTTCCAAAATTGCCTTGAAGAATAATCTGAACGAGGATGTTTTGCCGGATTATCAAAGGTTGATTGGCAAACGGGGAAGATCTGTTACGCCGCTGCGGCCATCGGGCACGATTGAGCTGGAGGGAGAGCGCTATGACGTTTTGACGAAGGGCGAGTTTATCGGCGTCAATGAAACGGTTGAGGTAGCGGCAGTGGAAAATAATCGTATTTTTGTAGGGAGGAATTAGCATGAAAGAATTAGTAATGGGTGGTATGATTGATGGTATGCCCGGCATGATTGGCAGCCTGCTTTTGATTGCGCTGCTGGTTATTGTTTTGGCAGTATTTTTCAGCTTTGTGCCGGTCGGACTGTGGATTTCGGCGGTTGCGTCCAACGCCAGAGTCGGTATTTTCACTTTGATTGGAATGCGCCTGCGGCGAGTAAAGCCGGCGGTTATCGTTTTGCCGCTGATTCGGGCGACAAAGGCTAATATTCCGGTCAATATTGACCAATTGGAGTCGCACTTTTTGGCCGGCGGTAAGGTTGGCCGGGTAGTTGATGCTTTGATTGCGGCGCATCGGGCGAATTTGTCGCTCAGTTTTGAGCGGGCGGCGGCGATTGACTTGGCTGGCCGTGACGTGCTGGAAGCCGTCAGAATGAGCGTTAAGCCGAAAATTATTGAAACGCCGCCGGTAGTAGCGGTTGCTAAGGACGGTATTGAAGTTAAGGCCATTGCCCGGGTGACTGTGCGGGCTAATCTGGAACGGCTGGTCGGCGGTGCCGGCGAGGAAACAGTTATTGCCCGAGTCGGCGAGGGAATTGTTACCACGGTTGGCTCCAGCAACAGCCACAAAGAGGTTTTGGAGAATCCAGACTCCATTTCCGAGCGGGTTTTAAGTAAGGGCTTAGATTCGGGAACGGCGTTTGAGATTTTATCGATTGATATTGCCGACATTGATTTGGGCAGAAACATCGGTGCCAGACTGCAAATTGAGCAGGCCGAAGCCGATAAGCAAATCGCTCAGGCCAGAGCCGAAGAAAGACGAGCCAAGGCGATTGCACAGGAGCAGGAAATGAAGGCGCTGGTTGAAGAAATGAAGGCCAAGGTAGTCGAAGCCGAGGCCGAAGTGCCGAAAGCAATGGCAGAAGCTTTCCGCAGCGGTAATTTAGGTATTATGGATTATTACCGGATGCAGAATATGAAGGCTGACACCTCAATGCGGGAAGCCATCAGCAAGGAAAATAATTAAAACGTATCTGCCTGTCTGAACCGGAGTAAAATTAGAAAGGGGGTAAGAAAATGCGGATTATGTTAAGTGGCAGCAGCGGACTGATATTTGTGATTTGGATATTTGTGACTCTTATTTCCGTAATTGCATCCGCTAAGAAAAAAAATCTGACGAAAAACGGCAGTTGGCCGAATAATCAACGTCCGTCTCAGAACCCGGGAAATTGGCCGAATATGCAGTGGCCGCCGCAAAATGCGAATACACCAGAGTTTAAGCCAAACTCTGATACCATGTCCGGCGGTTCTGCCCCCATGCAGCGGGCACAGTGGGATAACGCTAAGATTCGGCAGCAAATGTCGCGGTTTCAGGGGAACTCAGCTTCTGAGCCGCAGCCGGTGCTAAAGAGCAAGAAAGACGGTTTTACGGATTCTTATCCAGAGGAAGAAAGCTACCAGCGGGAGGAAGAATTTCAGCGCCGGTCGGATATCTTCACTCGGCCGATGCCGATGGAACGGGTCGAGGAATATGTGCCTGAGGAGTTTGGGGAAGTGGGCAGTACGGCTGAGGATAACTTTTATTCATCAGCGGCCATTCAAAGCAGCCTGCATGACGAGGGCGACATTGCCCGAGAAAAGGCGTATCAGTCTAAGCACAAAGAAGCTTTTAAACAGCAACAGCAGAAAGCAAAGAAACAAAGTCGTTTTTCCAGAGTTTTGGCTCGGGGCAATTCGATGAAAAAAGCAATTCTACTGTCGGAAATCCTGACTGAGCCGAAAGCGTTGAAAGAAAGACTTTAATAACGCAAGTTTCCCATGTTCGAAAGGACATGGGAAACTTGCGTTATTAATTTATTCTCCGGCAATCACATCACTCATGGAGTAAAGCCCCGGTGTTTGATTTTTTAAAAAGGCAGCAGCTTTAACGGCGCCAACGGCAAAGATTCGCCGACTGCCGGCTTTGTGATGAATTTCCAAAATCTCGTCCTCGCCGGCAAAGATGACCTGATGTTCCCCGGCAATATTGCCGCCCCGAAGCGAGAGTATTCCGATTTCGTCCTGCTGGCGAGGCTCGGTACTGGTGGAACGGTCATAGTTATAGGCATAAGCCTGCGGCAGCGCCTGATTGATGGAATCGGCCAAATATAGGGCAGTTCCGCTAGGTGCGTCTTTTTTACGGTTATGATGTTTTTCTATAATCTCAATGTCAAAGCCGGAGCCGGCTAAGACCTGCGCCGCCTTTTGCACTAAACTGACCATCAGGTTAATGCCGAGGGACATATTGGCGGAGAAAAGAATAGGAATTTTTTTAGCACTGGCTTGAACAAAAGCAATATCCTCGGCCGATAAACCAGTGGTGCAGACAATAACCGGCAATTTTTTGACGACAGCGGCTGCCAGCAATGGCCGAACAGCAGCGGCCACGGAAAAATCAACGATGACATCGCCGGGAGCAGAGCAGTCGTTTAAGGATGCAAACACTGGAAAATCCAAGGTTTCATTGGCTTTGGCCGCCGAATCAATCCCGGCACTAATTTCCATATCCGGCGTTTCTTTCACCAGTTGCCGGATGGTTTGCCCCATTTTGCCGAAACAACCGTGCAATATGATTTTGGTCATTAAAAATATCCTCCTGTATTGTGGTTTTAAAGTTCAGGCAAGCACTGGATATGCCGGAAAGATTGCTTTCCAAAGGGATATTCAGCATAAATATAATGTCCATACTTGGAATTCGTTGATATGGCAAAGGATTAGGAGTGGCTTACCGAAACGACGAGTTATTAACTCAACTTTCCCCTGATCGAAGTGCTTCGCACTTCTGCCCGGGCGGGCAATCTGCCATAGTCTTTTTTGGCTCTATCCCGCTCAGAGAGCGGGTGCATGGACTCCACTTTCGGCAATTTGCTCCGCAATTTGCCTATCGTTCCCGCCCGTCGCCGAAAGGCGTAGCCTTTCTGGAAGCAACGAGCCTAAAAAAGACTGTTCTGACGAACATGGGAAAGTTGAGTTATTAATTTATCAATCCCAACTCTTTCATGGCAGTAGTTAGCTTCTCTTTATTAGCTGCGCTCATTTCAATCAGCGGCAGCCGCAAAGACCCGACTTCCATCCCCATTAAGTTCATAGCAGCTTTGACCGGAATCGGGTTGGTTTCGCAAAAGAGCAGGTGAATCAGCGGCAGCAGCTTTAATTGCAGCCGGCAGGCTGCTTCTGTTTTCTTGTCCAGATAGAGCATGACCATATCGTGGATTTCAGCCGGCATGATATTAGAAGCAACGGACACCACACCCTTGGCACCTAAACTCATCAGCGGCAGGATTTGGTCATCATTGCCGGAATAAATATCCAGCAGCCCGTCGGTTTGATAAGCTAATTCAGCGGCATGGGAAATATCGCCGGAGGCTTCTTTCACAGCAACAATATTGCGGCAGCTTAAAGCTAATTCCTTGGCGGTCGAAGCGGCAATATTCATACCGGTTCGAGACGGCACATTATAGAGCATGACCGGAATATCAACTGCTTGAGCGATTGCCGTAAAGTGAGCAATGAGCCCTTGTTGAGTAGTTTTATTATAGTACGGAGTGACTTGCAGCAGGGCGTCAGCTTTTAACTTTTGCGCTTCTTGAGACAACTTGATGCCGTGGGCGGTATCATTGGAACCGGTTCCGGCAATGACCGGAACGCGCCCGCCAGTTGCTGAAACGGCTACCCGAATACACTCCAAATGTTCGGTGTCATTCATAGTGGCGGCTTCGCCAGTAGTGCCGCAGACAATGATTGCATCCGTTTTGTTTTTTATTTGCCAGTCGATGATTTCTTCTAATTTGTCATAATTAATGCCGCCATTTGCGTAAAACGGCGTGACGATTGCCGTGCCGGAGCCGGTAAATAAACTCATAAAATACCTCCTGAAATACTGGAAAATGAAAAGAATGAATGTTGTGTTTTGGTGAAACGCTTTTATTTCTTCTTTAACGAATCTCGGATTTCACGCAGCAAAAGAACTTCCTCGGAAGGCTTTTCTTCCTTTCTTTTGGTTAAGCTAAATATATTATAATTTCCTGCCAATTTTATCCGGTGCGTAAACGGAGCGGTTTTGCGTCAGTCATGGCAGAGCTTTTTTTGTATCCTTATTTTAAGCATTTTTACTGGTTTTGTCAATTGAGATTTTACTTTGATGACCAGCGTTGAGGGCGGGAGTTTTGCCGATGATTTAGCTTGGGTGTTTGTTTGGTAAAAATCATACTTTTGTTTAAAAAGTAAATATTCGCTAAAAATTCGCTTCGTGTGATTGAAAAAGTGAATTTTATGGGTATAATATAATTGGTAGGAATCGATTTACTAACGCAGCAGATGATTTGCAATCAAGATTCTCTTTGTCGGGCATGGTCTGCAACAAGCCTTATGCAAATGTTATTTTGCGGAGTGCAGTCGGAAGAACTACAAGCAAAAACAAAATTAGTATTTGCTAAAGCTATTACAGAAGAAAAAGATTTATATGCTTGTGGAGTTATAGTAGAGGCGGCACAAACAATATTTGGGAAAAAATGGATATCTTCAACTGCTGTAGAAAATAAAGAATCTGCAAAAATAGAAAAGGCAAAGAAATCCGCCTTGCGTTTTTTGAGAAATATTTAATAGAAACGAATGCCGCAATCCTTTTAGGGCACCGGATTTTGCTGCGCAAAACCGACCGCCTGCCGGTGAAGCAACGCAAAAGGGGCATGCCCGCTGTGCGGCCGCATTCATTTCTGCTGTGTGTTTTAAAGTGGAAGTTGTAGGACGGAAGTATGAAGATATTTGAAGTTAGTAAAAACAAAAAGCAGTATATGGAACTTCTGTTTCTTGCTGATGAGCAGGAAGATATGATTGATAAATATATTCATCGAGGAACGATGTTTATTTTAGATGATAACGGCGTTAAAGCGGAATGTGTCGTTACTGATGAGGGAAATGGAATCCTCGAAATAAAAAATATTGCCACTAATCCCAAATTTCAAGGAATGGGTTATGGCAAAGCTTTAATTGATTTTGTCGCTGCTAAATATAAAAATCAATTTTCTACATTACAAGTTGGTACAGGAGACAGTTCGGCGACTATTGGCTTTTACGTGAAGTGTGGATTTTCTCGTTCACATATCATCGAAAATTTTTTTACAGATAATTATAATCATCCAATATATGAAGATGACATTCAATTGGTCGATATGATTTACTTACGCAGAGTTTTATAAATCCAAGGTTTATCATGCAGCTTTCACTACCAGCTCAAATGCTTTGAGGATAAATTAGGAAAGCATACGAGTGATGAGAAAGCGGAGATTTGTCGGTTTGAATAAAATGAAAAAGAAGGTAATATTAATAAAGGGAGGCAAATATGAAAATCGAACATATCGCATTGTATGTAAACGATCTCGAAGAAACCAGAAAATTCTTTATAAAATATTTGGGTGCAGCATCAAATGACGGATACCATAACCCCAGAACGAACTTCCGCTCGTATTTTCTTTCGTTTGAGGAGGGGGCACGGCTTGAGATTATGAATAAGCCGGAACTGTCAGACTTGCCCAAAGACCTTGCCCGTACCGGGTATATCCATATTGCGTTCAGTGTAGGAAGTAAGGAGAAAGTAGACAGTTTGACCGCAGTGCTGAAAGCTGATGGATATGAAGTTGTCAGCGGCCCCCGAACCACAGGAGATGGCTATTATGAGAGCTGCATTGTGGCAGTCGAGAATAATCAAATCGAGATTACAGTTTAAGGCTGACTTAGAACTTATGGAGAAAAAATGAAATACTTATTTTGCATATTAATACCGATAGGATTAAGCGTGTTGGTTATCAGCATGAAACATATAGTTCGTTTTGCTAATGCCAAAATGCTGTATGAAATGCCATGTACAAGCAGGGCGGGTATATTTACACTTATTACTCAGGGGAAATATGGCATATGGCTTAGCGGAAAACAGTTTATAAAATCGCCGATAGGGGAATTGGGGATAAAACTTATAAATCAGCAGACAGGAAAAAACATCCCGCTGTCAGCAAAACTTTTGCGAACCAGTGTAAGCGGATTTGAAACAGGAAGAATCGAATTGTATTCATTTTTGGCAGAAGAAGGAATCTATGTTATTTCTTTGGATGGGGAAGGAAGTGCTGGAGATAAAGCGGGTTCGTTTGTAATAAATGCCATAAATAAGCATCCGGTTGATTACAGTCAGTTTTCTATTCAGATTCGTAAGCATATTCCGGTGATGGTTTTGGTATTATGTATTTTAGGTATTATATTAGGCTTTATGGCAATGGGGTTAGGGATTATTTTTCCTGTTGTTTTATAGAAATAAAGCAGAAGTTGTGGAGATAACGATGGCGGATTATATCATACTTTTAGGGCGCACTGGTCTGGAATATTACGATGAACAAGGAATAAAATATTTTGTGGATTCGGAATTATGTGCGGGAGACGAATATGATTATGCGATATATGTAGATAGTATAAAGCATATGGGCTCAAACAGAAAGTTAACCAAGAATGAAAGAATTCAAATCGCAGAAAAAGTATTGTTTCTCTGTAAGGACAAAGGAATGCGACTGCAATTATTTTATGATAGTTTAGTATAATTCGGCGTGATATAAGGCAACTCTCGGTTTATCATGCAGACTCCACCGTCAGACCAAATGCTTCGCATTTGCCGCACTTCGTGCTCTGTGTCTGCCGGTGAAGCGCCGCAAAAGGAATATGTCCGCTGTGCGGCAGCATTCCTTTGTGCTTGCGCACTTAAACTTTCAAGTTGTAGAGATGGGGAAACAAAAATTTGAGGAGGTGTTTGCAATGGAATTTTACAAGGCATTAGTTGGAGAGAGTGGTAATCAAGAAAATATTTTCAGTGATTTAATTGGTGTATGGGATATTGAATGGGTGGATGGAAAAGGCACTTTAAATGAAAGGCATGTTATTGGTGAATGGATATTTTCAACAATACTAAATGGAGATGGAATACAAGATGTTTTTATTTGTCCATCAAGGAGTGAAAGAATAATAAATCCTCAGCCGGATGCAGAGTATGGTACAACAATAAGAGTGTATAATCCTAAGAAGCAAAAGTGGGATGTTTGCTATACTTGTTTAGGTAAAATGGTTTATTTAGAAGCAGAAAAAATTGAAGATAAAATTATTTTGACCAATTTAAGTAATGAAGACGGATTGAATGTATGGGTTTTTGATAATATTTCAGATTTAAGATTTCATTGGGAAAATAAAACTTCTTTTGATGAGGGCCAGACTTGGATAACAAATGGAGAAGTGTTTGCAAAGAAAAAAGCAAAAAAATAAATCAAAATTGGCAAGAATGAAAGCGAGAGGCAGACCAAATGCTTCGCTTGAAAACTTTTGCCGCAGTCCTTTTAGGGCATCGGATTTTGCTGCACAAAACCGACCGCCTGCCGGTGAAGCAACGCAAAAGGGGCATGCCCGCTGCGCGGCCGCATTCCTTTGTGCTTGCGCGCTTCAAAGTTGAAAGTTGTAATCGGGATATAATCGAAATCCGATAAAATTTGTACGAATACTGTAGGGCAGGAAAAACAATACTCCTCTAAAATATAGTCGAAAGGAGGAAAATGAAATGAATATCATAAAATCGTTTAATAATACGATTGATTATCTTGAAACAGTTCTTGATGATGAGATAGATGAAAAGAAGGTAACTCAGTTATCCGGATATTCTTATGCTATGTTCAGCCGCTTGTTTTCTATTCTAACGGAAACAACTCTGTCAGAATATTTAAGAAGCAGAAGATTAACAGAAGCTGCTATTGACCTAAGAGATACGGATGAGAAGATAATAGACATAGCATTCAGGTTTGGTTATGAATCATCGGATTCATTTGGAACTGCATTTAAGACTTTTCATGGATTTACTCCTTCAGAAGTAAGAACAGGGAAACCGTTCAAATTAGTTTCACGAGTGCAGTTAGCACTAAGTGTCAGAGGAGGAAGAAGCATGAACATTACAATTCAAAAGAAAGAAGCATTCACAGTTGCCGGTGTAAACGAACAAAACATCAATTCATCTTTGTGTCCGGCTGTATGGGATCAACTATATGAAAAGTATAGCCATGATGAATTGGCAAAACTTGGAGATGGAGAGAGTGTCGGTGTTTGCCATGATGTGGAAAATCCAAGCACAATAAACTATATGGCAGGCTATATTGTTACCGATGTCGATACAGCAAAGAGTATGGGTTTAGATGTTTTGGCAGTAAAGGAAGCAGAATATGCAGTTGTAGAATTAAAGGGAAGTGTGCCGGAGTGTATTCATAACGGTTGGAAATATGTGATGGAAGTATTTTTTCCGGAACATGGTTATGCACATTCAGGAAGTCCTGATTTTGAATATTACTATGAAGGAGATATGCACAGTCCCGAGTATAAAATGGAACTTTGGATTCCTGTATGCGGAGCTTTCGATCAGCGAAAAGTTAAGCCATTATAAACAGTTGACCAGTCAACTATACAAAGAGGAAGATTATGAGCAATAAAGTTGTACTGCACTATGTACCGGATTATGATGCGGGGAAGGCGGAGGCCGATTTTGGGGCGGAGCTGTTTGCGGGCAGGCCTGACCGCTATCAGCCGGCGCTGGCGCAACTGGCGGCGGCCATTGCGGCGGTCAGCTGCGACCGGGTTGGCCGGCCGGGGGAGGCGCAGTATTTGGCGCCGGCTTTGGCGGAAGATTTACAAATGCAGGATATTTCTCTGTACAGCTATAACCACTGTGCTTATGATAAAACCAAAGTCAAAACAGAAAAATTGGGGCGGAACCAGCAGGCTTTTGCCTTTTCCCTTTCGCATCGGCTGATGCAGGGAGAAAAGGAAGAGTTTGAACTGATTCTGATTACGCTGCGGGGAACGGAAACAGTGTCAGAGAGCTTGATTCATGATTTTTGGGGAACCGTCGGCAATCTCCGGGCGGAAAATTGGCATAGTTATCCGACGTATCGGCCATTTGTCCTTTTTGCGAAAAAAGTGCTGACCGGACTGAGCCGGTATTTAAAGCGCTATGAAAAAAACTGGCAAGGCCGGAAATTGAAATATTTAATCATCGGCTACAGCTTGGGCGGGGCGGCGGCGCAGCTGATTTCAGCGCGTTTGACCGACTTCGGGCAAACGGTGTTTGCCTATACCTTTGGTTCGCTCAATGCCCTGACGGAAGACGGAAGAAATCGTTATCCCAATATTTGGAATATTTTTAACGCCTATGACAGCTATGGGCCGGAAGGCTTCGGCGCACTGGGTTTTCGGCCGGCCGGAGGCAGACGGACGATGTATCACAAGCTTGGTCATGTGCTGGTGTTTCGGCGGGATTATACCAAGGTTTTTCCCTGTTGGGCAGCCGTTAAAAATCATCAGATGCCGGGCTATTACCATGCGGTCAAAGCCATCCATGCGGGTTTAAGAAAAAGCAGCAGCTACCGTTCCGATAAGCGGAGCTTTGCTTAAAACTCAAATACCTTTTTTCTTGCAAAACATAGGGCAAAATGCTATACTGGTGGAAAATAAGAAAAGCAGATGATTGAAAAGTCTAAGGCAATCACACAATTTGTCCTGTTCTGCAAAAATAAAGCTATGTACCTTTAGGGGCGGCAAGAAAGACAGGGATAAGTTGAAATAATAGAAAGGACACAGGAAATGAGAGAACAACTGGAAGCAATCAGACAGAAAGCATTAAGCGGGATCCAAGCGGCGACGGATTTGAAAAATCTGGAAGCCATTCGGGTTGAAATGCTGGGCAAGAAAGGCGAGTTGACGGCGCTGCTTAAAGGGATGAGGGATTTATCGGAAGAAGAGCGGCCGAAGATGGGACAGCTGGTCAATGAAGTCCGGCAGGTGATGGAAGATAGGCTGGAAACACGGCGCAAAGAATTGGCCGACCGAGCCTTGAACCTGAAGTTAGCCGTGGAAAAAATAGATGTGACGCTGCCGGCCAGACTCCCCGAGTTGGGACATCGCCATCCGATGAAAACCGTGCTGGAAGACATTAAAAATATTTTTATCGGCATGGGCTACACTATTGCCGAAGGGCCAGAGATTGAAAACGCCTATTATAATTTTGATGCCCTGAATATCCCCGAGGAGCATCCGGCCAAGGACGAGCAGGATACGCTCTATTTTAACCCGAATCTGATGCTGCGGACGGCAACCTCGCCGGTACAGGTCAGAGTGATGGAAAAGACCCAGCCGCCGATTCGGATTATTGCGCCGGGACGGGTCTATCGCTCGGATGAGGTGGATGCCACCCATTCGCCGATTTTTCATCAGATTGAGGGACTGGTGGTTGATAAAAATGTAACAATGGGTGACTTAAAAGGAGCGCTGGAAGTCTTTATTAAAAACCTATACGGCGATGAAGTCAAGGTTAAGTTCCGGCCGCATTTTTTCCCGTTTACCGAGCCGAGTGCGGAAGTTGACATGTCCTGCGTGATTTGCGGCGGACATGACCATGAATGTAAGGTTTGCAAGGGCACGGGCTGGATTGAAATCTTAGGCTGCGGCATGGTTCATCCCAATGTCCTGAAGATGAGCGGAATTGACCCGGAAGTATACAGCGGCTTTGCCTTTGGCATGGGCTTGGAGAGAATCACGATGCTGCGCTACGGGATCAATGATATTCGGCTGTTTTATGAAAACGACAAACGCTTTTTAGAGCAATTTTAGGAGGCTGACAATGAATATTTCAATGAAGTGGCTGTCTGAATATGTAGAAACAACGCCTGATATTACGGCGTTTTGTGATAAAATGACAATGACCGGGACCAAGGTTGAGCGGGCGGAAACCTCAGGCGAGGAGATTCAGCGCGTGGTTTTGGGGCGGATTTTATCGGTAGAAGCACATCCGGATGCCGATAAATTAGTGGTAACCCAGGTTGCTGTCGGCAGCGAAACGATTCAAGTCGTAACCGGTGCCAAAAATGTCGCGGCCGGCGATTATGTGCCGGTGGCCTTGGTTGGGGCTTCGCTGGCGGGCGGGGTGAAGATTAAAAAAGGCAAGCTCCGGGGAGTGGAGTCAAACGGCATGATGTGCTCGGTCGAGGAACTGGGATTAAGCCGGGAGGACTTTCCGGAAGCGCCGGAGCATGGGATTTATATTTTTGATGAAGCACTGCTGAAGGAAAAAGGTGTGGCTTTGGGAGATGAAGTCAAGGCTTTGTTCGGCTTGGGCGATACGGTTGTCGAGTATGAGATTACCTCTAACCGGGCGGACTGCTTTTCGGTGATTGGCGTGGCCAGAGAAGCGGCGGCTGCTTTTGACCGCCGGCTGACGCTGCCATCCCTTTCTTTTCCGGAGGTCAGCGGCAATATTCGGGAAATGGTTAAAATTTCTGTTCCGGCGGCGGATTTGTGCTATCGCTATATCGGCAAAATTGTTAAAAATATTCAAGTCAAGCCTTCGCCCCGGTGGTTTCGGGAAAAAATTCGGTCAGCCGGGCTGCGGCCGATCAATAATATTGTGGATATCACTAATTTTGTAATGTTGGAAACCGGCCAGCCGATGCATGCCTTTGATTTGACCAAGCTATCCGACGCCGAGATTATCGTCCGCCGGGCGCGAGCCGGAGAACAGATGCAGACCTTAGACGGGGTTGACCGTAATTTAGATGAAACCATGTTAGTGATTGCCGATGCCGATAAAGCGGTCGGCATTGCCGGGGTAATGGGCGGCGAGCTGTCTAAGATTACCGAGGAAACCACCACGATTTTATTTGAAGCGGCGACCTTTAACGGCACTAATATCCGTCATACCAGCAAAAAACTGGGCTTGCGCTCGGATTCGTCCTCCCGCTTTGAAAAGCATTTAGATCCGAATCTGGCCGAGTTTGCCATTAAAAGAGCCTGTGCTTTGATTGCCGAACTGGAGGCCGGGGAAATTATCGAAGGCCAGATTGATATTTATCCCGAGCCGCGCAAAGAAAGAACACTGCCCTATGATGCGGCGGCGATTAACCGGCTGCTGGGTACGGAACTGACCGGGCAGGAAATGGCGGCGATTTTCCGGCGGCTGACCTTTACGGTTGATGAAGCGGCCGGTCAGGTTACGATTCCGACTTACCGGGCCGATGTTGAGGGCATGGCGGATTTGGCGGAAGAAATTGCCCGGATTTATGGATATGACCGGATTGCTACCATTATTAACAGTGAAAATCCGACAGTCGGGCATAAGAGCTTTAACCAGAAAGCGGAAGATACCGTAGTGGCGGCGCTGTTGGCGATGGGAGCGAACGAGGCGGTGGAATACTCATTTGAAAGCCCCAAGGTCTTTGAAAAATTGCGGCTTTCGCCGGAACATACCTATCGCCGGGCACTGGTTATTCAAAATCCTCTGGGCGAGGATTTCAGCATGATGCGGACATGCATGCTGAACGGTATTTTAACCTCACTGGCTACGAATTACAATCATCGCAACAGTGATGTAACCTTATTTGAAATTGGCCGGATTTATCTGCCTACCGCCGAACCGGTAGACAACAGCGATAAAAACGCCGAAATGCCGCAGGAGAAAAATTGCCTGATTGTCGGCCACTACGGCAAAAAGGATTTCTTTGATATGAAAGGAATTGCTGAAACCTTGGCGGCTAAACTGGGGGAAAGCTTCCGCTATCAGCCGTCGGCACATTCCTTCTTTCACCCGAACCGACAAGCCGATATTTTGCTGGCGGAGCGGCCGGTCGGCTATTTGGGCGAAGTACATCCGCTGACTGCCGAAAATTATGAAATCGGCGCCAGAACTTATTTGCTGATGCTGGAACTGGATGAGATTTTCCAGGATATCAATCCGGTCAGAAAATACGAAGCAATTCCCAAGTATCCGGCAGTCAGCCGGGATTTGGCACTGCTGGTCAAAGAAGAAGTGCTGGCCGCTCAAATTGAAGAAATTTTCCGAACCGAATCCGGCAAGCTTCTGGAAAAAGCGGAATTGTTTGACCTGTATCAGGGCGAGCAAATCGAAAAGGGTTATAAATCAATGGCTTATGCCTTAAAGCTGCGGAGTAAGGATCATACCTTAACGGAAAATGAGATTAATCAGGTGATTGACCGAATTTTACGCAAGCTTGAGACGGCATACGGCATCAGACTGAGAGATTGAGATGATGGAAAAAACAAATACTCTGGCTGGAAGAACGCAGGACTATGATTTCTTCCTGCCAGAGGAACTAATTGCGCAGACGCCGCTGAAAGTCCGGTCGGATTCGCGGCTGATGGTCTTAAACCGGGCGGAGCAGACAATCCGGGATCGGAAGTTTACCGATATTTTGGATTATTTGCAGCCGGGCGATTGTTTGGTCTTAAACGACAGCCGGGTGCTGCCGGCCAGATTGATCGGCGAAATTAAAGACCGAAAGGCAGCGGCCGAAGTTTTGCTTCTGACCAGAAAAAGCGATAGACAGTGGGAAGTACTGACTAAACCCGGCAAAAAAATTAGAACCGGAGCGGTTTTGAGTTTTGGCGGCGGTCGGCTGACCGGCCGGATTGTCGATGTTCTGGAGAACGGCAACCGACTGATTGAGTTTGAACTGGACGGCATTTTTGAGGAAGTTTTGGACGAATTAGGCACGATGCCGCTGCCGCCATATATTCATGAGCGTTTGGAGGATCAGGAACGCTATCAGACCGTTTACTGTAAGTACAAGGGCTCTTCGGCGGCACCGACGGCCGGGCTGCACTTTACCGAGGAACTTTTGACAACAATTCAGAATCGCGGTGTCAGCTTGGCGTTTGTTACTTTACATGTCGGGCTGGGAACTTTTCGGCCGGTTAAGGCGGAAAATGTTTTGGAGCATCAAATGCATGCCGAATTTTGCCAAATCCGGCAGAAAGACGCAGATTTAATTAATCAGGCCAAAGCCAGCGGTGGCCGGGTGATTGCGGTCGGGACAACGGCCTGCCGGACATTGGAATCTTTAGCTGACGGAAACGGCTATTTGGCGGAAAGCGCTAAGTGGACGGATATTTTTATTTATCCGGGCTATTCTTTTCGAGTGATGGATGGGCTGCTTACCAACTTTCATCTGCCTAAATCCAGCCTAATTATGCTGGTCAGCGCTTTTGCTGGCCGGGAGTTTGTCCTTTCGGCTTATGCCGAAGCCGTCAGGCAAAGGTATCGCTTTTTTTCGTTTGGCGATGCCATGCTGCTGATGTAGGATAAAAGCTGGATTTAGCTGGTACTTGTAACTTGCCGGGGAATGTAGTATAATGATAAAGAAGCTTTAAATAAGCGCTTTGCTATAAAATAGAATGATGTAAGAGGTGACATATGGACAACGAAAAAAGTTCTCAGGATTTGTTGAGCCCGTCGGACGAAAAAAAACCGAATGCAGTTCAAGATTCTGTGCCCAATCCAGAGGGCGAGGAGGAAAAAAAGTTTAATTGGAAAAGGGAAATACTGGATTTGATTAGAGTAATTGTAATTGCATTACTAATTACCAACTTTTTAAATATATTTGTATTTACCTTATCGCAGGTTCGCCAAAGCTCGATGGAAACAACGCTGATGGGTGGCGATCAATTGATTGTAGAAAAACTGAGCTATGCCTTCGGTAACCCCGAAACCGGTGATATTATTGTATTTATCAAGGATCCGGTTGATCCATCAATTGGCGCTCGCTTCATCCGCCTGTATCAGGACATGGCGGCTAAGTTTTTCCAGCGGGAAGTCAATACTCGTTTGGTTAAGCGAGTGATTGGATTGCCGGGCGATGAGATTAATATTCGAGACGGCAAGGTTTTTCTCAATGGCAAGGAATTGGCAGAAGACTATGCCCAGCAGCCGACCTATCCCAAGGATAGTATTCAGTATCCTTTTACCGTACCGGACGGTCAGTACTTTGTGATAGGCGATAATCGGGGGATGAGTTATGACAGTCGTGACCTTGGCTGTATTAAGCGGGAGCAGATCGAAGGCCGGGTGTGGATTCGGTTTTGGCCTCTGGGTAAGTTGGGGGGCGTATAATAAGCTATGAAGCAAAATAAAGATCAAACGCAGGTTTTGATTTGGGCGGTAATAGCTGTTTCCTTTTTGTATATCTTGTTCCGGCTAAAGGTGCTGGAGGATATTGGGCAATCTGCATATATTTCAGGTCTGGCATTGCTTTGCTTAGTGGTGCAGATTGTAAATCATGAGCAGGCAGCGGTTGCTCTGCGCAAAAGATCACCGAACTTTACGAATAATTTTTATTCGGAAAATGGGCGGATGATTATCGGCAATATTGTCGCTTCTGCGTTGGTACTGGAGCTGAATACTTTTAATTATGAGCAGGTGCAGTTAAACTTTGCTTTGGAACTGATTAGCCTTCCCTTTGTGTTAGCAGTTATATTTTTGATGGAAAACTCACGAGGTGGCTTTTTGACTCTGAACCGGATTTATTTTCCCAAGCAATGGGATCAGTTTTTTAAAAATTACGGCACAAATCTATTAAGCCTGTTTTTGATGACAGCCATGTGGCTGCCGGTTATTTTAAAGATACCGGTATCAGCCCTGTTGTGGATACTGATATCGGCACTGCTCCTTAAACAGTCGGTAGTTTATACCAATAAATATAATCATCAGGGCTGGTGCTTTTTTCTGGAAGGATTATTGGTCTTGCAGCTTTTGACTTTGGGTTTTCGGGAAAGTAGCTGGTTTTTCATTGTAATCGGAGCGGCGGCGGGGTTGCTGTTTTTAGCGAATTATATGCACCAGCTGAGATATGAAAAGGGTTTGATTGGATTGGCGGGAATCCTTTTTGCCGGCGGACTGGTAGCTTTTTATCGCTTTGGCGGTGGGGGTCGGTCGATGGTATTTTATATTCAATGGGAAACCGCCTTGTTAGCCGTGGTTTTTGTTTTGACAAAAATGCTTTCCGTTGTTTATCGCCGATGGATTCGACCGGAGGATAGCGATAAGTATTCCTATGACGGAGCAGTGGTGGATAAAAATTGGCAGGAGTCGGAAAAGCCGCAAAAGTCGGAAACGACCTATCATAGTCAAAACGGGGAAAACGGCAAGAACGGAAAGAGCGGGGAAAGCGGGAATCAACGGCCGACTTTGCTGAAAATAAAAGAAAAGCCGCAAAAAGTAAGTTTGCGCTTAAAGGCGGAAGAAAAGCGAAAACAAGCGGCAGTTCACTCGCCGAAGCCGCAGGCCAAGTCTTCCGCCGGTCAGGCCAACCAAACGAAGCAGGACAATCAGGAAAAACAGGCCAATCAGTCGAAGCAGGTCAAAGAACCGTCTAAAGCGCAAGACAATCCGTCACTGCTGCCGGCTAAAACCAAGCCTTCCACCAGACAGGCCAACCAAGAAAAACAGGTCAATTGGCCGAAGCAGGTCAAAGAAACAGCTAAGGTGCAGGACAATCCGTCGCTGCTGCCAGTTAAAACCAAGCCTTTCACCGGACAAGGCAACCAAACAAAGCAGGCCAATCAAGAAAAGCAAGCCAATCAAGCGAAACTGGCCAGTCAGGAAAAGCAAACCAAACAGCCGAAACAAACCAAACAGCCGAAACAAACCAATCAGGAAAAACAGGTCAAACAGCCGAAGCAGACCCAAAAGCCCAAGAAGGGCAAAGCCGCCGTCAAGGTTCCGGTCAAAACAAAGAGTTTGTCCGATTGGGTCAATCAATCGAAAGACGCGGCTGGGATAGCGATTAAGCCAATGACTGGCCAGATAAGACCCCAAATAACCGGTCAGGCCAATCAGCCGAAAAAAGCCAATCAGAAAAAACAAACGGTCAAAGCAGTGGCTCAGCTGCCGAAACCAAAGGCCAATAGGCATCAGGAAAATGCTAAAACAGGCGGAGCGGCCAAGGAAAAACTGATTATTTATCCGAAAGCGGAAATTCATTTAAAACAGCCAGTACCGCCCAAGGCTAAAAAACCGGC
Organism: uncultured Lachnospiraceae bacterium; assembly: GCA_963545585.1. Classification (GTDB taxonomy): domain Bacteria; phylum Bacillota; class Clostridia; order Lachnospirales; family Vallitaleaceae; genus W11650. The sequence goes on from CAUUKX010000040.1 coordinate 17,330, forward strand.
CAAAGGGGCAAAACCGAATCAGCAGCCGGTTCATTCGGCGGCGAAAGCGAAGGCAGGAGGCCAAGCAGGCCGAAAGATAAAATATTTTCGGAAAAAGAAATCAAAAAAACTTGCGCAGTCAGCGCCAAAGGAATAAAATAAATTTGAGTAGGCAAAACGATCGCACCATTTTTCGGTGAGGAAAGTCCGAGCTCCACAGGGCAA
>CAUUKX010000041.1:0-16993 GCA_963545585.1 uncultured Lachnospiraceae bacterium
TGTTCAAAACAAAGCGGTTTGGCATAGGAGCATCTGGTGCAAAACTTACAGCCCTTCGGTGCGTTGATTGGACTGGGAATCTCGCCCTCTAAACGGATTCGGCTTTTTTGCTTTTCCAGCTTGGGATTGGCCACCGGAATAGCCGAAAACAAAGCCTTGGTATAGGGATGCTGCGGATTTTCATATAATTCTTTATTGGAAGCATATTCCATAATCTGACCCAGATACATGACCGCTACGGTATCGGAAATATAGCGAACCATTGACAGGTCATGGGCAATAAAAATATAGGACAGCCCCTTTTCCCGCTGCAGGTTCAGGAGCAGATTCATCACTTGCGCCTGAATCGAAACATCCAGTGCGCTGATCGGCTCGTCGCAGATAATCAGCTCCGGCTCCATTGACAAGGCACGGGCAATCCCAATCCGCTGCCTTTGGCCGCCGGAAAACTCATGCGGAAAGCGCCCGGCGTGTTCTTCATTTAAGCCCACCGTCCGCAGCAACTCTACCACCCGCTGTCTTTTCTCTATCGGCGTCATCCGAATCGCATGATTCAAATCCCAGCCTTCGGCAATAATTTGAGCAACGGTCATTCGCGGATTTAAAGAAGCGTACGGATCCTGAAAAATCATCTGCATGCTCCGTGCCAAATCCTGACGGAAACGCTTGCTGCTTTTGCCGCTGATATCCCTACCGTTTAAAGTAATGCTGCCGCCGGTCGGCTCATAAATCCGAATCAGGGTTCGGCCCAGTGTTGACTTGCCGCAGCCGGACTCTCCCACCAGCCCCAGCGTTTTCCCTTTTTCGACCGTAATCGAAATGCCGTCTACGGCCTTGACTGTTTTCCCGCCCTTGATTTTAAAATATTTCTTTAAGTCCTCGGTCTTTAGGATAGTATCACTCATGCCTTGTCACCTCCCGTCCGGTGATTGGATTGACTGCCGCCGGTGCTTTGGCATGATACAGCCAGCAAGAGGCAATATGTTTTTCTCCAGCCTGAGCATACGCCAGCGGATACAGGGCAGTACAAGCTTTCATAGCGTAGGGGCAGCGTGCGGCAAACGGACACCCACTCGGCGGGTTAAGCAAATCCGGCGGCGTTCCCAAAATCGGGTGCAAAGGCTCCCGGCTGCTGGTATCTTCCGGCGGAATCGACTGCAAAACACCCCAAGTATATGGGTGTGCCGGCTGCTCAAAAATATCTTCTGCTTTCCCATATTCCATAATTTTACCGGCATACATCACCGCAATATCATCGGCAATATTGGCGACAACGCCTAAATCATGCGTAATCATAATGACCGAAGTATCATACTGCTTTTGAATATTTTTAATTAACTCCAAAATCTGAGCCTGAATCGTTACATCCAGAGCCGTTGTCGGCTCATCGGCAATCAGCAGCTTGGGATTTACCGCCATCGCCAGCGCAATCATTGCCCGCTGCCGCATCCCGCCGGAAAACTCATGCGGATACTGCTTAAATCTTTGCTCCGGGCTGGGAATCCCGGCCATAGCCAAGGTACTGAGCGCGATTTTTTTAGCTTCTTCTTTGCTTTTATTGCCATATTTTAAAATTCCTTCGGCAATTTGCTTCCCGATTGTCATGGTCGGATTTAAGCTAGTCATCGGATCTTGAAAAATCATGCGAATCTCCTGCGCCCGCAGCTTTTGCATCTCCTTCTCCGAAGCCTTGGTTAAATCCCTGCCGGCAAACCAGATTTCCCCTCTTTTTAACATTCCTTTGGGTTTGGGCGGGTTTAAGCCGATAATGGTCTTGGCGGTCACCGATTTACCGCAGCCGGATTCTCCGACTATGCCCAGACTTTTGCCCTTTTCCAGCTGAAAGCTGACACCCCTGACGGCCTGCACCTCTCCCGCATAAGTCTTAAAGGAGAAAGCCAAATCGATAACCTCTAACAATGTGCCTTCCTTATGTTCCCCCATTTTTCTCCTCCTTACTGCCTCATCCGCGGGTCTAAAGCATCCCGCAGCCCGTCGCCCATTAGATTAAAACACAACATGGTAATGCAGATTAGAAAAGACGGGAACAATAACTGATACGGGAAGTTTAACAGCTTACCAGCGCCGTCGCTGGCCAAAACACCCCAACTGGCCGTCGGCAGCGGTACACCCAAGCCAATATAGCTTAAAAACGCCTCTGAAAAAATTGCGCCAGGAATGACATTGGCCATGCTGATAATAATCGGGCTCATGGCGTTGGGCAGCAAATGCCGCCAAATAATATGCAGACTGCCCGCCCCCATCGTCCGGCTGGCCATCACAAACTCGGATTCTTTTAAGGAAAAGACCTGCCCGCGAAAGAGACGAGCCATGCCAATCCAGCCGGTGGCCGCAATCGCTAAAATAATCGGAAAAACACCCGGCCGCATCACCAAAATCAAAAGCACCACCCACAGCATTTGCGGAATAGAAGCAATCAGTTCGCAGAAGCGCATCATCAGGTTATCCGCCAATCCGCCAAAATAACCAGCAATCCCGCCGTACAAAATACCAATCGTTCCGTTTAAAACTGCAACCACAAAGGCAATCATCAGACTAACCCGCGCACCTTCCCAGCAGCGGACAAAAATATCGCGGCCCAGTTCATCCGTGCCAAACCAATGCTCCGCTGACGGCCCCTGATTGATGCACATCCAGTCCTGCTCATCATAGGCATATTTGCTGGTCAGCGGCTGAAAAATCGCCATTAAAATAATTCCAATCAAAATAACTGCCGACACCATTGCCACCCGATTGGCTTTAAACCTGCGCCAGGCATCGCTCCAATAGGTCAGGGACGGCCGGTTGATTTTATCTGCGTCAACATAGGCGGAATCATCCCGCTCAAACAGCGCATCATCTATGCTCTGCAAGTCCATAGCCTGCACTTTTTCCTTTTCTGCCATACCCTTTCCTCCTATCCCGCAATCCGGATACGCGGGTCAACCAGCCCGTAAACAATATCGACAATAAAATAACAAACAACTGAAATAAAAGAAAAGATAATCGTCAGTCCCATAATCATGGTATAATCCGAGTTTTGAATGGCGGTAATCATCGACTGTCCGATGCCGGGCACATTGAAGATTTTTTCAATCACGAAATTACCGGTTAAGACACCAGCGCACATTGGCCCTAAGGAAGTTACCAGCGGCAGGAAAGAGTTGCGCAGCATGTGTTTGCGGACGATTTCATTTTGCGTTAAGCCCTTGCTTTTCGCAGTATAAATATAATCCTGCCCCATCGTATCCAACATACTGGTTCGCAGCATTCGGGCATAATAGGCAATATTGGTAAAAGTGGCGGCCGCAATTGGCAGCACCGCATATTGCGCACCTTTCCAGCCCTGTATCGGAAATAATTTCCATTCCACAGCAAAATAGTGCTGAAGGAGCGAACCAAACACAAAATTGGGAATCGACACCCCCAAAATCGCCAGCACAATAACAAAATAATCCATAAAGCCCTTGTTCTTCAGGGCGGCTGTTGCTCCTAACACCGCTCCGAGCAGGCAGCCAATCAAGACGCCGCCAAAACCGATAACGGCCGAAACCGGCATCCCGGCAGCGACATCGCCAATCACACTCTGGCTCTTATATTTCATGGAAACGCCAAAATCGCCATGCAGCAAGTTCTGCATATACATCAAATATTGCTCCCACAAAGGCTTATCAAGGCCATACTGCCGATAAAGCGCTTCCCTGACACTATCCGGTGTTTCTCTGCTGATTTCAAAGGGCTGCCCGGGAACGGCATGCATCAGAAAAAAGGTTGCCGTCGCCACCAGAAAAAGCGTAATCAGCATAGAAACGAAACGTTTTGCTACATATCTTGCCATTTGCCAATTCCCTCCTGTCAGATTTTCTTTAAAATCAAAAATTGTCCAACCCCTCAGGGTAATTAGCCGCTATTCAAAATTTAGAAAGCACTCTTAATATTTCCCTTACAGCATTGAACAATTTGCATGTCTAACGAAGACCAGTTTCTTACTTTTTATTAATTTTAACTAAAGTATACTCGACCACTTTCGCTCTGTCAAGAATTTTTTTACAAAAATATATGTTTTTATCATATTGACTTTTTTTTCTCACTGTGATACTATTTTTTCATATTACAAGTTCAACTTTCCCATGTTCGACAGAACAGTCTTTTTTAGGTAGACCGCCCACCCGGGCAGAAAGCGAAGCTTTCGATCAGGGCTCGTTGCATGAACAGGAACGGAATGCGATTTGCAAAGCAAATCGCGAGAGTGGGTTCATGCAGACCGCCCGCCCGGGCAGAAGTGCGCAGCACTTCGATCAGGGGAAAGTTGAGTTACAAGTTCAAAAGCAGAAAGTCTTTTTACTGGCTGGCCCCAAAAAGATTTGCCTGTTTTGATTCACACATCTTTTATCACGCACCTGCAATCTGTTGCACTTATTATGAAGGAGGGTTTCATTTATGAAGTACATGACCGCCGAACCGTTTCGTATTAAGATGGTAGAACCGATTACCAAATCCACCAAGGCGCAGCGGCAGCAATGGCTGAAAGAAGCCGGCTACAATGCGTTTCGTTTAAAATCCGAGCAAGTATATATCGACTGCATTACTGATAGCGGCACCAGTGCTATGAGCCAAAATCAGTGGGCGGCCATGATGACCGGCGATGAAGCCTATGCCGGCTGCCGTAGTTTTTATCGTCTGGAAACTTCCGCTCAGGATGTATTTGGGATGCCCTATGTTCAACCGACCCATCAAGGGCGCGCTGCGGATTATATCATGGCTCAAATTTATGCCCGGCCGGGTGCTTATGCCATCGGCAATATGCATTTTGATACCTTCCGCGGCAATGCCGAAATCATGGGCTGCATTCCGGTTGATTATGCCACCGACGCTGGTATGAACCCGGCCTCCCCGGCGCAGGCTTTTAAAGGCAATATTGACCTTACCAAAATGCAGCAGCTGATTGCCGAAAAGGGTGCCGATAATATTTGCGTTTGTATCATCACTATTACCTGCAACAATAACGGCGGACAGCCCGTTTCCATGCAAAATATCCGGGAAGTCAGCGCACTTTGTAAGCAATACGGAATCCCCTTGGTCATGGACAGCGCCCGTTTAGCGGAAAATGCCTATTTCATCAAAACCCGTGAGCCAGGCTATGAAAACAAGAGCATTAAAGAAATCACCCGGGAAATGTTCAGCTATTGCGAAACAGCTACTATGTCCAGCAAAAAAGACGGTCTGGTCAATATCGGCGGACTGTTTGTTACCAGAAATAAAGAGGTCTATGAAAAAGCCAATCAGCTGGCCATTGTGCATGAAGGCTTTATCACCTACGGCGGCATGTCCGGCCGCGATATGGACGCCTTGGCCGTCGGCTTGCAGGAAGCCTGCGACTTTGATTATCTGGACTACCGCATCAAGCAAGTAGCTTATTTGGGAGAAAAGTTAAAAGAACGAGGCGTTCCCATCATTGAACCGACCGGCGGACACGGTGTTTATGTTGACGGTCGCCGCTTCTTCCCGCAAATTCCGCAAAGTGAGTTCCCCAGCCAAAGACTGGTTTGCGCTCTTTATGAAGAAGCTGGGGTGCGCTGCGTAGAAATCGGTGCCTGTGCATTCGGCTCAATTGACAAGGAAACCGGCGAAGCGATTTATCCGTCCATTGAAACCATGCGGATTGCCATTGGCCGTCGGCTTTATACCAATAATCATATGGATGTCATCGCTCAGGCGCTGGGCGATATTTACGAAAAGCGTGATCAATACCGCGGCATGAAAATCGTACACCAAGGTTCGATTGTGTCCTTACGGCACTTTACCGCTGGCTTTGAGCTTTTATAGATAAAAATAAGGGGATTAAGGGGGCTGTTGTACTATTACAGGATAGGAAGAGATTTTTTTGATTAATCTTGATAAGAATCCTGATTAGGCAGCAGTCCTCTTTTTCCGCCGCCGAATACTCATCCGCAGTTTCCGCACAGAATGGAGAAAATTATGTTAAATATTGAAGTCTATCGTCCAATCATTGAATTTTTAGCCCTGTTTTTAGGGGCGGAGGCCGAAATCATTCTGACTGATACGGAAAAAGTTTTGCTGATTGAGCATCCTATGGACGACAGCTGTTATGTCGGTGCTCCGCTCAGCGAAATGCAGCGTGCTTTAATTCAAAATCCCAAAAGCAGCACTTTGCCCTACAATATCAATTACCGCACTCTTTCCGGCAAAGGCGATAAAATGCGGTCGGCTACGATGTTTATTCGGGAAGGTGGTGCTTTAGTCGGGCTTTTAACCATCAATCACAATGTCGGTGAGTTGGTTCGGATTCGTTCTTATTTAAATACTCTAATCAGCGGAGATCAAGGACATAATGTCTTGCAGCTGGCCGCTAAACCGATGCAGACCTATGAAACCCTAACCCTGTCCGTTACTGAAATCATCAATCAGGTTTTGGAGGAATCGGCCATTCGTTTCAACTCTTCGCCCAACCGGCTGACCGCCCATGAAAAGCTGTCCGTTATTCGGGAAATGGATAATCGCGGGGTATTTTTGGCCAAGGGTTCGGTGATGGAAGTGGCAGAAAAACTGGGGAGCTCTAAAGCCACCATCTACCGCTATTTGCACCAGCTGGAAAAATAAGGCTGTCAAATATCGATACATTGAAGCGCGCAAGCATAAATGAATGCGGCCGCAAAGCGGACATATTCATTTTGCGGCGCTTCACCAGCAGACAGTCGGTTTTGCGCAGCAAAATCCGACGTCTTCGTAGACAATTCGCAAAGCGGATTGTCAGAAGACCGCGGCGAAAGCTTTCAAACGAAGCATTTGGTCTGCTGGTGAAAACTTTGAACAAAAAAAGAATTGACCCAGCCCAAAAAGAGAAAAAGGTGAAATTTATGACGCCAATCATTGATGCCGAAAAGGCAAAGGCTGCTTTGACCGGCAGCGGATATGAAGTCGAAGCCATTCGTCCCATTAACGAAGGCTCCAATCATTTTGTTTTTGACGTAATGCTGGCCGGAAACCGACCAGCCATTTGTAAGTTTGCCAAAATCAGAGCAACCGAAGAAGGACTTTATGAAAGCAGCCGCGATACTTTATTCGGCGGCCGGCTGTCCTTAGAAAGAGAAGCTTATTTATTTCAAATGATTCGGGAAAAAGCCGGCGTGCCTACGCCGGAAGTCTACGGTACTTATGAATCGCCCTATGGCAAGTTCATTTTGTTAGAACGGATGAACGGTATTTCTCAGAAGGAATGTATGCGCCGCAGCGGCTTTTCCAAACAAACTTTTTTAGACAGCATGGAATTCTTAGGCCGGGATTTCGCCAAAATTCAAAACATTACTTTCTCGTCCTTTGGCAATATTATGGCCGACTCTGTCATTGAGCCGGCCGGAATCAGCAATTTTTCCGACCGGTTCCGGTCGGTCATTGATATGCGCCTTCAGCGCTGTCAGCAAAAGCAGGTTTTCAGCCCGGAAGAAGCCGTCCGGGTCACGCAGTTTTTCCATGAAATGCTGAAAAACCTACGCCCCCACTTTGACGCACAAGTCACGCCACCGGTACTAATTTTTACCGATATGCATGCGGAAAACTTTTTTACCGATGAACAAGGCAAGCCAACCGGATATTTTGACTTAGAGTCAGCCCAAGCTGCTCCGGCCGCCTTGGAATTTTACGGGTTCCGGTTCTTCCTTTATAATTTTTATGACACTGCCTGTTTTCAGGAGGCAGAAGCCGCATTTTTCCGCAGCTATCAAGCGGCCGGCGGAAAATACGCCCCCGCCTGTCCGGCAGACGACAGCGCCATTGATTTTCTGGCCGGCTGCCGGCTGCTCGAACTGGCTCAGTCCTATTGGGGCTATATCGATGGCATTCGGGATAGCTGGGGGCAGGAGATGAAACGCCTGCTGCTGGCCTATATGGACAGCAGTCAAGTTGACTACAACGCAATCGGCGCTGTTTGGCGGCAGAGAGATCATCAGCCCCTGACGCCGCAAAAAGCACAATCCCTTCCGACTTAAATCTGCAAAAACTCTCTTAATTCCGCAATCAACCGAGTCGCTCTGGCAGCTGAGTCGCTTTCGGCAAAAATCCGAATCAGCGGCTCGGTGCCGGAAAACCGGGCAATAATCCATGAATTATCTTTAAAGTAGACCTTAACCCCATCCAAATAGCTGACGTGATCAATCTCAGCATGAAACTGTGGCAGCTTTTTTTCTTCAAATAAGAGCTTAACTAAACGAGTCTTATCCTCTGGGTGAAAAGACAGGTTAGCTTCTTCCATTTGGTAAACGCCGAACTTTTCTTCCAGCTCCCGCATCATTTGCCCCAGCCGTTTACCGGTAACACAAATCATTTCAACCAAAAGCGCCGCCGCAAAAATCCCGTCCTTGCCCTTAATATGGCCGCGAATGGTCAGACCGCCACTGCTCTCACCGCCAATAACAGCATCGGTTTCTGCCATTTTTTTACTGATATGCTTAAAACCAACCGGTACTTCATAGCACTTTTCTCCGGCATCTACTGCAATCGCATCCAGCAAATGCGTGGTGGCGATATTGCGCACCGCCGACCCCCGCCAGTTTTTATAATTCAAAAGATAATAATACAGCAAACTCATAATCATATTGGGGTGAATATAGGCGCCGGTTTCATCAATAATACCCAACCGGTCGGCATCGCCGTCGGTGCCGATTCCCAAGTCATACTTCCGTTCTACAACCAAAGTCCGCAAATGGCGCAGGGTTTCTTCGCTGGGCGAAGGCATTCGGCCGCCAAAGCCCGGATCATGCGAATCGTGAATGGTATCAATCTCGCAGCGTGCGGTCATCAGCAGGGTTTGCAGTGCCGTTTTGGACACACCGTACATCGGATCAACCAAAATCCGCAAATCCTTCCGCCGGATACTGTCAATATCAATCATGGAAATAATAGTATCAATATAGTCATTAAACGGATAAATCAACTGAACAACGCCGCTGGCAACGGCTTCGTCAAAGTCTACGGCCTTAATGTCCGCTGCCGTCAGGCGGTTGATAACCGCTTCCAGCCGGTCGGTAATCTCCCGGTCAGCGTCTTTGCCGCCCTCGGTAAAGATTTTAATCCCGTTGTACTCGGCCGGGTTATGACTGGCTGTTACCGCCGCACCATAAGCCGTTCCCAAGGTTTTGACCGTAAACATCACCAGCGGCGTCGGCGCAACCCGACGAATCAAATATACTTTAATTTGATTGCCGGCCAGCACCTCGGCAATCCATTTTGCCGCCCGGTCAGACAAAAAGCGCTTATCATAGCCAAGCACCAGTCCCCTGTCGGCCACGCCTTCTTTTTTCATTAAATCAGCCAAACTTTGCGCTACTTTAACGATATTATCCTTGGTAAAGTTTTCTCCAATGATGGCTCTCCAGCCACCAGTTCCAAATTGAATCATTTTGGCCTCCTGTTGTTTTAATATACAATACCTTTGATACCCGCCGTAACATTATATCTCAGCAAACGCCTGCACGATCGCATCATACAGCGCCTGCGCCGTCCGCTCCTGCACAGCCGGGTCAAACATCCGGCGCAGGTCGCCGTCATCTGACATAAAGCCGCTTTCGACGATGACCGCCGGCATTTTGGGATACTTAACCATATATAAATGCGGTGCGTCCAGTATCAGGCGGTTCGCAAAGGTCGTAGTATTTGCATAATTTTGCAAAATCAGCTCCGACAGGCGTTTTGATGACAGATTGCCGTTTCTCCGCCCCTCTAAATAATAAACATCCGTTCCCTCAATTTTACGGTCTTTGACCGTCGTCATATTGTGGTGCAGGCTGAGGAAAAAATCAGCACCAGTCTCATTCGCCAGTCTTGCCCGCTCGTAAGCCGAGGGATTTTCATCGGTCAGCCGGGAGTAATAAACCCGAATCGCCGGATTTTGCTCTAACTTCGCTTTCAGCTGCATGGTCAGCGCAAAATTGGCATCTTTCTCCAAATATTTCTGTTCGCCCATGCCGATATCCGCCTGCCGGGCCGCCCCCGGATCATTGCCGCCGTGCCCGATATCAATAAACACGACCTTGGTAAAAATTTCCTTGGGCTTTTTCGCAGAAATATACACCCGGTCGCGATCTTCGGCAATCGTCAGCTCCCGCACCTCCGGGAAAGTAAACTCCAGCCGCCCATTCACCGCTTCCACCTTGGTCACAAAATCATCGCTAATCCAGTATGCACCGTCCAAATAGCCCTCATACGGAAAAGACAGGCTGGCCTTGCGCTGATAAATGTCCAGCAAATAATCAACCTTAGACATATCAAAGTTTTCCGGGCGCTTGAGCGACAAAATCCCGTAAGCGTACTTGATATCCTTGGTTTTGGCCGCAAAAAAGCGAATTCCCTGCCCCTCCGGCGCAAATTCGGTATTTTCCCGGAGCCACAGTTTGACCTTGGTCTTGCCCTTTTCCTGACCGCTGACTGCCATCCGGCTGATATACTTCGATGCCACCTCCGCATCCATATCTGCCAGCAGGCTTTGAGCGGACGGTACTTCAATTTCCAGTGTATTTTCCGCTCCCCGCCGCAGATTCAGCCGCAGCGGCTGAAAACCCTCAACCATCAGCAGTTCTTCTTCACCTCGGTCTGCTAAACTAACCTGAATGACGGCATTGGTAATCATTTCAACCAAGACTCTCTCGCCCAGCTCATCCAGCCGAATCACAAAGTCTTTCACCACCGGCCGCAGGGCAAAGGCAAACTCAGCAATATTTATGCCGCCGCTTTTATACTCCTGAAACTTAACGCCGGAAATGGCAGGATCTGCTGAAAAATCTGTCTTTGATTTTTTAAATTTGGTCTTTGCATCATAAAAACGCAGTATCAGCCGGTCTTTTTGGTGCTCGGCACTGACCGTCCCGATTTTATCCGAAGCGGAAATAATGTAGTAATTTCCATCCGAATCCGGAGACTTGAAGCTGTTCAGGCCAAAAATATTGGTTGTTTTGGCGTTTTGCTGCCAAAACGGCACTACTACCGGCCCCAGCTCCGGCCGGGTCAGCTCGTGGGTCTTAGACCAAATCACCGGCAGGTTCAGCGGTTGCCCGACCTGCGCCGCATAACTATCTCCCTTCGTCCACAGCAGCCACAACACAAGCAACAGCCCCATCAGCCTTATTCTTTTTTGTATCGTTTTCTTGTTTATGAAAAAGTTCACAAGTGCCCCCTTTCGCATCTTTTCACATCCTTTTTCTTTTTTACTCTTTTGTTTTTTCCTTTTGCCGGCAGGCAGGCTATGGCCTTGCCATGCGGCAAGCCGCACCAATTGCCCCACGACTTCCCAAAACCGGCTTTTCATGAATTGCCGGCTGCCGACAAAAACGCACTCCAACCAAACAACACTTTTTTAAGTATACCACAATTTTAGCTTTTAGGCGATAAATTTTGTGCTTTTTGCTTGGGTTTTTACTCACTTTTTCTATTCTTTGGCATTGGCAAAAGAAAAAACCGCCAGCCGAACTGACGGTTTGATTTACTTTATTTAGGAAAGCTATTTTTATGATGTGTATTCTGTCTTTTTTATAATTAAGCCATTGGGTTTCCATGTATAGCCCGTTCCAAGTGTTATTTTACCGACTTTAGCGGTGTACTCATACACAAGATAGCTTGTCCATATCTTTATTTCCCAATATTTTCCTTTTGGAATATTAACGGTATAAGTTTGACTTTGTGTGCTTTCCACACCAAAAGAATAACCAACGTTTGCCGAAACTTTTGCTTTTACATCAGCAACCCCATAAACTTTTCCGCCCGCTGAAATTTCACCGGACATAGAAGTAGTCCAATTGGTTTGCGCTGTTTTAGAATATGTCGTTGTAAATTTTGACGGTCCGTCTACTACATACCGATCATAATCGTCAAAGTACTGCCCATTGTAGTGTCTTTTCTTTGTTACAATGATTCCGTCTGTATTAAGAGGGAGCATGGTATCATCCGAAAGTGTTTCAGCCGTTTGAGTCGGCACAAAATAAGTCGTAATGCTAATAGGCAAATTCCCATTTTCATCGCACTCTGCCAATCCACTGTCTACCATTTTTTGAATGGTGGCTTCATCTGAAATCTTTTCAAGGATTTCAAAGCCATTCGCTTTGGCTTCCGCAAGATCTGCTCTGGTTATATTGTTCTTTGCCTTTTGCGGAATGACTGCCTTATATGGCAAAGGCATTTCCTCATTGCAACATTCCCTTATGGATGCATTTTTGTGCGGCGCTGGCGGAACGGCTTGATTTGACAGTTCCTTAACACCATAAATCGCAATGCCTGTATCAAACACAAGATACGTTATCAATAAAAGACTTAAGATTTTTAAAATTTGTTTTTTCATCATCGCATCCCTCGCTTTCTAAATGGAAAAAGTATTTTCTACAAGCCAGTTATCTCCTTATAAACCCATTTTTGGCGATACACCTCCCTCCTTTACTGATAAGATAATCCTTTCCTTGCCAAAAATCTTTTCAATTCCTTGTATCTTTTATTATAACAGCTTATTTCGTATTTGTCAAAGAATATTCGGTGTTTTTTTTCTGCAAAAATGTATAAACTAAATAAATCCAGGACAAATTACCTATTATTTTCTGAAAATTTTTATACATGTGATTTTAGAATTTAAATCTATCATTCATAAAAATTATTATGAAATTCACTGATTTATAAGATTTTATTCATAGAAAATCTATTCGTGCGGACTTGTTGCCGGATAGCGTATCACATGATATAATGGAATTGACAACACTGCAAGAGAATCTGAAATATTCACAGCTTTCCATGTTATAATGAGGAGACTCTGTAAAAAATGATTGCGCTTAAATAAACAAAGCTCTAAAGGACTTCCTTATGAATACAACCTATCAACCACAGGACATTTTGAAAATATACTATGGCTATGACAGCTTTCGGCCGCAGCAACAGGCGATTATTGACAGCATTTTAGCCGGTCATGATACGCTGGCAATTATGCCGACCGGTGGCGGCAAATCCATTTGCTACCAGATTCCGGCTTTGCTCCTTTCCGGCGTAACGCTAATTCTTTCGCCGCTGATTGCTTTGATGAAAGACCAAGTGGATGCCCTGCTTGACTTGGGGTTGCCGGTAACCCTGCTAAACAGTACGCTTTCTTTTGAAGAATACCGGCAACGGATTTGGGAAATCAAAAAAGGACGCTACAAGATGATTTACTTGGCACCGGAAAGCCTGTCTTCCACCTTTATCAGCGAACTGGCGGCTACGGTTCCCATTCGTCATATTGCTGTTGATGAGGCGCACTGCATTTCCTCGTGGGGACATGACTTTCGGTTATCTTACCGAGAAATTTCCAGTTTTATTGAGCAGCTCCCGCAACGGCCGGTTATTTCGGCTTTTACCGCTACGGCTACGCCGCAAGTCAAAGCCGATATTATGGAAAGCCTGTGCCTTTCGCAGCCGGATATTTATGAAACCGGCTACGAACGGGAAAATCTGTCGTTAAATGTGGTTAAAGACAGTAACAAGCTAACTTTTTTGCTTGATTACCTGACCAAGCATATCAAACAATCCGGCATTATCTACTGCGCTACCCGCAAGGAAACCGAGGAAGTTTATGAAGTCTTGCGGCGTAAAGGCTTTGCCGTCGGCTATTATCACGCCGGACTGACACCTGAGCAGCGCCGGCAGGTTCAGGATCAGTTCCTTTATGATGACATTGCGGTCATGGTTGCCACCAACGCCTTTGGCATGGGAATTGATAAATCCAATGTCCGCTATGTCATTCATTTTAATATGCCGGAAACCTTGGAAGCCTATTATCAGGAAGCCGGCAGAGCCGGGCGGGATGGTGCACGGGCCGAGTGTTATCTCCTGTATTCGCCTCGGGATTTGCAAATCCGCCGCTATCTGATTGAAAAAGCAGCCGAAAACGGCGAAATCAGTCAGGAGCTTTTGCACCACCGCTACTATAAATTGCAGCAAATGAACGGCTACTGCCACACCAATCGCTGCCTGTCGGCTTATATCTTAGAATACTTCGGCGACACCAATGCCAAGGACTGCAATCGCTGCTGCCATTGCCTTAAAGAATACGAAGAAAAAGATATCACGATTGAGGCCATGAAAGCTATTTCCTGCGTGATGCGGATGCGGCAGGGCTACGGTCTGCAACTGACGGCCGCCGTGCTGAAAGGCTCAACCGCCAAGAAGGTTTTGCAGGCAGGCTTTCAGCATTTATCGACCTATGGCTTGATGGCCAGTCAAAGTCTGGACGAAATTCGGGATTTTCTGCTGCTTTTAGTGGCCGAAGGCTACCTTTACCAAACCAGCGAAGCCTATCCGATTTTAATGGTAACGCCGCTGGGAAAGTCGGTTTTACTCGGTAAGGAAAGTGTTGTCCAAAAAGTGCCGCTGGTACGCCGTTCCGCTGATGAAAACCAAATTTTTGAAACTCTCCGGGCGGTTCGTTATCAACTGGCCAAAAATGCGCATTTGCCGCCATATATGATTTTCAGTGATAAGACTCTGCTGGAAATGGCACGCAAGCTCCCTGCTGACGAAGCGGAAATGCTGGAAGTATCCGGTGTCGGCACTTTAAAATATCAAAAATACGGTTCGGCCTTTTTAACCGCTCTGCAAAAACTGGCCGGCGAAGTATAAAGCCCTGCTGCTGTAAGTTTAGTTCTGGCATCAGGCTCTTATAAAAGCAGAATGCATTTCTGGCTGCACAATGCTTTTATCCGTTGCCTGCTCTGCCGCTCGAAATGCTCCCTGCCTTGATATTTTTATTTCAGAAAGGATTCTTATGATTTCACTATTGATTGAAGATATTAAGCCCTGTATGAATGGCTTGCTGAAAGATACAGTATTTGATGGTTTCCTGCTGCACTCTTTTGATTTAAAGGTGCTGACTGATTTTCACGTTGACGGCGAAATCAACCGCCGTTACGCCGACGGCGAGACCGCAGACCCGGAAAATGCTTCGACCGAAAAAAACGAAACGGAAAGCAACGCCAAAAAACCGGCTTACATTTCCTGGAAGGAAATACGGCCGGTTTTAACGGAAATTATCAAAGCCTATCGCACACCGCTGTCCATGCAGATTAGCTTTATCCTGACGGAAACCAGTATGGACAAGGTGCTGAAAAATACGCCGGAGTCTTTGCGCAGTATGGTGCAGTCCTTTTCCTTTCGCCTGCACTTTGAAAACAATCTGCTCCGGCTGATTACTGCCACTAATTATAAAGGCTTTCTGCCCGATAAATCGGCCGAGCACAGCTTTGACGTTTCGATGAAGCAGTTCTTATCCCATTACGGCTATATTTTCCGCGAGGAATAGAAGTGCACAAATAAAATATTACTTACTCAACTTTCCCATAGTCTTTTTTGCCTCTATCCCGCTCAGAGAGCGGGTGCATGGACCCACTCTCGCGATTTTCTTCGCAAATCGCATTCCGTTCCTGCCCATGCAACGAGCCTAAAAAAGACTGTTCTGACGAACATGGGAAAGTTGAGTTAATTACTTAACTTCCTGTGCGCCACCACCAATATTGACGATATAAAACTCCGGTGTCAGTCCCGTCCGGCGCCGATAGTTTTCACCCACTTCCCGGCGGAAACGCTCGATCGCCTCTTTTTTAACCAGACTGACCGTACAGCCGCCAAAGCCGGCGCCGGTCATTCGTGCCCCATACACGCCGTCAATTTTGCGGGCTTCTTCGACCATCGTGTCTAACTCAACGCCGGTTACATCATAAAGATCGCGCAGTGAGTCATGGGAAGCATTTAAAAGCTGCCCGAACCGAGCCATATCATTTTTTTGCAAAACAGCTACTGCTTCTTTGACCCGGGCATTTTCCATGACAGCATGTTCCGCCCGCCGGCAAATGGTATCATCAGTGATGACGCTCCTTACTTCTTCCCATTCCGCAGCTGATAATTCGCATAAATGCTGAATCTTTTTGACCTTTTGCAGCTCAGCCAGCGCCCGGTTGCACTCCTTGCGTCTTTCATTGTACTTAGAATCCGCCAGTCCTCTTTTTTTATTGGTATTGCCGATAATCAGCACCAAATCCCCCAACACGCAAGGAACATATTCATAGTTTAAATTGCTGGTATCCAGATAAATCGCGCAGTTCTCCCGACCCATACCAACCGCAAACTGATCCATAATTCCGCTGTTTACGCCGTTAAACGTATTTTCTGCTTTTTGGCAAAGCTGAACTATGGTTACCATGTCTAACTCCAGATTCCACAGCTGATTGACCACCGTGGCTGTCAGCACCTCTAACGAAGCCGATGAACTAAGGCCTGAGCCATTAGGGATATTGCCGTGATAGAGGATATCCATGCCGCCGATGACTCCGGCATCCCGCCCTTCAGCTGCCAAATATTCCTGAATTTGCAGAATGGTTCCTTTCGGGTAATTCGTCCATCCATCTTTTTCCTCATAACAAATCCGGCTGATATCCACCTGATTTTTCAGCTCCATATTAGTCGAAACAAAGCGCACCAGCGTATCTTCCCGCGGACGAACCAGTGCGTATGTACCGATATCCAAAGCACAGGGGAAAACCCTCCCGCCGTTATAATCAATATGCTCGCCAATCAGATTAACCCGACCCGGTGTAAAAAAGCGACGCTGCTCCCCGCCTTTACCAAACTCCTGATTAAACCGCTCTGTCAATTCTTGCCAAATTTTCTCCATAACATTCTCTCCTATTCTGTGATTACCGTTTTCTTACCATTTATTATCTGATTTGACATAACCGTTCCGACAACCACATATCCCCATCTCTGCTTAACGCCTGCACTTCTAATTCGCTGACACTTTAGCAAATTACAAGGAGCTTTCCTGATTGGTAACGGTTTTATGTTAAATTTTCTACTATTGCTTATCCGATTTGAACGGCTTCTTCAATCAGCTTTTTCTTCAAATGATACAGCGGCAAAGATAGGTCTACATATAACTTCTGCGGAAAGTTTAAACGCTTGGACTCTTCCCAAACCGTTT
>CAUUKX010000042.1:0-16595 GCA_963545585.1 uncultured Lachnospiraceae bacterium
CCCTTACCAAAAGTGGTCGTACCGACAATCGTAGCCAAACCGTGATCCTTCAGCGCACCAGCTAAAATTTCCGAAGCCGAAGCACTGCCCTTATTGACTAAAACGGCAATCGGCATATCTAATTTCGCTGCATTAACTGCCGAAAAATCTTCCCTGTTGCCATTTTTATCTTCAATATAGACAACCAGCCCCTGAGATATGATTTCATCGGCAATCTCCACCGCCATCTCTAAATATCCGCCGGGATTGCCCCGCAGGTCAATCACCAGTCCCTTCATACCCTGACTTTTCAAAGTGCGCAGCTCTTTTTTAAACTGATCGGCCGTCGGCGCATCAAAGCCGTAAATGGCAATATAACCGATTTTATCCTCTAACATTCTGGCCGCAATTGTCGGAATCTCAATGGTATCGCGGATAATCGGAACTTCCAATATCGTCATCTTTTCGCCTGCTTTTCTTTGAATGGTCAGCGTTACCTGCGTCCCCTTCCTGCCCCGAATTCTTTTGGCTACTTCATCCGGATCCATGCTTGTCGCATCTTCGTCATTGACCGCCAAAATGATATCACCGGTTCTCAAACCCGCTTTTTCCGCCGGAGAATCTTTATACGGTGAAACAATCATCACTAACTTGGTTTCCTGATCTTTCGATATAGGCGCACCGATTCCGTCATAGGTAGCCGACATATCCTGCTCAAAGGCCTGATATTCTTCTTTGGTAAAGTAGTTGGTGTAAGGATCGCCCAAACCCTCAACATAAGCCTTCAAAGCCGCTTCATACATCTGATTCTTATCAATTTTTTCAATATAGCGCAAATTTAACTGCTGATCAATATCTCTTATCTTGGCTCGAAACCACTTGTCGGTTTTGCCCTCGGTCATTTTGCTTTCGGCCGAAGCGCTTGCTGCTGTTTTTCCGATTTCCGCCGCCGGCAGCTGCTCTAAAAGATCGCGGGTATTGCTGACCACCAGAACACCCAGCCAAATTATCGCCGCCACTAATAAGGTGGACAGCACTCCCAGTCCATAATATCTTGCTTTCATTTTATTTCCTTCCTAATACTTTCTACTTACTGGTATTATTCATCGGATCAACCCAAGCGCCGCCGATCTTCAAACCAAAATGCAGATGATTGCCGGTTGAGCGGCCGGTACTGCCGACCTTGGCTACAATCGTCTGGCTGCCGACTACCTGCGCCCCCTTTGCCGCCACTAAGCTGGAGCAATGAGCATAGAGCGTAATCACATGCTGGCCATTGGAGTTCTTGCCATGGTCAATCATAATCGTATTGCCATAACCGTTCATCCAAGCCGCATAAATAACTTCACCGTCAGCCGCCGCATAAATCGGAGTGCCGTTGGGCGCACCGATATCGATGCCGTTATGCATCGCACCGGGCTTTTTGGTAATCGGGTCAATCCGCCGGCCAAAAGGTGACGTAATCCGGTAATGCCCCGGCATCGGCCATTTTAGCATCCCGCCCTTAAATTTCAAAGCATTGGCCTGCCTTTGCCGCTCCCTTTCAATCGCCGCAATATGTTCCTCAATTTTTTTGTTAAGCAGCGCCTCTTCTCGCTGCCGTTCCTTAATTTCGCTTTCCAGATACTCTTTCTTCTTATTGGCTGCCTCAATCTGCTGCGATTTTAAGACCCGAATATTTTCAATATCATTCTTACGAATAAGGGCCTCCGCTTGCGTATGCTCCATTTCTGCTTTTTCAATAATCAGCCGGCCTTCCGTGTCCTCAATTTCCTCACGGATATCTTCTAAGCGCCGGAGCATGGTCTTATCATACTCAACAACCTTATTTAAATACTCCAGCCGATTGTAAAAATCCATGGCGTTGCTGGATTCAAGCAGTACCGCAATGTATTCGGTATTGCCGTACTCGTACATGACTTTAATCCGTTCCTTGGTATTTTTATAATAAACATCCTCTTTTTCTTTGGCTGTCACTAACTGCGCCTGCGTAGCGTCAATTTCCGCCTTTTTTTCCGTCAGCCGACTCTCGAGTACATCCAGCACCTGCTGCACCTCAAAATACTGCTGATCATATTTCAAAATTTCCTGATAAACCAAAGAAATTTCATCTTTCTTGGCTTTCAGTTCCTCGTACTCTTTCTTAATCTGCTGCTGAATCGCCTTTTTTTGCTCCTGCATATTCTTGAGTGTACTTGTCCCATATATAATGCTGGAAAAAGCCAAAGCAATCACCAGCCCCAGTCCCGCTCGCCAAAAAACTCGCTTCAAACTGTTTCCTCCTTCCGGCTAAAATTACGGCCGCTGCCCTGTCCAACTCAAGCGCTCCAGCTCCCCTCACTCTTGTTAAAGCATTGCCGCCTGCTGGCACGCCGCCTGCCGGCATCGCCGCCGGTCAGCCAAAACGCCAAGCTTCACCAAGACACTGCCAAAAATGGCAGCGACTGCTCAGACCTTTAAATATTTTCCGACGGTAAACCGGCTGCCTAAATAGCCGATTCCCGCACCCGAGAGCAGGGCAATCGGAATCAATGTCTGCAAAATCCGGTCACGGCTTAAAAAGATAAGATAATCGCTTAAAATCGCATAGCTCTTTTGAATTTGAATGACCACATCCGGATAGACATAATAAAACAAAATCAAGGGAATACTGGCTCCAATCAAACCAATCAAAATTCCTTCCACTAAAAAAGGCCCGCGAATCATCATATTTCTGGCACCGATATAGCGCATAATCCCAATCTCTTCATTACGCAGCGTCACCGCCAACCGAATCGTATTGGAAATCAAAAACAGCGCCAGCAAAATCAAAATAGTCAGCAATCCGACGCTGATATAAGTAACCAGCTTATTGACCGCCTCGACCACATAGGTAACATCTCTGGTTTCGCGGACATAGCGGACAATGTTTTCCGCTTTTAAAACCTGAACCAAAGTGCCCTGCTTAGAAATATCAGCCAGTGAAATCTGCAGGGAAGCCGATTCGGCCAGCGGGTTATCCTCGCCGAAACCAGTGAGGAGCTCCTCTCTTTGATCAAAATACTGATTTTTAAAGCTTTCCCATGCCGCCGCCGCCGAAATATATTCTATCCGGTACACTTCGGCTCGTTTTTCCATCTTGGCTTTCAGCTCCAAAATCTGCTCTTCCGTCGTATTCTTTTCAAAAAACACGGCTACGCCGATGTTTTTTTCAAACTCCGTCATCATAAAGTCAACATTGGTTACTACGGTATAAAATACGATAATGACAAAGACATTGACCGCAATCGTCATAATGGAAATCACTGACATCCAGCCATTTTTAAACATATTCTGCAAGCCTTTGGAAAAGCTATATCCCAGTGTGCGTAAGCTCATGCCAGTACTCTCCTTTTGCGTCGTCCCGAATCACTTTGCCGTCCTGAATGGTAATGACCCTTTTTTTCATGGAATTGACAATTTCCCGGTCATGCGTAATCACTACCACCGTCGTACCGCGCAAATTGATATCCTTGAGCAAGCGAATAATGGCCCACGACCGTTCCGGATCCAGATTGCCGGTTGGCTCATCCGCCAAAAGAATGGGCGGATTATTGGCAATCGCTCTGGCCAGAGCCACCCGTTGCTGTTCCCCGCCGGAGAGCTGACTCGGCTTCTTTTTTTCATAGCCCTTTAAACCGACCATATTCAACAGCGCCGGAACCGTCTTGCGAATCATACCGCGCGGCGTTTCCGTCACTTCCAGCGCAAAAGCCACATTTTCATAAACTGTCCGGTCTTTGAGCAGACGAAAGTCCTGAAATACTACACCTAAGCTGCGGCGAAGCTTGGGTATTTTATTTTTATGAAGTCTGGCAATATCCACGTCCTCAATATAAATCGAGCCGCTGCTAACTTCAATTTCTCTGAGCAAGAGCTTAAACAAGGTTGTTTTGCCCGAACCGCTGTCGCCGACAATAAAAACAAACTCACCCTTGCCGATTTTAAAAGAAACCCGGTCCAGTGCCTTAATCCCGCCCGGATATTCTTTGCTTACATCCTCCAGCCTAATCATTTCTTCTCCTTAATAGATATATTACCCAACTTTCCCCTGATCGAAGTGCTTCGCACTTCTGCCCGGGCGGGCGGTCTGCATGGACTCACTCTCGCAATTTGCTTCGCAAATCACATTTCGTTCCTGCCCGCCGCCGAAAGGCGTAGCCTTTCTGGAAGCAACGAGCCCTGATCGAAAGCTTCGCTTTCTGCCCGGGCGGGCAATCTGCCTAAAAAAGACTGTTCTGTCGAACATGGGAAAGTTGAGTATATTATTAATACATACTGTTATCCTGCATATAGCGCATATAACGGACAACCATTAAAGCAATCTTAAAGGTGATCGCATCCTCAAACACCCGCAAATCAAGACCGGTATTTTTTTGCAACTTGTCCAGCCGGTAAACCAAAGTATTACGGTGAATATACAGCTGCCTTGAGGTTTCCGACACATTCAGGCTGTTTTCAAAGAACTTATTGATCGTTGTCAAGGTCTCCTCGTCAAATTGATCCGGCGATTTGCCATGGAAAATTTCATCAATAAACATCCGGCAGAGTGCTACCGGCAGCTGATAAATTAAGCGGCCAATCCCTAGATTCTCATAGGCAATGACATTATATTCCTGATAAAAAATCTTGCCTACCTCCAGCGACATTTTGGCTTCCTTATAGGATTTGGAGACATCCTTAATATCATTAACTACCGTGCCGATCGCTACATAGGCCTGACTCATCGCTTCTGAATTAATGGTATCGACAATCATATTGGCCAAATTGATGATATCCTTGCGCGTATCGGTCGGCTTTAAAGCTTTGACAATAATAATATTCTTTTCATCCACTGCCGTGATAAAATCCTGCGATTTAGGCGAAAACAGGCTCTTAACCACTTCCAGCGAACTGTTGTCTTTTTCCAACTTCGTTTCCACAATCAAAGCCACCCGGGGCGTATCGACTTCAATATGCAGTTTTTTGGAGCGATTATAAATATCAACTAAAAGCAGATTATCCAGCAGCAGGTTCTTAATAAAATTATCTTTATCAAAGCGTTCTTTGTATGCCACCAAAAGATTTTGAATTTGAAAAGAAGCAATTTTACCAATTTTGTAAACATCCTCGGCCTCGCCCTTGACTGTAATAATGTATTCGACCGATGTTTCGTCAAACACCTTAAAAAATTGATATCCCTGCACTAACTGGCTTTCTGCTTGGGAATTAACAAAATCCACCACTGAAAAACTATAATCGCTAAAGGCATCCTCTTCCGTCGATGCCAGCACCCGGCCTTCGGCATCCATGACCGTCAGATCCATCCGGGTGATCGTTTTCAGCCCCTCAATTGTTGTCTGTAAAATTTGATTTGATATCATTATCTTCTCCTTTACCGGTTTCGTGAACCAATTTTCTGGACACCCATGATACAGGATTGCTTCGGCTAACGCCGCCCGTAATCCTTGCAAAAACATTCGTAATCCTTGCAAAACAGCTGCTTACTCATGTGTTTGGCGTGTCAAAAAACAATAAATCCTTTTGGCACTTATGTCATACTATTACTCATTGTATAGCATTTTGTGCAAAAAAAAAAGAGGAAAGCAAAAATTTGTGCATTTCCTCTTTTTTTTACATATTTCAAACTAATTTGTTATTACTTTTTCTGTATCCTTATCAAAAACATGAATTCTTTCCAAATCAAAAGCCAACCGAATCTTATCACCAGCCTTAGCCGTTGTCCGCGGGCCAACCTTAGCGGTAGTATCAAAGTTTTCAATACTGCCGATTAAGATTACTTCCGCACCTAACATTTCGGTAACGGCTACTTCAAAATTAACAATTGCGTCCTTATTGGCCATATAATTTTCTTCATCATGAATATCTTCCGGCCGAATGCCTAAAATAACCGTCTTGCCTTCATAACCGCCGCCCAATACAGCTTTGGATTTTTCGGCCGATAAAACAATCGAGTTAGCACCGAAGGTTAACTTTGCCCGATCGCCTTCTTTGGATACCACCGCTTCAATGAAGTTCATCTGCGGCGAGCCGATAAATCCAGCTACAAACAGGTTAGCCGGCTTGGAGTACAGAGTTGACGGAGAATCCACCTGCTGAATGATACCGTCCTTCATAACCACAATCCGTGTACCCAAGGTCATTGCTTCGACTTGGTCATGCGTTACATAAATAATCGTTGTTTGCAGCTTTTTATGAAGTTTGGAAATCTCGACCCGCATCTGGACACGCAGTTTTGCATCAAGGTTTGATAACGGTTCATCCATTAAGAATACTTTCGGTTCCCGCACGATGGCCCGACCCATTGCTACCCGCTGTCTTTGTCCGCCGGACAAAGCCTTCGGCCGACGATCAAGGAGTGCTTCAATCCCAAGAATCTTAGCAGCCTCCCGCACTCTTCTTTCAATTTCTTCCTTTGGTGTTTTCCGCAGCTTTAAACCAAAAGCCATATTGTCATATACGGTCATGTGCGGATACAGCGCATAGTTTTGGAATACCATGGCGATATCTCTGTCCTTCGGCTCAACATCATTGACCAACCGGTCGCCAATATAAAGCTCACCCTCGGTAATTTCTTCCAGACCTGCAATCATCCGCAGCGTAGTAGTCTTGCCGCAGCCGGACGGACCAACAAAAATAATAAATTCCTTGTCCGCAATTTCCAGATTAAAATCCGAAACTGCCGTAACATTACCGGAATACACTTTTTTTACACCTTTTAAAGATAAACTTGCCATTAACAATAGCTCCCTTCTAAAAAAACATTTGGCCTGAACGCCGCTAACTCTTACCAGCAGCCACATTCCTGCTTCTCAAGCTTCATCGCTATTAATATACCTTAATTTCAAATAATCGACAATGGATAAAATGCCCAAAAATAAGGAATGCTTTCTGTTGGAAATGTCATCCTCCTGTTTTTTTTACAAAGTTTTTCACAAAAAGCAAACAAATCCTTATGCTTTCAACCAAATTTTGCAGCTGTTGAACCATGCTTTGTTATTTTTTAGTCATTTTGACATAGTGCTTTCGGCCTTGGCAATTTCTGGATGCTCAATAAAGCCTTCCCCAAACACCTCTCTGGCATCGCTCACCATCATAAATGCCCGGGGATCGATTTGTTTGACAATTTCCTTAACCGTAATAATCTGGCGTTTCGACATAACACACAACAGCACCTCTTTTTGATTGCCGGTATATTTGCCGACACCGTGAAGCGAGGTCACTCCCCGCTCAATCCGTTTCATAATCTCAGCGGCGATTGCTTCGTGCCGATCGGAAATAATATAAGCTGCCTTGGAAAAGTTTAGACCCTCTAAAATCGCATCAATCACCTTCATCGACACATAAACGCTGATGATTGCATACATCGTCCGCTCACTGCCGAATACCATAAATCCGCCCAAGATGATAAAAATATCAATAACCTGCATCCAGCGGGCCATACTTAAGCCCGGAAAAAAATGGTGCAGGATTCCGCCTGCCAGATCCGTGCCGCCGGTCGTTGCGTTGGCCGCAAAAACCAAACCAATCCCCAGTCCGGCCAAAAGCCCGCCAAATACAGAACCCAAGAAAAAATCATGCGTCAGTTTCGGCAAAAACTTGGTATATTCCAGTGCAATCGACAAAAAGACGGTCGCAAATAAGCTCTTGCCGCCGAACTCTTTGCCCCGGATCATAAAAG
Organism: uncultured Lachnospiraceae bacterium; assembly: GCA_963545585.1. Taxonomy (GTDB): domain Bacteria; phylum Bacillota; class Clostridia; order Lachnospirales; family Vallitaleaceae; genus W11650. The sequence continues at coordinate 7,679 of CAUUKX010000042.1, forward strand.
CAATGAAAAACAGCGGAATATTGATTCCCAAGTTCGTTACCGACAGCGGTATGCCGCCCGGCCAAAGTCCCTGCGTAAAATCTTTGATGATAATGGCCAGTCCCGTCACTCCGCCAATAACCAGTCCCATTGCTTCAAAATAAACATTGAGCGCAATCGCCAGCAAAGTTGTTCCCACTATAATCAAAACATAATCTACTATCTTATATTTTTGCTTCCATCTTAACATTTGACTGCTCCCGATTTATTTTTTTTATATTTTTGAACCTCCCGTAAAAACTGCGGAAGCTTCAGCATCCGCCGCCAACGACTGGGTTGCTTGAGCAAACGATAAAACCATTCCAAATGGAGACGGATAAAAAACTGCGGCGCCCGTTTCACCCGGCCGGAAAAACCGTCAAAGGAACCGCCGACCCCAATAAAAACTTTGGCATTCAGCCGGTTCTTGCAGCGGGCAATCAATTCCTCCTGCTTTTTAGCTCCCAATCCGACCAACAGAATATCGGGGGCACAGCGGTTAATTTCCCCGGCAATTTCCTCAATGTCTTTAAAGTAACCGTTCTGCGTTCCTAGTACCTTTGCTTTCGGATATTTGGTCATGATTTTTTGGGCGGCTTCCGCCGCCACGCCTTCGGCTGCCCCCAAAAAATAATAACTTGCTTCTGTTTCGGCAAACAGGCGCAGCTGCAAATCATAACCGGCTACCCGCTCCGGCAGGGGTGTTCCTAACTTTTTAGCCGCCATCACCACGCCGATTCCGTCCGCCGTTACCATATCCGCCTGATTTAATGTCCGACTGAAATCCGGATCATCTTTAGCCAGCATAATGATTTCCGGGTTAACCGTAAAAATCATTCTTTTTTCCGGCTCCGTCAGCCAGCGACGGACGGTGCTGACCGCCTGATCCATCGTCAGCACATCAATTCCCACGCCCAAAATTTCTATTTTTTTTGCCTTTTTCTCTTTTTCCTGTTTTTGGGGCTGCATTCTTTCCTCCTGTTAACACAAGATGACCCTATCACTGATAGGGTCGTCTTTTTTATACTGATTCCTCTTTCTCCGGTCGGCGTTTTTCTCTGCCGGCAAACCGCCAAACTCGGAGCAACCAAAAAAAGTGATCTTGACTTACCGTTTTTCGGTCAGACCTAAAACAATCACAATTTCTTCTTCCTTGCCCTTCAGGGATTCATCGACCTGAATCTCCGCACCGGTAAAATAAGGCAGTAATTCTTCGCCAATGGCTTCGGCGTAAACCTTTAAGATTGTTTTTTCCACCGGTTTAGTCGGATAATTGCCGGTTTTTACTACCCGATAACCAGCTTTTTCCAAGGTTTCCTTGGTCTTTGCCGCTAAACCGCTGATATCCGTGCCGTTATAAACGCCCATCGGCATCAGCTTGACATCGTATACCTCTTTAACCTGAACGCCAGTGTTGGGATCATTTTCCGGTGCCGGATTCGGTTCTGGTGCCGTCTGATTATCCGGTTTTTCATTTGGAGCAGGCTGGGTCGCCTCTCCCGGCTTTTCACTGTCCTGCGTCAGGTTCTTGGTTGTCAGAATGGTTTCAAACAATTCCTTGGACTTGGCCGAATCATAAGCATATTTCTTATCTTCGGTGGCGCTGCCGGGCAGCGTCGTCATCTGAACCTTATCCAAACGGATTTGATCTAAGTATACCAAATAATCGGCTGCGTCTTTAAAGTTCGTTTGAATATAAGGATAAATTCCCTTGATAATACCGGGCAGATTTACCTTGTTTTCCGGTTTTAAAACCTGCTCAATAAAAGCTTTTAAAAATGCCTGCTGAGTTTTAATCCGGCCTAAATCAGCGTCCGGATAGCCGCGGTAGCGAACCAGCTGCTCGGCCATGGAGCCATCTAACTCCTGCAATCCCTTGCTTAACTGAATGTGCAGATTCTGCGCCGGATCAGAATAGTTCATGTCCTCCGGCACCTCAAACGGAATCGGACCAACCACGTCCACAATATATTTAAAGGCCGTCAAATCCAAATTAACATAATAATCAATATTCATATGAAATGCATTTTCCAGTACCTTGACCGAAGCCTCGTTCCGGGCGTCAGCATTAACATAGGCCGGCACCTCGTTAATCGGTATAATCTTCGGTACGTCCTTGCGCTTGGCTGAAATTTCGGTATACAGTTCCTCCGGCCAATTAAACTTGGTATCTCTCGGTACGGAAACCACATTAATTTCCTGATTTTTATGATTGAAAAATACCAGCATATTGACATCGGTCCGATATGCGCCAACCTGATCGACGCCAAACAGCGCAACAACGGTAAAAGCTTTATCCTTGGCTGATGTTTTGGCATCTTCATTTTTTAAGACCGGGTTTTGTAAAACCTTGCTCAGCAAATTATTTTTGGCAACCAATACATAAATTGTCGTTGCCAGCGCAGAGACGACCGCAAAAAGAGCCAAGGCCATAAAAAATACCCGAAAAAACTTATTTCTGCGAACTTTGTTTTTATTTGCCAACAACTTCACCTCATTTCTTTTCCTGCTGTTTTTCTTCTGTCTTATTCTGGTCGGCCGAATCCTTTTGTCCGTCCGTCTTTTTCGATTCGCTTGTCTTCGGCTCGTCTGCCGCTCTTTCTGCGTCTTTTTCTGTCTCGACCGCCTCCCCGGTCAGGAGCTGTTTGACCTTTTTGCGATTTTTCTCAACATCAAAACGCAGAATAGCCGCACCGTTGACATTGTCGTTATAGCCCTCCAAAGTAATCATATTGTCGGTGTCCATAACATGAGCAATATCTTTATCCAAAAAATAATTTAAATAATCCATAATGACAACGATGCCAAAATCCGCTTTAAACATGGTAAAGACCTGCTTTACAAGGCTCGTCATCTGCTCGGTACTGCTGGCCGTAATCTTATGAAACAGCGCCGTAATAAAGCTCTGCTGCACCTTAATCCGCTGAAAATCGCCCATTTTATAGCCGCGGAAACGAACTAGACCCTGCGCTTGTTCACCATTTAAAAGCTGCAGACCCGGCTGCAAATCAATCCGCAGCGGCGGGTTTTGGTACGGATCCATTTTGTACATCCGCTCTGGCACATCAAACTCAACGCCGCCGACAATATCAACCACTTCCTTAAACCCGCTGACATTGATAGTCGCCATATAATCAATGGTCAGACCGGTTAATGCTTCAATCACCTGCTTCAGCGTTTGCAGTCCCTCTTCGTTGGCACCCATATTAATATAAATTTCATTAATCCGGCAGTGGGCAATCTGAATATTCGGGTTGGCCTTTTTAATGCTTTTAAACGGCTCCTGACTAAAATCAATGTAAAAATCCCGGGGCACAGAGATAACCTTAATCTTATTCTGCTCGGTATCAACCCGTCCCACCATCAGTACATCCGTCAGCTTATTGGATTGGTCAAAACCAATCATCAACCCGGTTTTTGATTCCGGTACAACTTCCTTTTCTGGTTCTGGCTTCTTTTCCGGTTCTGGCTTCTGCCTTGGTTCCGGTTCAACTGTTATCGGCTGATCAGCCTTGGCTTTGTCTGTCATCTGAATCAGCGCATAACTGCCAACCAATAAAACGATAATCAGGCCGCACAGCACCGCTAATATTTTGCTTTGTTTCCCCATTTTCTTTAAAAACGCTCCTATACTTTAATCCTTATTCCGAAAGTCAAATCCAGAGCCGTACTTCTTGCTGACTGCAAAGAACCATCGTCCATGCGGCGGCAAAAAACGCAAGGCACACCTAAACTGCCGAAAGAGTTCTCTCTTTCCGCCAGAACAAAATGCACAGCGCCAAATACCAGCTTTCTTTTGCCGTCAAAAACGGCAGTATTGTCATCACCTGATTCATCATATCACAAAAGACTGAATTTGAGTAGTCTATCTTTTCATTCTAATCAAATTTTTATTCGCCTTGAGCTGTAATCGGAACGAAAATATCAGCATGCTCTTTTTCCGCCAATTGTCTGCTTTTTCCCCGTGCCAATTCTTCAAACTTAGCTTGTGAATTCAAAACCTCTTTGCCGCGCCGGTCAATATTGCGATATTGTTTTTCTAAGGTTTTCAGCTTGGCCTTAACGGTATCCTTTAAAACAATCTCTAAAATCTGAAAAAGTTTTTGCTTGATTTCCTCATCCTCAATCGGAAAGAGAAGTTCCACCCGGCGGTCCAAGTTTCTCGGCATAAAATCTGCACTCGACAAATAAACTTCCTCCCGGCCGTCATTATAAAAATAATAAATTCGGCTGTGCTCCAAATATTTGCCGACAATGGAGCGGACACTGATATTTTCGCTGACTCCCGGAATCGCCGGAATCAGGCCGCAAATTCCCCGGACAATCAGCTCAATCTGAACACCGGCCATCGCCGCCTGATAGATTTCCTTCATGATGCCGAGGTCGCACAGCGAATTCATCTTGCAAATCATTTTGGCCGGCCGCCCCTGCCGGGCATGCTCCGTCTCCCGGCGAATCAGCTGATAAAACTTTTCTCTGAGCCCGGTCGGCGCCATAGTCAGCTTATGGAGTTTTGGCGGTTCGGAATAACCGGACAGCGTGTTAAAGACAGCCGAGGCATCCGCTCCAATCAGTTCATTGCAGGTCAACAGACCCATGTCGGTATAAAACCGAGCCGTCACATCGTTATAATTGCCGGTGCTTAAATGAACATAACGGCGAATCCCGTCCTCCTCCTGGCGCACGACCAGCGTAATCTTGCTATGCGTTTTCAGACCGACCAAGCCGTAAATAACATGGCAGCCCGCTCTTTCTAAGCTTCTGGCCCACTGAATATTATTTTCCTCATCAAATCTGGCTTTTAATTCGACCAGCACCGTCACCTGCTTGCCGGATTGAGCCGCTCTGGCCAGCGCCTGAATAATCGGCGATTTGCCGCTGACCCGGTAAAGCGTCTGCTTAATCGCCAGTACCCGCGGATCTTCCGCCGCCGTCTTAACAAAATCAACCACCGGCTGAAAACTTTCAAACGGATGGTGCAGGAACAAATCACGCTCCCTTATGGCCGCAAAAATATCCTCTTTCAGCGCCCACGGCTGGCACGGCGTAAACTCAGAATATTTCATATCCGCACCGCACTCGTCGCCGTAAAATTTCATCAAAAAGGTAAAATCCAGCGGCCCGTCAATGGCATAAACATCCTTGCGGTGAATTTCCAAGGACTTCTGCAAATGGTCGACAATCCGCTGGTCAATATCTTTTTTCAGCTCCAGCCGGATCGCCTGCCCCCATTTTCGCTGCTGAATGGACTTTTCAATCTCCAGCAATAAATCTTCGGCTTCTTCTTCATCAATCAAAAGGTCGGAATTGCGCGTAATCCGGTACTGCCCGCAGGCCAGCACCTGCCGGCCGATAAACAGGCGGTCGATATATTCCGTGATGATATCTTCCAAGTACACAAATTCATGATGCCCATCCTCCGCTGCCGGAATCTTAATCAGCCGGTCAATAATCGACGGCACCTGAATGGTGGCAAACTCCTCCCTGCCCTTATTTTCAACAATCACCCCAATATTCAGGGTTTTATTCATAATCAGCGGAAAAGGCCGCGAAGAATCCACGCCCATCGGTGTTAAAATCGGATACAGCACATTGGTAAAATACTGCTCGACAAAGCTCTTTTGCGTGGCCGCCAGCTTTGGCAGCTCCGAATGAAAAATAATCTTTTTTTTGCGCAACTGCGGCAAAATTCCTCTTTTAAAGTGCTGCACCTGTTCTTCCACCATCTCATGCGTCCGCACTGAAATTGCTTTTAACTGACCCTTCGGTGTAAAACCGGCAAAATCCTCTTTCGTATAATCAGCGTCAACCTGTTCTTTGAGCGAGGCAACCCGAACCATAAAAAACTCGTCCAAATTAGAACTGACAATTGACAGAAACTTTAATCTTTCAAATAAAGGATTTTCCGGATTTTCCGCTTCCTCCAATACTCTTTGGTTAAACTCCAGCCAGCTCAGCTCCCTGTTTTCATAATACTGCGGATTTGATAAATCAATGGCTTGTCCTGCTTTTGGCGTCATTATTGATACTCCTTTTTAATCTTTAAAATCGGCATAATGCCAAAGACTTCTTTAAAAAACTTGGCTTTGGACCGAAAGCTCCATTCTTCCAAAGTGGTATTGGTCAAAAACCGGGTCGTGGCAATTATTATCAATTCTTTATTCTTAATATTGATTGACTGCAACACATACTTGCCCTGATGCGATTTATCCAAGGCATTGGCCAATCCGATAATCGCCGTCAGTTTAGATACCAAAATCCGATCCTGCTGCGGCAAAGCCCGGTAGGCGGCATCCGTCAGCTTTGGCCGGCTGTCGGTATGATTGCCAGCCACATGCGCAATAATATTAACTTCCCGCTCCGATAAGCCCAAAATCTCCAACGCTCCGATAATATGATAGGAATGCAGCGAATGATTGCTTTGGTCAATCGCTTTGCCCACATCCTGCAAAATGATGGCCGCCCGCAGCAGCAGTTCTTCTTCATTCATACCGTGCAGGCGCTTTGTCTTTTTAAAGATAAAAGCGGCGTAGTCTTCCAATATTTTTTGATGCTTTTCATGATAATAAAAGCGCCCCGCCACTTCTCTGGCATTTTCCAAAATATCATCGGCATAAGCCGCTTTGCTGGTCAGAGAATAAATTTCCTCATGCATTTCATTGATGATGCCTTCGTTTAAACCGGCCTTGGACAAAATAATCTGTTTGGCATCAATCTGCATAATCAGGTTCCCCAGCAGCATTACAATCGGATGCAGAATTTCCGCTCTCTCATAGGGAATCTCATAATTTTTTCCCAGTTCTTCCACATTTTGCCGGAGAATAAACTGATACAGCCGGTAAAAATCTTCGGCCGGAAAACGGTCGCTGCTCTGCCCAAAGAAGGACTGCTGAATCCGGTTCAGCAGCTCGATTTCTCCGCCAACTACAATCAAATTCTTATAGCAGAGATTTTCCTGAAAAATATCAATCGCATCCAGATTGGCCTTAATATATTCTTCTATCACCATTTGATAATCCAGAAGCTCATTCTCCAAGGTGCCGAACACCTCACGCAGCCGAAGCGCTCCAATTTTGATATTTTGGGTGGAATGAAGCGTCTGGTCATGATACGCCGTAATTTGAATGCTGCCTGCTCCCACAGCAATCATTAGTGTATTTTCTGTTAAAATATTATCAATTCCGCTCATGCATGATTTAATCGCCCGGTGATGATAAAACTGTTCCTCCGAATTGCTGATGACCTGAATCTCAATCCCGGTCTTTTGTTTAATCTGATCAATAATATAGTCCCGGTTGCCGGCCTCTCTGAGCGCAGAAGTGGCCACCGCCTTATAATAGGACACCTGATAGTCCCGAATCACCTGAGCAAAAACCTCCAGCAACTCGCACAGCTTATCGACTGACTCAAAGCTGATCTTGCCGCCGTTAAAAGTATCCCGGCCCAAGGTTGTTGTTTTATAAAAATGATCCAATTCCCGATATTCGCCTTTGCGGTTAATCTCGCCGACGGTCATTTGAATCGAATGCGAACCCACGTCAATGGCTGCGATTTGTTTCTTTGGCATAATTCTCCTCCTGAGTTTCGGAAAAGCCGTTTGGAAACGGATAAGCACAAATGCAAAATGACCGGCTTTCCTTTTTTAATCCTTATCTTTTTATTTTAACTCATATCTATCAAACAGTAAAGCGGTTTTGCTAAATTTGAGAAAAAGGTTTGTGGGGATTTGCTGCCAGAAATCACCTCGGGCTTCGCCCTCGGTCCTTTCTGGCATTCTTATATTTTCAATCAAAAAAGAAAGCCCTTGAATGCAAGCATTCCGGCTTTCTTTTTTGATTGAAAATGCAAATCTGCTTATCTTTTGGAAAATTGTGGGGCGCGACGGGCTTTTTTGAGACCGTATTTCTTTCTTTCTTTCATCCGTGGGTCGCGGGTTAAGAAGCCTTCTTTTTTCAGAGCCGGACGGTTGTCGGCATCTACTTCCAAAAGGGCTCTGGCAATGCCATGCCGGATTGCACCAGCCTGACCGGTAAATCCACCGCCTTTAACGGTGATTTTGGCATCATAGCGTCCCAATGCGCCAATCAAAGTCAACGGCTGACGAACAATCGTTTTTAAGGTTTCCAAACCAAAATATTCGTCAATACTCTTGCCGTTTATCGTAATATTCCCATTACCGGGAACCAAATATACTCTTGCTACACTGCTTTTTCTGCGGCCTGTGCCGTAATATTGTACTGAAGCCATGGATTATCCTCCTTTATTAGCCTAATTGAATGTTCAGTGTCATCGTTTCCGGTTTCTGTGCTGCATGCGGATGCTCCGCACCGCTGTACACCCGAAGTTTCTTCAAGGTCTGACGACCCAAAGAGTTTTTCGGCAGCATACCCTTAACGGCATGCATAACAACTTCTTCTGGTTTATTCTTTAATAAATCCCTGTACTTAACTGACTTCAATCCGCCGGGATATCCGGTGTGATGATAATGGAACTTCTTGTCCAATTTATTTCCGGTCAATACCACCTTATCGGCGTTCACTACAATCACAAAATCTCCCATATCGGCATGGGGGGTAAATGTCGGTTTATTTTTTCCACGCAGCACCTTAGCTACTTCCGATGCAAGTCTTCCTAAAGTTTGTCCCTCAGCATCAACAACATACCATTTTCTACTGATTTCGGCTGCCTTTGGCATGAATGTTTTCATCAATCTTCCTCCTTGTTCTTTTCCGGTTTTCTTTGTCATTCATAAGATCCGGGGCTAAGGGATATATGAATTCACATTTAGTTATTATATTAAAATTACCTTCTGCTGTCAAGTGCCTTTTTTGAATTTTGATTGAGGGGTAAATTGCAATAGTAAATGTCCTCTTTTTTTAAAGAAAAATTGGCTGCTCTA
>CAUUKX010000043.1:0-16496 GCA_963545585.1 uncultured Lachnospiraceae bacterium
AGAGTTATAAAAAGTATTTGTTTGATTACAGTGATATGATTGTCGGCGAGATGACACCGGAGCAACGGCAGAGGATTGAAGAAAAGGTACTGGCCAAGGTTCGCCGTGATATGGAACAGGGCTTTCAGGGAATTGAGTACAAGCTCAATACCGTCGGCAGCAGCCGGGGTGATTATCCCTTTATTACGATTACGGCGGGACTGGCGACCGACCGCTGGGGGAAACTGGCGACCGAATGTATGCTGCGTGTCCATATGGCTGGTCAGGGCAAGGCAGGTTTTAAAAAGCCGGTGCTTTTCCCGAAAATTGTTTTCCTTTATGATGAAGAACTGCATGGTGAAGGCAAGGAGCTGGAGGACGTTTTTGAGCTGGCGATTGAGTGTTCTTCCAAAACGATGTATCCCGATTTCCTGAGCCTGACCGGCGAGGGCTATGTGGCGGAAATGTATAAGAAGTATAAGAAGGTAGTTTCACCGATGGGCTGCCGCGCCTTTTTAAGCCCGTGGTATGAGCGGGGCGGAATAAAGCCGGCCGATGAAAACGATGTGCCAATCTTTACCGGGCGCTGGAATGGCGGAGCTATCAGCCTGCATTTGCCGATGATTTACGCCAAGGCAAAAGAAGAAGGAAAGGATTTTTATGAGGTGCTGGATTATTATCTGCAAATGATTCGTACCCTTCATCAAAAAACCTATGAATATTTGGGGAATCTCAGGGCATCGGTCAATCCACTGGCCTTTTGTGAGGGCGGTTTTTACCAAGGCCGGCTGAAGCACTCCGATAAAATTCGGCCGATTTTGCCGGCGGTAACGTTTTCCTTTGGTATTACCGCACTCAATGAATTGCAGCAGATTCATAACGGCAAATCGCTGCGCGAGGACGCAGAGTTTGCGCTGGAAGTAATGGAGTATATTAATAAGAAAGCGCAGGAGTTTAAAGAAGCGGATGGGATTTTGTATGCGATTTATGGGACCCCGGCCGAATCACTGTGCGGTACACAGGTTGAGCAGTTCCGAAGCCTTTACGGGCGGGTCAAAAATGTATCGGATCGAGCGTATGTTACTAACAGCTTTCATTTGCATGTGACCGAGGAAGTTACGCCGATTGAAAAGCAGGATTATGAAAAACGCTTTTGGGATTTGCTCAACGGCGGCAAGATTCAGTATGTCCGCTATAATATTTCCTATAATGTCAAAGCCATCCGGACACTGGTGCGCCGGGCGATGAAAATGGGTTTTTATGAGGGCATCAATATGGCGCTGTCCTATTGTGATGACTGTGGGCATCAGGAGCTGAATATGGAGATTTGCCCCAAGTGCCATTCGGAGAACTTGACCAAGATTGATCGGATGAACGGTTATTTGAGTTTTTCGCGGGTAAAGGGCGATACTCGGCTCAATCACGCTAAAACGGTAGAAATTTCAGAAAGAGTAACGATGTAAACGAGACGCATATTCGGAGCGGCGTTAAGGTGAGAAAATGAGATATCATAATATTACCAAAGACGATATGAATAATGGCGAGGGGCTACGGGTAGTGCTGTGGCTGGCGGGCTGCGTTCATGCCTGCGCTGGCTGCCAGAATCCGATTACTTGGGATATTTGCGGCGGGTTGCCATTTGATGCGAAAGCGAAATCGGAGTTGTGGGAAATCTTGGGCCGGGAATATATCGACGGCATTACGCTGTCCGGCGGCGACCCGCTCCATCCGCAGAACCGGCCGGAGGTGGAGATGCTTTTGGCGGAGATTCGGCAGGAGTTTCCGAATAAGAGTGTATGGCTCTATACCGGATATTTATGGGAGGAAGTTAAGGATTTGCCGCTGATGCAGTCGGTGGATGTTTTGGTTGACGGTAGGTTTGAGCGGGATAAGTTCAGCCCGGAACGGCCGTGGGTCGGTTCTTCCAACCAGAGAGTGATTGCAGTTGGCCCGAGCATAGTGCAGGAGCAGGTTATTTTATATGAAGGATAGGTAAAAGGCCGCCTAAGGTTGGTTGGCGGGAGGTACCCTTTTATTGGACAAACCAGTAGAAGGGTACTTTTTGATATATTTTTTTATAAATTTTCAGAAAAATTAATAAAGTATAAGCTGCAAATCCTATGGATAGCTGAAAAGAATCATGAAGAAAATAAGACTTTTAATGAATAAAAAATAAAAAATGAATAGACAAAAACGAAAAAATTGTATATAATATAAAATTGAGTAGCTGTAAAGCTTTTATAGGAAATAGGGACTATAAAAACCTTTGCAACAAGGGCATAAATACCCAAAAAATGACAAATGGCTTGCAAATAGGATTGGAATATGACAGAAGAGAAAGCAAGGGATTTAAAGAAGTATCCATTATATTATCCGCTGGTTATGGGAGCGCTGTTAGTGCATATTGTCTGTCAGGCTTTGTTTCTTTACTGGAACGAGCCAGTGATGAAGTTTTATAATCTGTTCAGTATTGCTGTTTTTGCGGCGAGTTTGCGATATATCCGCCGATATCAGCGGCAGGTTGTCTTTAGTGTTTTAGTGGAAGCAACGATTTTTGTGATACTGGCGACGATTACGATGGGTTGGGACTATGGTTTTCAGAACTGGATGTTTGCTTTTTTGATTGTTGAGTTGACGGTGCCGTTTCAGAACCGAAAGCCCTTTTATGTGCTGGGCTTGCTTCAGTCTGTTTTGTATATTGCCCTCTTTTTTGGAATCAAACAAAAAATGCAGTGGGAAATTTTATTGCACTTGGACATAATGTTTATTTCTTTGAATATGGCAGCGGTTTTTGCGGTAATTTTCTTTTCTGAGCGAGTGCTGGGGCTGTCGAAAGCAATTGAGTTCTTTTTCCTGCAAAAGGAAATGGACGAGATGAGGGAGAGCATTTTTCGGGATGATTTGACGGGTCTAATCAGCAGACGGCGGATGAATCAGATTTTAGCGGAAATGAATGACCGGCTGCAAAGAGAGAATATGAGGTTTTATTTGATTTTTGGGGACATTGATCATTTTAAGAATATCAATGATGATTATGGCCATGAGTTTGGCGACTGTGCGTTGAAACAGGTTTCCAATATTTTGAACCGCGAGCTGCGGGGCGATGATATTGTGGCGCGTTGGGGCGGTGAAGAGTTTTTGATTTTGCTGCGCAGTAAAGTAAATGGGAAAGAGTCGCTGGCGGCTGCCGATGTGAAAGAAATTTTAAATCGGGTACGCCGGAGAGTTGAAGAAACGCCGCTTTGTCATCAAGACAAGAGCATTGCCATCACTATTACTTTTGGGGGCGTCGGTTCGGACAGTTACCGGGATATTTATGAAATGATTCGCCGGGCTGACGAGCAGATGTATGAAGGCAAGAAAGCTGGCCGCAACCGGGTAGAAATTGAAGGGTAATTTTTTTGATGTAGCACATAGGAAGATACAAAAAGGGACTTTTTAGTCCCTTTCATCATTTGTATACCATTTTTTATTTTGCGTGTCAAATCAATCATTGTTATAGTTTTTTGCATTTGAACGGTAACTTCAATTCTTGAAAAAAAACAGAGATAGGATTATAATAAGAAAAGAGCCTTGTGCTAAGGTGTCTTTCTTTCTTTTTTTGTTTAGAGAAAGAGATTAAAACGGAAATGGTGGCTGCGGAAAAAAGTCTTTGGGTCGGTAAGCAGGTCGTGGATGCCAAAGTGTAAAGCGCAGAGAGCGGCAGGTATCTGGGCGGGAAAGCCAAAACAGAAATCAGAAAAAGGGGAACATTATGCGAGAAAGCTGGAAGAACATCGATAAAAAGCTGCTGGTGCGGAGAGCTTTTTTGATTTTACTGGATATTTTATTAATTAACTTAGCGGCGGGCTGTGCCCTCTTAGTACGCTTTGATTTTAGCCTGAGCAATATTCCCAGCAGGTACAGCGAGGCGGTGTTTCATTATGCCCCGATTAACATATTGGTCACTTTGGGACTGTTTTGGCTGTTCCGGCTGTATCACAGCCTGTGGAAATATGCCGGCATCGAAGAACTGACTAATGTGGCCTATGCCGGCGTGGTGTCGGCAGCTGCCCAATGGGGCGGCATGATGGTCTTGGGAGTGCATGTGCCGCGCAGCTTTCATCCACTGTATTTGGGTTTTTTACTCTTTTTGGTGGCGGTTTCGCGTTTTGCCTATCGTTTTCTGCGAGCCTTAAATAACCGCTACCGCAATAACCGCAAGCGCCGGACGATGATTATCGGGGCGGGTGAAGCGGCGAATGCGATTATCAAGGAGATTAACAACAGCCAGTATCTGGATGGGAAAATCGTCTGTGCGATTGACGATAACCGCAGCAAGATTGGCAGCTATATTCAGGGGGTAAAAGTTACCGGTGCCAGAGAAGATATCCTTGACATGGTAAATAAATATGAAGTAACGGATATCATTATTGCCATTCCCTCGTATTCCAAGGAGCATTTAAAACCGATTTTGGATATCTGTAAGCAGACCGAGTGCTCCCTCAAAATTTTGCCGGGCATGTATCAGCTGATTAACGGACAGGTCAGTGCTTCGCAGCTGCGGAGTGTCGATATTGAGGATTTGGTGGGCCGTGATACGGTTGATTTAGACTTAGGCAGTATTATGAATTATGTCGGCGGCAAAACGGTGATGGTGACCGGCGGCGGCGGGTCGATTGGCAGTGAACTGTGCCGGCAGCTGGCAAAATATCAGCCGGCTCGGCTGATAATTGTTGATTTTTATGAGAATAATGCTTATGATATTGAGCAGGAGTTAAAGGCCAAATATAAGGATTTGAATTTAACGGTGCTGATTGCTTCGGTGTGTGATGAAAAGCGAATGGCGGCTATTTTTGAGAAATACCGGCCGGATATCGTTTATCATGCGGCGGCGCATAAGCATGTGCCGCTGATGGAAGGAAGTCCGAATGAAGCGATTAAAAACAATGTTTTCGGGACGCAGACAATGGCGGAACTGGCCGATCGCTACGGAGTCAAGCGCTTTGTTTTGATTTCGACCGATAAGGCAGTCAATCCGACGAACATTATGGGGGCATCAAAGCGGATTTGCGAGATGCTGATTCAAAGTTTTGATAAAAAATCCAAAACCGAGTTTGCGGCGGTGAGGTTTGGGAATGTCTTGGGCAGCAACGGCAGTATCGTGCCGCTGTTCCGCAAGCAGATTCTGCGGGGCGGGCCGGTTACGGTTACGCATCCTGATATTATCCGCTATTTTATGACCATTCCGGAGGCGGTGGCGTTGGTGCTGCAGGCGGGAGCGCTGGCTGGCGGCGGTGAGATTTTTGTGCTGGATATGGGGGAGCAGGTTAAAATCGTGGATTTGGCTCGGAACCTGATTCGGCTGATGGGCTTTGTGCCCGACCGGGATATTAAGATTGAATATATTGGCCTCCGACCGGGTGAAAAGCTGTACGAGGAGTTTTTAATGGCTGAGGAGGGCTTGCAGGAAACCAGCAATAAGCTGATTCATATCGGCCGGCCGATTCCGATGGAGGAAGAAGTCTTTACCGCTAATTTAGCGAAACTCAGGCAGGCGGTTGAAGAAGAGGGCGAAATTAAAGAGATTGTGAAAAGCCTTGTACCGACTTACCGGATGGACGGGCAGGAGTAGGGAGAATCGGAAAGAAAAAATCAGGAGGCGGTTTGAAATGGTTTTATATCATGGCAGCAATGTATGTGTAGATTGTCCGAGGATTGTAAAGCAAAATCGTTTTCTGGATTTTGGCTTTGGGTTTTATACAACGACGAACCGGAATCAGGCGGTAAACTTTGCAGTTAAGGTTGCGGAATGCCGAGGAAGTGGACGGGCGATTCTTAATATGTATGAAATGGATGAGCAAACGGCATTTCAGGAATGCAGCTTACTTCGATTTGATATGCCTGACGAAAAATGGTTGGATTTTGTGGCAGCCAACCGGCAGGGAATTTATCAAGGCGAGCGCTATGACTTGATTTACGGCGCGGTGGCAAATGATGATGTGTACCGAGTTATAACGCTTTATATGGCAGGGTTGCTTACCAGAGAGCAGACGTTGGCGGATTTGAAAATTCGTAAATTGTTTAATCAGTTGGTATTTATAACGGAGCAATCTTTGAAATATTTGCAGTTTAAAGGGAGGGAACTGGTATGAATGAAAATCAGTTCAGCGCAATGCTGGCACTCATCGTGCCGCCGATTATCAAGGAGATTGCAAAAAACAGCAATATTGGAGAGGATAAGATAATTTCCCGATTTTACCGTTCGAGGCTTTATAAGGAGCTTTCTTTGGAGAGCTCAAAGCTATGGCATTACAGTTCGATGACTTTATATACCATGTATCAGGATGAACTGCTGACCGGTGATTATGCTTATCCGGAGGAGACGTAGTAATGAGCAGAGAAATTGATTTTTTGATTTATTGTATGGAGAGATATCGTTATTTTAAAGGGCTTTCCGGGGAAGAAACAGCAGAGCTTTTTGATCAATATGATATTTACCACTATATTATAAAGTACTTTGAGGCGCTGCATATCATGGGCGACCGGGCGCTGACGGAAGATATTGATGAATATATTGCGGCGCTTGCGGTTAGGGAAGCGCAAAGGGAATAAGATTTGCTTGTGCTTTTGGCAAAAAACGGCTATAATAAAGGTTGGAGCAGACAGACAGTTGACGGTGAGGAAATGTTATGGCATATAAATTATTGGTAGTGGACGATGAAAGCAATATCGTGGATATTTTGCGGTTTAATTTGGAAAAAGAAGGCTTTGAAGTGCATACCGCTGAAAACGGCAAGCAGGGCTATGAGCTTTTTAAAAGAGAAAAGCCGGATTTGCTGCTGCTGGATATCATGATGCCGGAATTGGACGGTTTTGGCCTGTGCAAGATGATTCGGGAAGAATCCAATGTGCCGATTATCATGCTGACGGCTCGGGCGGAGGAAGTTGACAAGGTGCTGGGACTGGAGTTTGGAGCGGATGATTACATCACCAAGCCTTTCAGCGTC
Organism: uncultured Lachnospiraceae bacterium; assembly: GCA_963545585.1. Taxonomy (GTDB): domain Bacteria; phylum Bacillota; class Clostridia; order Lachnospirales; family Vallitaleaceae; genus W11650. The sequence goes on from CAUUKX010000043.1 coordinate 6,969, forward strand.
AGAGAATTGATTGCCAGAGTCAAGGCCAATCTGCGCCGGCAAAATATGGAGGGGCAAAGCATCGGCCTGCCGGATAAGATTTTGCGCTTCGGGAAATTAGAGGTTGATACGGTTCAGTACAAAGTGACCAAGGACAAAGCCGAGATTGACTTAACGGTTCGTGAGTACGAACTGCTGAAGTTTTTAATGGAGCAGGGCAATCAGATTTTTACCCGCGAGCAGCTTTTGGAGCAGGTTTGGGGCTATGAATACTATGGTGATGTGCGGACGGTTGACGTTACGGTACGTCGGCTGCGGGAAAAAATTGAGGATGAGCCGAGCAATCCCATTTATATTTTAACCAAGCGGGGCGTGGGCTATTATTTTAATCCGAAGAAAAGCGGACTTTAGGGAGAATCTATGCATTTAAGAAGTATACGCTGGCGCTTGGTGACGATTTATGTTTTGCTGGTAATTATTGTCATGATGGCCAGCGGCACTTTGATTGTATATCTGACCAGAGATAATGAGTATAAGGTGATCAAAAACGATCTGCGGCGCTTGGCGGCACTGGCGACCGCCATTTCCGCCGAGGATGACGCATCGGCGGAAGCGCTGGAAAAACAGTATATGAACCTGCTGATGCAGGGGCGGCTGGGTCAGCTGGCTTCAGACAGCATTATTTGTATGCTACGGCCAAACGGGGAAGTGATTTATACGACCTCGGAGGTGGAAACGGCCAAGCGGATTCTGACACCGCAGACTATGGCGGCGGCTATGGGCAGTACACTGGAGGAGTTTGACCGGGTCGGCAACATTCGGGAAAATGACCGAATGATGGGATTGGCTTTGCCAGTCAAGGACAACCAAGGCGAAGTGGCCTTTATTCTTTATTTTTTAAAGGGAACGGAGCAGGTGGAAGAAAACATCCGGCGGACGGTTTATGTTATTTCGGTTTCAGTTTTGCTGGCGATCGGGCTGGCAATGTTTTTGGGTTATGTTTTTGCCGGATACTTGACCCGGCCGATTCGTTCGCTTTCCAGACGGGCTAAGGATATGGCGGCTGGAAATCTGAAAAACCCGATTCCGGTGCTGTCTAATGATGAAATTGGTGATTTAACGGATAATTTTAACTATATGGCTAAGTCTTTGAACCGGACGATGGAACAGATGGCCGGAGAAAAGAACAAGATGGAAACCATCATTCATTATATGACGGATGGGATTCTGGTTTTTGATGAAGAGGGGCAGATTATTCATAAAAATCCGGCTTCGATGCGGATGCTGGATTTTCATGGTGCGAAAAGTTATGAGGAAGTTTTTGACGAAGCCCTGAAAATGTCGTATCAGGAGCTGACCGGCCGGATGGAACAGGGTCAGTTAAAATTTCCTTTGGAAAAGGACAATCAATATTTTAATGTGGCGTTTGCCCGGTATTTTAGTGATGATCGGGTAGCCAGAGGAGTGATTTGCGTTATTCAGGACGTAACCGAGCATAAAAAATTAGAGCAGATTCAAAAAGAGTTTGTGGCCAATGTTTCGCATGAACTGCGGACACCGATTACAACGGTGAAAAGCTATGCCGAAACTTTGCTGGATTTGCCGCCGGAGGATATCGAAAACCGGGAGCGGTTTTTGACCGTTATTAACTCGGAAAGCGACCGGATGACGGCTTTGGTTCAGGACTTATTAGACTTATCCAAGTTAGATAACAAAAAGCTTAGTTTTCAGATGGAGCAGATTGAACTGACGGGGCTGGTTCGCAGCGAGGTGGAGGGCTACCAAATTCATGCCCGTAAAAAAGGGCAGCAACTCTTATTTGAAGCTGAGGAAAACTATTATATTTATGGCGATTCCGGCCGGATATCGCAGGTTTTTCGCAATTTGATTTCCAATGCCGTTAAATACAGCGGGGAAGGCAGTCAGGTTAAGGTGTCGTTATCTGTGGAGGAAAGTTTTGTGGTCGGCAAGATTCAGGATCAGGGAATTGGAATTGCGCCGGAGGATTTGCCGCGGGTATTTGAACGTTTTTACCGGGTCGATAAGGCGCGCTCCCGGGCGATGGGCGGAACGGGACTGGGACTGGCGATTGTCAAGGAGATTATGCAGTATCACGGCGGCCGGGTCGAGGTTACGTCGGAGCTGGGGCAGGGGAGCTGCTTTTCTTTATATTTTCCCTGTTGATTGGGATTTGGGGCGGCGGTCAGCCGGCCTTATTCGTAACCTATCCGTTAGCGGATTGTAACGGTTTTGTAATATGAATCCGGTATAATATGTACTTATCAGGAAAATATTTTAGCGGTATGGCAAACCGCAGGAAGGACAAGATAAATGTTGCAGTTCAGGCGTTAAGCAAATAGGTATTTATGCTGGATATGTCGCTGGAGAACAAGTTCTCCGTTCGGATATCAAGGGTAACCTGCCTAAACGGTAACAGAGAAACCAAGGAGAAAGGAGCGAATATGAAAAAAAACAGGTTTGGATTGTTTTTTATTGGTTTGATATGGATGTTCCTCTTTTCTTTTGCTGCCGAGGCGAGCACCTTTGCAAACGGTGGGGTTCGTGAAAACGCAGGCAATAAAGTTATGACAAATAAGGCAACGGAAGAAAAAGCTGCGCTGGGTCAGGCGGAACAGTTAGAAGCAGCCGGTGTTACCATGGAAAGTTTACTGCAATATGTGCAGGAATTGGAAGAAAACCTGAAAACGGAAGAAAACGGTGTGGCCGAGCAAATTGGTTCTTTGACCTTGACGGAGGGAATCGGCAAAAAAAGAACGAAGCTTTTCAGCGGCAGCCGGAAGCTTTTAGGAAACGGTGGCAAGGAAGATCGGGTTGATTTGGTGCTGTTTTATTTGCCGGTCAAAGAAGACGGCAAAACCGAACCGATGATTTTGCAGATTGATCAGTATACCATTGGAGCCAGTAAATTGTTCAGTGCTGAAATTGAATTAAACCGTGCCGGAGTCAATTATTTGCTGATTCAAGTCAGCGGTGAAAGCCAAAAACTGTCTTATCAGCTTTACCAAATCATTGTCGAGGACATTAAAACCAAGGACAAATTGGAAAGCATGACATTAAAGTTTAAAAAATAGTTTTGCGCAGCCAGAGGCCGATAAAGTAGATGAGCGGACGGCAGGCATAGCGGGGCGGCTGCGAATGTGATGTGAGTGCGGGAGTGCGCAGCTTAATGACGGAAGCCCTGTTGCGTGTTGCTTAGGCGGTGCGCACAGCAAGGAATCGAAAGAAAAGAATTGGAATGGAGCAAAGATGAGCGGCAAAACAGCGATTAAGTCGATGACATTAGCGATGCTTATTTTATTAAGTCTTTTGCAAATTGAAAGGTTATGGTTTGAGAACCATGGCCTTTTTTCTTCGGCGGTACAGAAAAAAACGGCAGAGCAGGCCTTGCAGGAATTGATTATGGAGCCGGAATATATTGCCTTATATAAGGGTGAAATCAAAGGCGAGTACCATATGCTTGACTCGGCTGGGATTTTATTCAGTTCGATTTTAAAAGATACCGGCCGGGTGATTCGGCAGCTTGAGAAAATGTCGGCGCTCAGTGCATATGATTATCCGGTTTTGTTTGAGCAGCCGCATATTTTGTATCATTTTTCAGTGCCGATTTCGGTGCAGATGATTGGCCGGATTGCTCAAATAAAGATGCCGAAAGAGGCGGCAGAGATTACTAGTATGGCTTTGGTTCCGGCGGGGTTAGCCGAGAACCGCTTTTTGCTACTTTTTTTTGATAAGGACACGGCTTTGGTCAAGGGTTTTTCTGTTTTAAAAAATGATTTATCTGATGAAAATGAAGTTTTCAGTCGTTATATCAGCGGTCAGGCTTCCGCCGGTAATCTTCGGCTGTCCGCCAAACAGCAGGGGCTGGCGGATTTCGCTGGCGAGGTACTGCTGCCGGCACCGAAACAAAACTATATTTTGCCCCAAGAATGGAAATGGGAAGCACCTTATCTGCCGGAGACAGATGGGCAGGTCAGGATTGATACCGACCGGCTGTCGGAATATATCTTTTTCTTTGTCAAAAACCCGCGAATTTTATGGAGTATTCTGGAGCCGGAAAGAGTTCGCTATGGTGACTCCTCAACCCTCTTAGAGTATAACACCAAGGGGATATTTACTTATCGCTTGGCTCAGGCGGTTGAAAAAGGAGACGAGAGGCTGCCGGCAGGCGAAGCCTTGAAAAAGGCGGTTGATTTTATGAATAAAGACAGTCTTTTGAGCACACAGGAGATTAAGCTATCAGCCTATCAGGCGGAGGATGAGCGGCATCATTTTTATTTTGATTATTATTTCCGGGGGCATCGTTTGATTTGGAACGAGGAAATGACAAAGCATTACGGCGTTAAGTATCCGCTGGAGGCAGTAGTGGAAGGAGAGCAGGTAACTTTGTATAAGCGGCTGCTCCTTCAGCCGGAAGAGTTGCTCCAGCAGGGGATGCGGTTTCGGGCTAATTATGAAGAGGTGCTGAACCGCTTTTATCAGACACATGATCAGACCGTAATCCGCGATTTGACTTTGGCTTATTTTGCCGAAAAAAGCGGTGTCCGGCTGGGCTGGGTGATTAACACCGAGGACGGAGAGTTTCTTTATTCCCTAATGCCGCAAGGAGGGAAACGATGAACTGGAACAAAATATTATCGGTTTTTATTGTCATATTTTTTGTGATTAATTTGGGGCTTTATGGGGTGCGGAGCATTCGGGATCAGCGCAGCTATACGCTGTCTAATAACCGAATCCGGCAGCTGGAAAGCAGGATGAAGCAAAAAGGGGTAACGATGTATGATTATTTGCCGGAGTTTTATCCCAAGGCAATTTTAGAGCTGAAATCGGCGGAGTGGAAAAAAGAAGCGATTTTAGCGAAAATTTTCGGTGGGCAGGATTATCGCTCGGAAATTACTTATCAGGCGGCCTTGGCGGACAGCTATCAAAATGACCGCCAGCAGCTTGCCTTTTATACGGGCGACCACAGCGGTACTCTTTATTATAAAGGGGAAAATGAGCGTTATGTACCGGACGGTTCTGCGCTGTCAGCGTTAGAGGCCAAAGCACTGCTCTTTGTCAGGGATTTGGTGGGTGAGGGCAAGCAGTTCCAAGTAACAAACCGGCAAGTTAAGGGTTCGGAATATTTGCTGGATATTAACGGCGTTTTTCGTGGTCAGATTATATTCAGCAGCCAATTTCAGGTTCAAATCGGGGAAAAAGGCATCAGCGAGGCGATTGGGCATTTTTACGAGCCGCTTGAGTTTGACGGGGCGGCGCAGGAGATTTATGCTTTTGATGAAGTGATGTACTATTTTATGAATAAGATGGAGGAAAAGGGCAAAAAAAATATTATCATTAAGGATGCGGATATCGGATACTGGATTTTGGATTCGGATACCCGTCAGCTGACGATTGAAGCAACGCCGGTCTACCGCCTGATTTTGGAGGACGGCAGTATTTACTATATTGACGCCTATCAAAATGAGTTTTTAAATGTAGAGTAGGAGTTTTCTGGAGCAGTATCAAGTATAGTGATTGGGTTCCATTCAGGCAAAGTTTGTTCAGGCAAGCCACCCAGAATTCGCTGACTGCGAATTCTGGGTGTATACGTTCCGCAAATAGATATGGATACTTAATATGACAATAGAGAGCAAGTTCTCTTGTCATATTAAGTATCCATATCTGCTTGCCTGAACTGAGAAACATATTAAAATCTGTTTAAAAATAGAAGAAACCCTGTTAAAAAATTTCAAAATCATGTATAATAAGGGGAAAACTGGAAGCGGGGAAACTCGATAGACCAAGAAAGTGGAGGTAAGCATGAAAAGAATATTAGCGCTGTTACTGGGAATTATGATTCTGCTGACCGGTATTTCGGTACAGGCGGCGGAGAGTACCTTGGAGGAAAAAGCGTCAAGACTGAATAAATTAGGTATTTTAAAGGGTGACGGCAAATCTTATAATTTAACCAGCACTTTGACCCGGCAGGAGGCGGCGACTTTTATTGTCCGGCTATTGGGGGCGGAGAAAGAAGTGATGACCAATTCCGCCAGTTATCCGATTAGTGCGTTTACCGATATCAATGCCAAAACTGATTGGGCGGCGCCATACATCGGCTACTGTATTCAAAAGGGAATTATCAACGGCTATGCCGATCATACTTTCCGGCCGAAGGCTAAGTTAGAGATGCAGGCTTTTGCCAAATTGCTGTTGGTTGCGCTAGGTTATCAGTATGAGAAGGATTTTACTTGGCAGAATACTTTTAAAAAAGCGGAGGATTTAAAAATCGTAACGGCTGGTGAGGTTAGTCTGGCAGCGGCCAATCCCTTTACCCGGGGCGATGTGATTAAGCTCCTTGACCGGGTGCTGGGTATGAAAAATGTGCAGACCGAAAAAGAAATGTTTTATAATTTGCTGAAAAACGAGGGTGTTACCGAAGTAACGCTGACGGAAGTCGGGCTGCTGCGCCGGACGGGAAAAAACCGGGTGGAAGAAGTCAAAGAAATGTCGCCCGGCCGTTACAGCGTCCGTTTCAGCAATCCTCCCAAGATTTTTTCGGCCGAAAATATGATTCTGGTTGAGGAAGGCGGCCGCAATTTAAAGGTTAAGTCCATCCGGGCGACGGATTTGTTAAATTCGTTTGTGGTTGATACCGATCAGCCGGCCGAGAATGTTAAATATCAGATTTTGATTAAAGATGTGATTGACCGGGATAATACTTATTTTCAGGAATATAAAAAGGAATTTATTTCGCTGCGCCGGCAGGGGATTGAAACGGATCTTTTCCGGATCAGCCGGATTGATGTCTTGGATCGGCGAACGATTGAGGTGGAGTTTACGCATCCGATTGGCGATATTATGACCAACCAAAGTTTTTATCAGATTAAGCGGGACAAAGATGTTGTGGCCGATAGCTCCGCTTTAAAAGTAAATCTTTCTGGGGAAACCAAGGTGCGGATTCAAATGCAAAATTATAGTTTTGTGGAAAACGCAGCCTATGTCTTGATCGTATCGGGCAGCGCCCAATCGAAGTTAGGCGTCAGAATTAATTCGGGCAAGGAAGATAGGCTGCTGTTTTTAGGCAAGCAAACGGAGGAAGCCAAGTTTGATATTACGGCGATTGAACTGCTGGATAAAAATACTATTCGCCTGACAACTAATAAGCCGGTCAGCGCCGCTACCGCAGAGCAGGTTTTTTCCTATTATCTGACGGACAACAATGCTTCACCGATTGCGATTGATAAAGCCACTGTTTTAGCGGGCAGCGAGAGCAGCGAGCAAAGTATTTTGCTGAAAACATCACGGACGCTGATTGAGAATAAAACTTATAACCTGAAAATCAATCAGCTCTATACTGAGGGCCGGACAGAATCCATTATTGAAAAGGACTATCGCTTTACGGCGGGCGTAACCGGAACCAGCAGCTATGATTTAAGCGAGGCCAGCCAGATTGATCCCTATACGATTCAGTTCAATTTTGATACGGCTATGGATCAGCGAACGGCGGCAGAGCCAAAAAATTATTATCTCCGTCGGGAGCTGAGTGGTAAAATGATTGTTCCGGCGGCGATTTATCATGATTATGAGAATGGCCGGATGCTGATGTATTTGGCTGAGCCGCTGAAGGAAAACAATTCAGCCACTTATTATCTTTACGCCAAAACGGATATTAAGGGTGCTAACGGCGAGTGGCGCAAGGATGCTGCAAAGATTGCTTTTGAAGTAACGGATATGGAAGAAGAGAAGGTGCGGTTTGAAAAGGTAATTTATATCGGCGATAATGCCGTCCAGATTTACTTTAACGAACCGGTGGCCAAAGCAGTGCCGAATCTGGATGTCGATAATTACCGGATTTATGACAAGGAAAGCAAGCAGGAGCTTTATATTTTGGGAGTTCGCTACATTGACGGACGCCGAATCGTGCTGAATGCTCAAAATTACAATCCCAATAGGACTTATGAATTAAAAGTAAAAGAAGTTTTGGAGTTCAACGGTATTAATGTGGTCAAAGACTTGCCGGCAACGGAAATTGAAAAAGGTGTTTTAGTACAATAATTAAGAAAAAGGGAGCAGGAAAGGCTTCCTTTTTTTTATAAAAAAATTAAAAAAACTATTGCTTTTATGAAGAATCTATGCTATTATGAAAACAACAAAAACTAAAGAACTATAAGATGGGGAAGAAGACCTATATTAAGAAAGGAGAGCTTATGAAAAAGAAGTGTTTTGCAGGGAAGGCTCATATGGCGTTGGTGTTAACGATGATGATGACTTTAATCTTCATAAGTTCGCCTCTGATTTCGGCAATTCAGACAGAAAAGAAAAACATACTGCTGATCGTGGGCGAAACGGTTGAAGAAGCGCCGGTGTCGGGAGTAGAGCTGGAGTTTTATCGGCAAAACGCCGATGGCAGCAGCGGAGAAAAAGTTGGCAGTTTTGTCAGCGAATCGGGAAAGGACAGCGTTGGGCATATTCGTTTGAGCTTAGAGCAGGGTACTTATGTTTATCGGGTTGTATCGGAAAATTATGTTTTGCCGGAAGAGGCGGCATCGGCTGAGCTTACGGTAGAAGCGGGTGACAATACAATTTTAGTTTGGGTTACACCGCAGGGTGATGTTGAAATCGGCGATGAGAAAATTGCTCAGGGTGCGCCGATGCAGCCGGAGAAAGAGCCGTCAGGCGAAAAAGCTGAAATCAGTGGGAAAGCCAAGGGGGAATTTGATTTAAGCAAATTTATTTTTGGTGATTACGGCGGTATCGGAGTTACTTTGGTAGTGCTGATTACGGTTATTTTAGGTGTGATTGGATTGGATTATCGGATGCGGCATCATCGTTAAAGCGCAAATAATTTTATGCTTTTAACTCAACTTTTCTCCGATCGAAGTGCTGCGCACTTCTGCCCGGGTGGGCAGTCTGCCTGATCGAAAGCTTCGCTTTCTGTCCGGGTGGGCGACTTACCTAAAAAAAGCTGTTCTGACGAACATGGGAAAATTGAGTTTTCAAAAAGAAATAAATTTTTGTAAAGTTAATATTAAGAAAAATCAAGAAAAGGCAAAAACTTTGCGGAGACTGAATATTTAGTAATCGCAAAGTTTTTGATTTTAAAGGCTTTGGCGAGGGCAAGGGATGGCTGGAATGATTTTATGCAAAATGACGAAAATCCGCTTTCATTTACGAAAATAAAAGATAAACTTTACATTTGGCTCAACATATGATATCATAATAACAATGTGTTACAAAATGATTACTTAATTTTTCCCATGCTAACAACTGCGAAAAAAACAGTTTTCCTTGGTGGGGCGGCGCTGAACAGGTGAGTTTTGCTGGAGTCGGCAGTAGATAAGGAAAGTTTTGTCAGGAAAAATTAAGCCGGTTAGTTGACCGGATACCTCAATGTCATGTCGTATTCAGAGAAAAAGAGAGAATTAAGAATACAATTATTTGAAAGCAATCGGGCATGACGGCAGCGGGTTCATAAATAGTTTTATGGACGAAACAAAGGAGGTCTGTATGTACGGAGTACCGAAATACCGAGAGCCTTTCTGGTGGAAA